>NC_018000.1:5205000-5505000 GCF_000265205.3 Sinorhizobium fredii USDA 257
TCGACTTGATCCAAGGCCTCTCGGCTCGGATCGTCGAGGAGAACATGACCGTCTCGACCCACGAGACCATCACCGAGCAGAGCACCGAATATGCCGACGACGTCATCCCGGTGCGCCGTGCCACGCCGATCGCCACAGTGCTCGTGAATGCGGGCTACGCCAAGGCCCAGGCCGAGGACGCAGCCGGTTATATCGAAGCGTCGCTTGGTGCCAAGGAACTTGGCCCCGGTGATGTGCTGCGCATCGGCATCATCCAGAAGGGCGAGGAAGCCAGGATCGTCCGGGCGACAATCTATTCGCGCAACCGGCACGTGCTGACGATGGCGGTCGACGATCGCGGTCGTTTCGTACCCGGAGCCGAGCCCCCCAAGCTCGATGCCGTCGCCACTGCCTTTGACGATACCGGAACGCCGGTCGTAACCAGCGGTCACGATCTGCCGCGCGTCTATGACGGCATCTATCGGGCCGCCCTCTCCTACGGCATGAACGCCGAGATGATCTCGCTGATCGTCAAGCTGCTGGCGAGCAATGTCGACTTCCAGGCGCAGCTCAAGCCGACGGATTCGCTGGAAGCCTTCTTCTCGGTCACCGATGAGAGCGGGCAGGCGACGGAGGAGTCCGAACTTCTCTACGTCGATGCCAAGTTCGGCGATGCCGAAACGCGGTTCTACCGCTTCCAGGACCCCGACGACAATTCGATCGATTATTTCAACGAGGACGGCAAGAGCATCCGCCAGTTCCTGTTGCGCAATCCGGTTCCGAACGGCCACTTCCGTTCCGGCTTCGGCATGCGCCGCCACCCGATCCTCGGTTTCTCGCGCATGCATACCGGCGTCGACTGGTCGGCGCCGCGCGGTACGCCGATCATCGCCGCCGGCAACGGCGTCGTCGAAAAGGCAGGCTGGGACTCCGGCGGCTACGGGAACCAGACGCTGGTCCGCCACGCCAATGGTTACGTGTCGTCCTACAACCACCAGAGCGCCATCGCCAAGAACGTCAAGCCGGGGACAAAAGTCGTGCAGGGCCAGGTGATCGGCTGGGTCGGGACGACCGGTCTGTCGACCGGCCCGCATCTCCACTACGAGCTGATCGTCAACGGCAACAAGGTCGACCCGTTGCGCATCCGCCTGCCGGGCGGCAAGTCGCTGTCCGGCGAGGTGCTCGCGAAGTTCGAGACGGAGCGCGAGCGTATCGACGAACTGCTCGGCAAGGACGACCCGAGCGAGGTTGCAAGCCAGTAGGTCTTTCCAGACACGAAAAGGCCGCCGTTTGACGGCGGCCTCTTCGCGTTTCTGGAGACGGGATTACGCGGCCTTGGCGGTAGCCGTGCCACGCTTGAAGTTCAGCCGGTCGGAACCGGCAACGATCTTGATCGCCGATCCGTCCGGGAACTCGCCCTGCAGCATCTTCTCCGCCAGCGGGTCCTGCAGATATTTCTGGATCGCCCGCTTCAGCGGCCGCGCACCATAGGCCGGGTCGTAGCCCTTGTCGGCAAGGAAAGCCCGCGCCTCGTCCTCGAGTTCCAGGGTGATCTTCCTCTCGCCGAGCAGCTTGCGCAGCCGTCCGAGCTGGATATCGACGATCGCGCCCATTTCCGACCGACGCAGCCGGTGGAACAGGATTATCTCGTCGACGCGGTTCAGGAATTCCGGGCGGAAGGCGGCCCGCACCACCTCCATCACCTGGTCGCGGACCGCGTCGCTGTCCTCGTTCTCGCCGAGCCCGGTCAGGTATTCGGCGCCGAGATTCGACGTCATGATGATCATCGTGTTCTTGAAGTCGACGGTGCGTCCCTGACCATCGGTCAGACGGCCATCGTCTAGGACCTGCAGGAGCACGTTGAAGACATCCGGGTGTGCCTTCTCGATCTCGTCGAACAGCACGACCTGATAGGGCCGCCGCCGGACGGACTCGGTCAGGGCACCGCCCTCCTCGTAGCCGACATAGCCGGGAGGCGCGCCGATCAGCCGGGCGACCGAGTGCTTCTCCATGTATTCCGACATGTCGATCCGCATCAGTGCCGTCTCGTCGTCGAACAGGAAGCGCGCGAGCGCCTTGGTAAGCTCCGTCTTGCCGACGCCAGTGGGGCCGAGGAAGATGAACGAGCCGATCGGCCGATTCGGGTCCTGAAGGCCCGCGCGGCCGCGGCGGACGGCACGGGATACCGCCTGGACGGCATCGCCTTGGCCGACGACCCATTTCGCCAGCTCGTCTTCCATCCTGAGCAGCTTTTCGCGCTCGCCTTCGAGCATCTTGTCGACCGGAATGCCGGTCCAGCGCGAGACGATATGGGCGATGTTGTCGGGCGTGACGACCTCCTGCACCATGGCATTGTCGCTCGAGGCGTCACGGCTCTCTGCCTCGGCAAGCTCCTTCTCGAGATTCGGGATGACGCCATAGGCAAGCTCGCCGGCCCGCTGGAATTCACCCTTGCGCTGGACGATCTGCAGCTCGTTGCGCGCCTCGTCGAGCTGCTTCTTGAGGTCGGCCGCCCGGCCGAGCTTATGCTTCTCCGCCTGCCAGCGGGCCGTCAGCGTCGCCGCCTGCTCCTCAAGCGTCGCAAGGTCGAGCTCCAGCTTCTCAAGACGGTCCTTTGACGAGACGTCGGTCTCCTTCTTCAGAGCCTCGCGCTCGATCTTCAGCTGGATGACACGCCGGTCGAGCTCGTCGAGTTCCTCCGGCTTGGAATCGACCTGCATCCTGAGCCGTGACGCCGCCTCGTCCATGAGGTCGATTGCCTTGTCGGGCAGGAAACGGTCGGTGATGTAGCGGTTGGAAAGGGTCGCCGCGGCGACCAGGGCGGAATCGGAGATCCGCACTTTGTGGTGCTGCTCGTATTTTTCCTTGAGGCCGCGCAGGATCGAGATCGTGTCCTCGACCGTCGGCTCCTCGACCATTACCGGCTGGAACCGGCGGGCAAGCGCCGCATCCTTCTCGACATGCTTGCGGTATTCGTCGAGCGTCGTCGCACCGACGCAGTGCAACTCGCCGCGCGCCAGCGCAGGCTTCAGGAGGTTCGAAGCGTCCATCGCCCCGTCCGCCTTGCCGGCGCCGACCAGCGTATGCATTTCGTCGATGAAGAGGATGATCTCGCCCTCCTCGGCACGCACCTCGTTGAGCACCGCCTTGAGCCGCTCTTCGAACTCACCGCGGTACTTCGCACCGGCAATCAGCGCGCCCATGTCGAGGGCCATCAGCCGCTTGTCCTTGAGGCTCTCCGGCACGTCGCCATCGACGATCCTCAGCGCCAGGCCTTCGGCGATCGCCGTCTTGCCGACGCCCGGCTCACCGATCAGCACCGGATTGTTCTTGGTGCGGCGCGACAGCACCTGGATCGTGCGGCGGATTTCGTCGTCGCGGCCGATCACCGGGTCGAGCTTGCCGTCCCGCGCTTCCTCGGTGAGGTCGCGCGCGTATTTCTTCAGCGAATCGAAGCCCTGCTCGGCATTGGCGCTATCGGCTGTCCGGCCCTTGCGGATCTCATTGATGATCTGGTTGAGCTTCGTCGGGGTGACGCCCGCTTTGGTCAGGATCGATGCCGTCGCGGCCGAGCCTTCGATCGCAAGCGCCAGAAGCAGGCGCTCGACGGTCACGAAGCTGTCGCCGGCTTTCTTGGCCGCCTCTTCCGCAGCAGTGAAAACCTTGGCGAGCGGCTGCGACAGATAGACGGATCCACTGCCGCCCGTCACTTTCGGAAGCTTGGCCAGGGCCGCGGCCGTGCCGGCACGCGCCTCGCGGGCATCGCCGCCGGCGCGTTCGATAAGCGAAGCCGCCATGCCTTGATCGTCGTCGAGCAATACCTTGAGGACGTGTTCCGGCGTGAATTGCTGGTGTCCTTCGGCCAAGGCATAGGTCTGCGCGGATTGCAGGAAGCCCCGGACGCGCTCGGAATATTTCTCGATATTCATGCTCACCTCCATAGCCCGGCTAGCCCATCGTCGTGGCACTGGCCGGCATTTCAGGATCAGGCTCCCGCATTCGGCAAGCCTGTCATCTCGTCTCGTCCTCGCATTGCGCGGAATCGAGCCTTCGAAGCGAATATGGGGCGATATTTTTGGAAATTAAAGGGTAACCGAAGGCGGCCTTCGGCGAAAACTCTCGGATACAAGGGGACGCCGGTTGGGGCGAGCGAGCCAGGGGCAGGCATTTGACCGATGCAAGAAGCCCGGCCGTTGGGCCGGGCTTACAGATTGAAAGAGCTCGAGGATCTACGTAGCGCCTATTCCGATGCCGCCAGAGCCGCAGCGTCGCCGGCAGGCTGGCCTTCAGCCGCAGGCTCGTCCGCGCCATTGCGGCGCGGCTGGCGACGCGGCCGGGATGCAGAGCGGCGGCGCGTTGCCGAGCGACCGGAAGCCGCCGACGTTTCCTCGTCCATCGCGACTTCGGCGGGCACGCCTTCGATCACCGGCTGCGGGCCGGAGCCGTCGATAACCGGTTGCGGCTCGCTCGGTGCCGCCGCCGCAACAGGCGCAGCGGCGACCGGAGTCGGCTCGCCATAGCCCTGATCCAGATCGTCCTGGTCGCGATCGCTATCGCGGTCCTGGTAGTCCTGGCGTTCTTCGCGCTGGAAGCGCTCCTGCATCTGCGCCTGTGCCGCCGCAATGATGCGGTTATAGTGCTCGGCATGCTGCAGATAGTTTTCTGCCATCACACGATCGCCGGAACTCTGGGCGTCGCGCGCAAGCGCTGAATATTTCTCGGCGATATGCTGGGCGGTACCGCGAATTTTCACGTCCGGGCCGGAGCTGTCGTAGGTCCGCGTCAAGGGATTGGATCCCTTGCGGTTGTTGTTGTTATTGTTGTTGTTGTTGCTTCCGTTGTTGTTATTCCGCCCACGGCCGCGCTTGTTCTGCTGTCCTGGCCTCATAGTCCATTCACCTGAATTTTCTTGCTAATGATGATCATATGTTCCGATCCCGGCCGGATTGTCCGCGCCCGAGAAAACACGCGCCACGGCAGACCGCCTGTTTGCGATCCCGGCGCCGGCTGACGTCAAATTAACAGATACCCGCACAAGGCACTGTCGAACCCTAGCAACTCTTTCTTGAGAGCAACCCCCGCGGCCAGGTCATACTGGAACGAATCTTTGGTCCATGACCTTCTGCCCAGTGCGTGGGCGCAAACTAGCCGGCTTCCTTGGGGATTCCAAGCCCTTTCTTTGCTCTTCGAGAAAAGAGAAGCGCGAGTGCAGCATTTTTTCAACGGTCGTTGCTGCGTTCAACGTCCTGCCCGAATATCAGGACTCGGTCGTTGCCGCCGAAGTCCTTCGAACTCTCAAGCAAGCAAAAGCCCTGCGTCTCGAAGAGCGCCGCTACAGCCTGCTTTTGGTCGAAACCGATTTCCAAGCCTATTACGCCGTCCGGTTCAAGGTGTCGTCCGGCGTGAAGAGCGATGGCACGGTAGGCATCAAGCCCGTCATTGCCGCCATCCAAGGCGGCTGCCGGATCGTAGTATCTCACTTCCGGCTCGAGCTCAGCTACCACATTGGAACGGATATACGGCGGATTTGAGACGATGATGTCGAACCGCCCTTCCACTGCCTCGAACCAGTCGCTTCGATGGCTCTGGAACCGTTCGGCGAGCCCGTTCCTCTTCGCGTTTTCGCGTGCCGTCGCCAAGGCGTCTTCCGATATATCGGTACCGAGGCCCCGCGCGTCAAGTACCGCGGCGAGAAGAGCGAGGCAAATCGCCCCGGTGCCTGTTCCGAGATCGATGAGCCGGCAGCTTCCTTTGCTCGCGGCAATCCGACGCACGTGGGGTATCAGGCAATCGACGAGCGTTTCGGTATCTGGCCGCGGTTCCAGCGTTTCTTTCGAAAGCGTGAAGGTCAGTCCATGGAACTCGCGCTCGCCGAGGATGCGATAGACCGGCTCGCGCGCCACGCGGCGCTCGACGGCAGCACGGATACGCGCTGCATCTGCCGGGCTGACCGGCTCCCCTCCCCGCGCCATCAGGCCGGCGAGCGACAGGCCGAGGAGACCGGAGATCAGGTGGCGGGCATCGACCGCAGCTCCGTCGAGGCCGGCTGCCTTCAACCGGTCGCGGCTCTCGGCAAGCAGCCTGTCCAGTGTCTCGGACATCGCCCGCTCAATTCTGCCGTTCGCCGAGAAGGGCGAGTTGGCTTGCCTGGTGGTCCGCGAGCAAGGCGTCGACGACCTCGTCGATTTCGCCCTCCATCATCCGCTCGAGCTTGTAGAGCGTCAGGTTGATGCGGTGGTCGGTCAGGCGGCCCTGCGGGAAATTATAGGTGCGGATGCGCTCCGAACGGTCGCCGGATCCCACCTGGCTCTTGCGGTCGGCGGACCGTTCGCTATCGGCGCGTTGACGCTCCATGTCAAAGAGCCGCGAGCGCAGCACCTGCATGGCCTTGGCGCGGTTCTGGTGCTGCGACTTTTCCGAGCTGGTGACGACGATGCCGGTCGGAAGATGGGTGATGCGGACCGCCGAATCGGTGGTGTTGACGTGCTGACCGCCCGCTCCCGAAGAGCGCATCGTATCAATGCGGATATCCTCGGGGCGGACCTCGATGTCGATCTCCTCCGCCTCCGGCAGGACGGCAACAGTCGCCGCCGACGTGTGAATGCGGCCGCTCGCTTCCGTCTCCGGCACGCGCTGCACCCGGTGGACGCCGGACTCGAACTTCAGTCGGGAGAACACGCCGCGCCCGGAAACCGTCGCAATGATTTCCTTGTAGCCTCCGGCCTCCCCCTCGCTCGCCGAGAGCACTTCGACCCGCCAGCCCCTGCTCGCGGCATAGCGCTCGTACATGCGGAAAAGGTCGCCGGCAAAGAGCGCCGCTTCCGAGCCGCCGGTGCCGGCACGGATTTCGAGGATTGCGCTCTTTTCGTCGGCCGCGTCCTTCGGCAAGAGCAGGATTTGGATCTCCTGCTCGAGCGCCTCGATCCGCTCCTCCACCTCGGGTTTTTCCATGTCCGCGAGGTCGCGCATCTCCTTGTCCGTATCGCGGTCGGCGAGCATGATCTCGATATCGGCAAGCTCGGCCCCCGCCTTCTCATAGGCGCGAATCTTCGTCACGACCGGCTGAAGCTCGGAATATTCGGATGCGAGCTTCACATAGACATCGGCGGCGGGGCCTTCGGACATCCGCGCCTCGATCTCTGCGAATCGCCGTTCGAGCTCGCGCATCTTTTCAACAGGAAGCTTTGCCAACTCTCACCCCAAACACGTGTCGTTCCAAATGCGTCCGCCTCGTCCGAGCCTGGTCCGGACGAGGACAACGACGCTCTCAGTCAATCTATACCGGTATGCCGTTGGCCGCCGCGAAATCGACCAGAAGCTGGCGGACTGGCGCCTCGGATTTTACGTCGTCCAGGGCCGCGTTCAGGACTTCGGCCAGCTTGTCCGCATCGAGCGCGAGCAGCATGGCCTTGACCGGACCGACGGCGGTCGGCGACATGGAGACCGACCGGAAGCCTATCCCGAGCAGCGCCATGGCCGAAAGCGGTTTGCTCGCCATCTCCCCGCAAAGCGTCACCGGCGTGCCGTTGCGTTCGCCGGCGCGCACGATGTCACGCAGCATTCTCAAGAACGGACGGCCGAGAATGTCGAAACGATCGGAAACGCGCGCATTGCCACGATCGACCGCCATGGCGAACTGGAAGAGATCATTCGAGCCGACCGAAACGAAATCTACCTCGGCCATCAGCTCGTCGAGCTGCCAGAGCAGAGCCGGGACCTCCAGCATCGCCCCGAACTGCAGTTTGCGCGGCAATTGCTCGCCGAGCTTCGACTGCCGCTCGATCTCCTTCTGCAAAAGCTCGCGCGCGACCTTGAGCTCCGCCACCTCCGTCACCATCGGCAGCATCAGCTTGAACTCGGCGCCGGCGGCTGCGCGCAGCATCGCCCGGAACTGGGTACGCAGCAGACCCGGCCGGTCGAGCGAAAGCCGGATGGCGCGCCAGCCGAGCGCCGGATTTTCCTCCTCTGCCGCGCGGAAATAGGGAACGACCTTGTCGCCGCCGATGTCGAGCGTGCGGAAGGTCACCGGCTTGCCGCCCGTCTGTTTCAGAACATTGCGGTAGAAGGCTTCCTGTTCCTCCGCCTTCGGCATGGTCGAGGCGATCATGAACTGCAGCTCGGTGCGGAAGAGACCGATGCCTTCGGCGCCTGCTTCGTTGAGATGCGGCAGATCGACCAAAAGCCCGGCATTCATCTGCAGGGTGATGCGCTTGCCGTCCTTCGTCAGCGGCTCGACGTCCTTCAGCGCCCTGAACTGCGCCTGGCGGCGGGCGCGGAAGCGCACCTTTTCCTCATAGGACCGCTGCAGGTCGGCGACCGGCCGCAAATGCACCTTCGCGTCGTCGCCATCGACGATGATCGCGTCGCGGTTTTCGGCAAGCGCCACGGCGCCCGCCGCCTGGCCGACGACCGGAATGCCCATGGCGCGTGCGACGATCACCACATGGCTGGTGACGGCGCCCTCCTCCAGCACGAGGCCGCGGACGTTCTCGCGCGGATAGTCGAGCAATTCGGCGGCACCCATGGCGCGCGCCACGATGATCGCGTCGTTCGGGAAGTCGGCCGCCGACAACTTGGCGCCGTAGCCGGAGAGCTGGCGCAGCAGCCGATTGGCGAGGTCGTCGAAATCGTGCATCCGCTCGCGGAGATAAGGGTCCGTCAGGCGGATCATTCGCGCCTTCGTCTCGCTTTGCACCCGCTCGACCGCCGCCTCCGCCGTCAGGCCGTTGCGGATCGCTTCCTCGAGCTTTCTCACCCAGCCGCGGTCATGGGCGAACATGCGGTAGGTTTCGAGCACGGCGCGGTGCTCGCCCTCCATCGACACGTCGCGCCTCGACAGCATGTCGTCGATCGAGATGCGCAGCGACCCGAGCGCCTCGGCGAGGCGCTGCAGTTCGTGCTCCGTATCTTCGTTGAGCAGGTTGGTAACGACGATCCTCGGCTCGTGCAGCACCACATAGCCGAGGCCGATGCCTTCGCCATAGCTGTTGCCGTCGATCGAGACGGGGCGCGATAGATCGAGTTCCAATCCGGGCTTGGTGATCTTCTTGAGCTCGCCGGTCGCGACCATCTCGGCAAGCACCATGGCGGTCGTCTCGAGCGCCTCGACCTCGTCCTCGCGATAGTTGCGCATCGCCTTGTTCTGCACGACGAGAACGCCGAGTGCGCGGCCGGTGCGCAGGATCGGCACGCCGAGGAACGAGTGGTAGATCTCTTCGCCGGTCTCCGGAAGATAGGTGAAGGCGGGATGCGCCTGCGCGTCGGAGAGATTGAGAGGGCGCGCCGAGGCGGCGATCGTGCCGACGAGGCCCTGCCCCATCTTCAGTTGTGCCAGGTGCACCGCGGTCTTGTTCAGACCTTCGGTCGCGTAGAGCTCAAGCACGCCGTCGGAGCGCAGCACGTAGACCGAGCACACTTCCGCGACCATGTTCTGCGCGATCTGGCGCACGATCCGGTCAAGGCGCTCCTGCGGCTCGAGCGGTTCCGCCATGAGCTCGCGCAACCGCTTGAGGAGAACGCGCGGACCCGCGGAAAGGTCTCTCATCGCGTAGGGTCTCCCGAATAAGAATATACGACGGCACGTGACGGGAGGCGCGACCTTTCCCGGCTGCGAATCCCCAAACGAACGCCTGCTGTCTAACTCTTATCCAGACCGTAGGCGGAATGCAAAGTGCGAACCGCCAATTCCGCATATGGTCCGTCGATCAGGATGGAAATCTTGATCTCGGAGGTGGTGATCGCCTTGATGTTGATGCCCTTGTCGGCAAGCGCGCGGAAGGCGGAGGCGGCAACGCCTGCATGGCTGCGCATGCCGATGCCGATGACCGAGACCTTGACGAGGCCGGATTCCGACTGGACGACGTCGTAGCCGATCTTCTCCTTGTTGTCGGAGAGCACCTTCAGCGCCTTGTTGACGTCTCCGGACGGCACGGTGAAGGTCATGTCCGTCTTGGAGCCGTCCTCGGAAATGTTCTGGACGATCATATCGACGTTGATATGCGCTTCGGCGAGCGGCCCGAAGATCGCGGCGGAAACGCCGGGCCGGTCGGCCAGGCGGCGCAGCGAGATCTGGGCTTCATCCTTGGCGTAGGCGATGCCGGTTACGACTTCCTGTTCCACGATCTCATCCTCATCACAAATCAGCGTTCCGGGCGGGTTCAGAAGGTCACCCATGCCCGGCGCATCGGGATCCTCGAAAGAAGAGCGCACGAAGGTACGCACCTTGTGCACCATGGCGAGCTCGACCGAGCGCACCTGCAAGACCTTGGCGCCGAGGGAGGCCATTTCCAGCATTTCCTCGAACGCGACCTTTTTCAATCGCCGCGCCTTCGGCTCGATGCGCGGGTCGGTCGTATAGACACCATCGACGTCGGTGTAGATGTCACAGCGATCGGCCTTGACGGCAGCGGCGATCGCGACGGCGGAGGTATCCGAACCGCCGCGGCCGAGCGTTGCGAGGCGATTATCCGGACCGAGGCCCTGGAAACCAGCGACGACGGCCACCTGACCCTCGCCCATGCGGCGGATGATGTCGGCGCCGTTGATGTCGAGGATGCGCGCCGCCCCGTGGGTGTTGTCGGTCTTGACCGGGAGCTGCCACCCCTGCCAGGAGCGGGCGTTGATACCCATCGACTGCAGGGCAATGGCCAGCAGGCCGGACGTCACCTGCTCGCCGGAGGCGACAACCGCATCATATTCGCGGGCGTCGTAGAACGGCGCGTTCGAGCCCGCCACCTTCGGCATGTTCTCGACCCAGCCGACCAGTTCGTTGGTCTTGCCGGACATCGCGGAAACGACGACTGCAACCTCGTGGCCGGCCTCGACTTCGCGTTTCACATGGCGGGCGACATTGTGGATGCGGTTCAAATCTGCGACGGAAGTCCCGCCGAATTTCATCACGATGCGTGCCATTTCGCCTCTACCGTACCAACATGTTTCGCGCCTGCGCCCGACAGCACTCCCGCCGGCGCCTGACGATCAAAAAGCAGAGACTTCTCGGACATCGGCCAGCCACCGCTTCGGGGAGCGGAAAGTCGCGGCGTCTCTTAGCGGATCAGCGGGCGGCGTGCAATGGGAGGGCGGAGGAAGTCTTGCGCGTCAGGAGGGCACGGCTTCCAGGATGGAAACTGGTGATGCGGTCGGCGCGGCTTCGCGAGCCGAAACACTTAAATAGCGAGCCCCGGAGCCTCGGCGACGACGCAGGCGATGTCGCAACCCTTCGCCTCATGGGTCATCCATGCTTGGACCGTCCAGCCATTGCGGCTCAAGCCCGCCTCGAGACAGCCAACAAGATCGCGCGCCCCACGCGTCGGTTCGTCGTGAAACAGAAAGAGCCGTCCCTGCGGCGCCAAATGCCGACGCAGCACGGAAAGCTCGCGTTCCGGGTTGCCGCGGGCGAAAATACCGACACGCAGAGCAAAAACCTTGTCGAAAACAGCGTTGCCGAAATCGGCCCGCGCGAGTTCCGCAACTTGAAATTCGGCGCGCCCGGCGGCCACAAAGGCGGCATTCCGCCGTCGCGCTGCTTCGATCATCGCCGCCGAGCGATCGATCGCTAACATCCGGCCGTCGATGAGCCGGTCGCAAACCATCGTGGCCGCTACGCCGTGACCGCAACCGATCTCGAGAATGCGCTCGGCTGGCTTAGGTGCAAGCATCTCCACCGCCCAGCCGATCCGGTCATCCGCCATTGCTTCGCCCCCCGTTGCACTACCGATTTCGCAGTTGAGACTAGCACCAAACGAGTCCTGCTAAGTGATTTCAATACGAAACCACTTGCGAAAGTGCTTCAGTTTTGCCATTCTCAGTTCAGCAGCGAGCCGCCACGCTCAACGGGAGGATGGACAATGCGCAAGGTCATCATGTGGGACATGGTCAGCGTCGATGGATTGTTCGAGGCACCGGGACACGACATCGACTGGTTCGTCTTCGAAGACGAGCTTGCCGCCTATATCGGCGAGACCCAGTTGGAGGCCGGCACGCTGCTCTTCGGCCGAGTGACCTATGAGATGATGGCGGCCTATTGGCCCTCGGCCGAGGGCGACATCGCCACCTTCATGAACGGCATCGAGAAATTCGTTTTCTCGAAGACGCTTGGGAGCGCCGACTGGAACAACACGACGCTCGTCGCCGGCGATGCCATTGCCGAGGTCGAGCGCCTGAAGCGGCGCGATGGCGGCGCGATCTTCATCTTCGGCAGCGCCGATTTTGTCGCGACGCTCACGGCCGAGGGATTGGTCGACGAATACCGTCTCGGCATCAATCCGGTGCTGCTCGGCAAAGGTACGCCGCTCTTTCAGAACGTCCCCGAGCGCACCGAGCTGGAGCTTACCCATGTCCGCCCGCTGAAGTCCGGCGTCGTCATCCTGCACTACCAGCCTGCGAAGGCCTGAACGGTTCGCACCGCCGCCCCTTGACATCTCCTGTCGATCGTCCGACTTCACGATCGACAGGGCGATAGTCGGGCAGGTCAGGCAGCCCCGCGCCCGAACCGGACGAGGAGGCTCCGATGAGCGAGACGGCACGCACGACCATCGATCAGAGCGAGGTGGATCGCTTCTCGGCAATGGCGGCCGAATGGTGGGACCCGACCGGCAAGTTCCGCCCGCTGCATAAGTTCAATCCGGTCCGCCTCGCCTATGTCCGCGACAGGGTGTGCGAACAGTTCGGCCGCGATCCGAAGAGCCCGCAGCCACTGAACGGCCTGCGCCTTCTCGATATCGGCTGCGGCGGCGGGCTGCTTTCCGAGCCGATGGCGCGTATGGGAGCGGACGTGCTGGGTGCAGATGCCTCGGAAAAGAATATCGGCATCGCCAAGACGCATGCGGCTGGCAGCGGCGTCAAAGTCGACTACCGCGCCGTGACCGCCGAAGCGCTCGCCGAAGCCGGCGAGAGCTTCGATATCGTCCTCAACATGGAAGTGGTCGAGCATGTCGCCGATGTCGATTTCTTCATGACCACCTGTGCCCATATGGTGCGGCCCGGCGGCCTGATGTTCGTCGCCACCATCAACCGCACGCTGAAGGCTGCGGCACTTGCCATTTTCGCTGCCGAGAACGTTCTGCGTTGGCTGCCGCGCGGCACCCACCAATACGAAAAGCTGGTCCGCCCGGAAGAGCTGGAAAAGCCGCTCGAAGCGAGCGGCATGCAGGTCACCGACCGCACCGGCGTGTTCTTCAACCCGCTCGCCAATCAGTGGAACCTGTCGAAGGACATGGACGTCAACTACATGATGGTCGCCAGACGGCCGCTGTGAGAGCAGGATAGACCGGGGCCTGCTTCGGACATCGAGCGCGCACGAGTAAAATGTCAGTTTCCCACCGAACGGAGGCGGGACGAATGGACATTCGATCGACACTCAAAGAGCTCTGCGAGGCCTTCAACGCGCATGATCTTGATCGCATCATGACGTTTTTTGCTGACGATTGTGTCTTGGAAATGCCGAGGGGAAGCAAGCCTTGGGGTTCTCGTTTCGAGGGCAAACGGGACGTACGAGCAGCGCTGGCGACACGCTTTGAAGGCTTGCCGGATGTCCACTATGGCAACGCCGAGCATTTCGTGGATTCGACTGCCGATACCGGCATCTCGAAGTGGACTCTCACGGGTACCACCCGCGAAGGGACAAGACTGGAGGTCCGAGGCTGTGACTTCTACACGTTTCGCGACGGCAATGTGATCCGCAAGGACTCCTACTGGAAAATAGTGGAGTAGGGCTTCGAAGTGACTCGCCGTGTCTTTCGCGACATCGCAGCGCTCAGTTCGTGTCGTCCGGAAGCACCGGCAACGGCGCGATCTCGATGCCTTCCTCGAGAAGCGCGGTTGCCTCTTCCGCCGTTGCCTTGCCGATCAAGCCGCGTTGATCGGCCTCGCCGTAGTGGATCTTGCGGGCCTCTTCGGGAAAGCGTTCGCCGACGTCTTCGGCGTTGGCGCGGATCGTTTTCACCATGTCCCTGAGCTTGGCGATCGTCTCCTTCTGCGCTTGGTCCATGACAAGCGCCTGCCGGGCTTCCTTCTTGCGCGCCGTGGAAACGGTGGGCGCCATCAACTGCTTGCTGACGGAGCCGGAACCACAGGCGGGACAGGTGACGAGATGACTTTTGGCCTGTCGGTCGAAGTCGTCGCTCGACGAAAACCAGCCTTCGAAACCATGGCCATTGTCGCAGGAGAGATTGTAGCGGATCAAGCTGCAACGCCTCCTTTGCCGGTCGGGACCACTTCGTCGAGGACGAAATCGCGGGCGTTCTTCAAATTGGGGATCCGCGCCCGCGCACCATTCACCGCCGCCACGTCGATCTCCGCGACGAGGACCGCTTCGCCGGCAGGTCCGGCCTGGGCGAGCACCCTGCCCCAGGGATCGATGATCATCGAATGTCCGAAGGTCTCCCGCCCGTCCTCGTGCTGCCCCGCCTGGGCAGCGGCGACGACGAAGAGGCCGTTCTCGATGGCTCGCGCCCTGAGCAGGACTTCCCAGTGTGCCTCGCCGGTCTGGCGCGTGAAGGCCGCCGGCACCGACATGATTTCCGCGCCGGCGACCGCCTGCTGGCGGAAGAGCTCCGGAAAGCGGACATCATAGCAGATCGCAAAACCCAACTTAGCGAAGGGAAGATCGACCATGCGCGCGGTGGCGCCGGGGCGATAGACGGCACTCTCGCGCCAGCTCTCGCCATTGTCGAGATCCACGTCGAACATGTGGATCTTGTCGTAGTCGCAGATCTTCTCCCCATCCGGCCCGAACAGGAAACCGCGATTGGCAACCTTCCCATCTGTAAGACCGATCGGCGTCGAACCGACATGAAGATAGACGCCAAGCTCGCCGGCAAGATGCGCCGCCTCCTGGACGACGGGGTCGTCGGCTTCGTCTCTCAGCACCGAACGCAGCCCCGACCGGTCGCGCTGGATGGCACCGGTCATTTCGGGCGTCTGGATGTAGCTGGCGCCTTGGAACGCGGCTTCGCGCACCAGCTTCGCCATCGTTTCGACGTTCCTCGCGGGATCGACGCCGGAACACATCTGGACGGCTGCAGCCTTGAACGTCATTGCCATATTCTCCCCAGCGGAAAGGAACCAGTCGACGCGACCCAGATCATTCCTTCCGCCTTTCGTGCGATACTGCGCGCTTCACCTCAACTCAAGCGGCGAGCATCTCGTCGAGCTTGCCGGCACGATCGAGCGCATGCAGGTCATCACATCCGCCAACGGGCACGTCGTTGATGAAGATCTGCGGAAAGGTCCTGCCGCCATTAGATCTTTCAATCATCGTCTGGCGAAGCGACGGGTCATAGGTCGCGTCGTGCTCGACGAAATCGATGCCCTTGCTCTCCAGAAGCTTCTTCGCTCTCGTGCAATAACCACAGAACTGACGCGTATAAATAACGACCGAAGCCATGATTCCGAACTGCTCCTTCACCGGCATCGTCGCCGGACATTTTTTCGTCATATAGGCTCGGGCATCGCCATTGCAAAGGTCAAAACCGTAACGTCTCCAGCACCCGCCCGCTTCAACGCGCGGGTCGCGGCCGAGACCGTTGCGCCCGTCGTATAGACGTCGTCGACGAGCACGATGCGTTTCCCCTCGAGGCCGGGCCTGGCGCTCTCGGCTACGGCAAAGGCGCCGCGGACATTCTCCTCGCGTGCCCGCGCGGCGAGCCCGACCTGCCGGCGGGTACGTCTGACACGGTGAAGCGTCTCCGGTCGATAGGGCTTGCCGGCGCGTTCGGAGATGCAGCGAGCGAGCTCCGCCGACTGGTTGAACTTCCGCCGCCAGAGCCGAAAAGCGTGGAGCGGCACCGGCACGATCATATCGGCCGCCGCAACTGTGCCATCGCTGGCCCGGATCATCCATTCGGCCATCATCGAGGCGAGATCGGTGCGGTCGCGATATTTCAGGCCGTGCACCAGATCGCGGGCGATCCCCTCGTGAAGGGAAACGGAACGCAACCGGTCGAACACCGGCGGATTGGCAATCGCTTGGGGAGAAACGGCGCCCGAGCCCGGATCGACGGCGAAAGGCGAACCGAGGACCTCGCAATAGGGTCGCTCTATCAGGCGTAGCCCCGCCCAACAGGAGGGGCAGACGGCACGCGCATCGCCGGTCAGCCGTCCGCAACCGCAGCAGACCGGCGGAAAGACGAGATTGACCGTCGCAGCTCCGATCTCCCTGATCAGCGATTTCCAGCGCTCCGCCCGATTTCTCCAACCGTCCCGTTCCATAAGGTTGACTTTATCCCCTTCAGGGTTTCTTTGCGTCCGTGATTTCGGAGAGAGTATCGTGGAAATCATCTTTGACCAGAGCCTCGTTGAGGCGCACCGCCGTCGCGCGCTGCAGGGTGGCGACGCCAAGGCGACCTTCCTTCTCGATATCGTGGCGCAGGAACTCGCCGAGCGCGTCAGCGTGGTGGAACGGCATTTCGACAAGGCGATGGAACTGCACGGCTATACTGGCGCCACGGCGGCGCGTCTCGCCGAGACGGGCAAGGTCGAGACCATCGAGCGGGTGGAAACGGACGAAGGCTTCGGATCGGCCGCTGCTCCGGTTACCGTCGCCCCGCTCGAGCGCATCCCGGCCGAAGCGCAGTCTCTCAATCTGCTGGTCTCGCCGCTCTCGTTGCATCTCACCAACGATACGCCTGGAGTCTTCATTCAGGCGCGTCGCGCCCTCAAGCCGGACGGGCTGTTCCTTGCCGCGATCCCGGGCAGCGGCACGCTCCAGGAGCTTCGCGAATCCCTGTTGGCGGCAGAGGCAGAACTGACCGGTGGAGCAAGCCCGAGAGTGGTTCCGTTTGCCGATGTCCGCGACATGGGCGCGCTTCTTCAGCGTGCGGGATTCGCCCTGCCGGTCGCCGACGCCGAGACCTACACGGTTCGCTACGATTCGCTCTTCGGGCTTCTTAGGGATCTGAGGGCTATGGGCATGACCAACCCGCTCGCGGCACGCAGCCGCAGACCGATGCCGCGGCGCTTCTTCCTGAGAGCGGCCGAAATCTATGCGGAACGCTTCTCCGATCCGGATGGCCGGATCCGCGCGACCTTCTCGATCATCTATGTCTCGGGCTGGGCGCCGCACGAAAGCCAGCAAAAGCCACTGAAGCCGGGATCGGCGAAGCAGAGGCTGTCGGAAGCGCTTGGGGTAAGCGAGCACCCGCTGAAGGGTGCGGGAAAGCGGTCGTGATCCGCCTGTGACCTATTAGGCGGCTTCGATCGTGTTCGAGATATGGGTCAGGACTTCCTCGAGGCCGGCCCCGAAACTCTCCAGACCGAGGAGAAGGCCGACGGATATCAGGGCTGCGATGAGGCCGTACTCCACGGCCGTGGCGCCGTCTTGGTTCCGGACGAGGCGTCTCAGCTTTTCCATGCGGCCTCCAAGGCACCGTTGCATCTATGCGCCTCGATGACGGCCGGGCTCGACCGCCCTATTGGTCAACCGCAGCAGCGAGGCGACGTACTGCCGGTCAGCAGCCGCTCTTGCTGCCGTTTGCATCGATGATGCAGACGGCGCCGGGCATTTCCTGAAGCACGCTGCGGCGGACGGTGTAACGCTTCGCAGTGCCGCCGGAGGGAATCGAGCCGGTGGAAATATTGTCGTAGTCGATCGGCGTATTTGCGAGCATCCGCTTGTCGCTCTTGGATGAAAGCATCGGCGTCAGGATCAGCGTCAGCGCGATCACTGCCGTTCCGAACAGCAGCGACAGATTGAGCACGCCCGTCCGGCGGGACTGGCTCGCCACCAGATCCTTGTCCTGAACTGTCCTCCAGAAATCCTCGTCCACCATTCCAGCCTCACAAACATCTCAGAGAGCGGGGCGAAGCACCCTTCCCAAGCTTCGACCTCACCACAGCTGCTCGAAACCGGCGCCGCCCGATAGACCGGAGCGCCGAAACTGATAGGCTCGATTGTGGATGAGGGTGATAAACTTTTGATTAATAAATCTTAGAATTTAGGGGAATTGAAACGCGCACAGGCGGATTATCCCCCGATCGCCACCAAATTTCATAAATCCGGAGGCTGCGGAAACCAGCTTGCGCCATCCTTCTAAAGCAAGTCCATCAGGAACGGGATCAGCGGCTCGTCCGCGGGCGGCATCGGATAATCGCGCAGTGCCTTGGGGCGTACCCATTTGATCAACTGGCCCTCGCGCCCCTCGGCAAATCCCTCGTAGCGCCGGCAGACGTATAGCGGCATCAAGAGGTGGAAATCGTCGTAGCTGTGGCTCGCGAAGGTCAGGGGCGCGAGGCAGGCGACCTTTGTGCGAATTCCAAGTTCCTCTTCGAGTTCGCGGATCAGCGTCTCCTCCGGCGTTTCGCCGGCCTCGACCTTGCCGCCGGGGAACTCCCAGAGACCGGCAAGCGGCTTTCCCTCGGGCCGTTGCGCCAGCAGAATGCGCCCGTCCGAGTCGACCAGCGCGCAGGCTGCAACGAGCACGATCCTCTTCTTTTGCATGTCCATGCTCTACACCCTCGGTGCGCGATATAGGTAACGATAGACCTCTGCGAAGCCGGCCTTGCGGTAAAGCGCGACGGCCGCCGCGTTGGCGGCTTCCACCTGCAGCCAGGCCTTTCTCGCGCCGCGCAGGCGCGCCCAGCGCAGCGACGCGTCGAGCAGCGCCCGGCCGACGCCCCTGCGCCTGACCGACTCGGCGACCGAGAACTGCATGATGCCGGCAAGGTCGTTGTCGTGAACGACGAGCGACACGGCCGTCGGCCCGATGTCGCGATCCTCGAAGAGAAACAGCCCGCATTCGGGTTTGATCGCGGTGATGATTTCGGTCAGTGCCGGCTTGATCGCCGGATCGTCATTGCCGATCTGGATCCGGGCATCGACGAAACGACCGAGGTCCTTGATCGGCAGGTGGTCCATGCCCTCGCCGGGTTCGCTCTGCGTCAGATCGAGTTCCATGAGCAGGCTGTGGCTGAAGGAAGTCCAGCCTTCGCCATCCATGTAGGCGATGAGTTGCGGTGGCGTGAGCGGCGTCTGCCGGACGGTGAGCGGGCGGCCGTGTTCGGAAAAGCGCCGCGCCGCCTTCGCGAGCCGGGTGCCAATGTCGCGGTAATCGGACGGATCGAGCGGATTGATCGAATTCAGGCGCTTGGAGGAATGCCCGGCGGTCAGCCGGATCAACCAGCTGCCGTCGTAAAGGACCGTGGACGCAGGCCAGGCGCGGAAACCCACCGCTTCGAGCCGCCGGACACTCGGAAGATCAACCATGCTTGCTCCAACCGCCCCGCCGACCGGCGGCCGTCTGTCGTTCGATGTCATATTCCCTACAGCGCCGCGCGTCTTGTCAGACGCGCAAAGGTCGCTGTAGCGCTTTGAATTGCCGCATGATTTATCCTTAAATCGGCTAGGATTTAAGGAAAGATGCGGTAGCCTCGATGCCGCAAGCGACCCGCGTCAGCTTCTGTAGTCGCCGTTGATCTCAACATATTCCTTGGTGAGGTCGCAGGTATAGACCGTGGCGCGGCCAGGGCCGAGGCCGATATCGACGCGGATCGGAATGTCCTCGCCTTTCATCACGGCGGTCGCCGCCGCTTCCGAATAGGCCGGATCGCGCTCGCCCTCGACGGCGACGCGCACGTCGCCGAACCAGATCGCCAGCCTGTCGCGCTCGGCCATCTCGCCGGACTTGCCGACGGCCATGACCACCCGGCCCCAGTTCGCGTCCTCGCCGGCAACAGCCGTCTTGACGAGCGGCGAATTGGCTATCGAAAGGGCGATGCGCTTGGCGGCAGCGTCGTTCTCGGCGCCCTCGACGGTCACTTCCACCATCTTGCGCGCGCCTTCGCCGTCGCGCACCACCTGCAGTGCCAGTTCGCGCAGCAAGTCGTTGAGCGCCGGGCGGAAGGATTGAAGCCGCGGATCGCCCGCATCCTCGACCCTCGCCTGACCGTCCATTGCCGCGGCGCCGGTCGCAAATAGCATCAGCGTGTCGGAGGTGGACGTATCGCTGTCGACCGTCACGGAATTGAAGCTCGGGCCGACGCCGGCCGAAAGCAGCGCCTGAAGCGCAGCCGGCGCAATATCGGCGTCGGTCACCACGAAGGAAAGCATGGTCGCCATGTCCGGCGCGATCATGCCCGCACCCTTGGCGATGCCATTGATCGTCACCTTGACGCCGCCGATCTCGGCGCTGCGTGTCGCAACCTTCGGATAGGTGTCGGTGGTCATGATCGCCTTGGCCGCCTCGAACCAGAAGTCCTCTGTGCCCGACACCGCAAGGCCGTCGAGCACGCCGGCGAACTTGGTGGCATCGAGCGGCTCGCCGATCACCCCCGTCGACGCCAGGAAGATCTCGTCTTCGCTGCAGCCGACCGCCCTGGCCGCGGATTGCGCGGTGAGCTCGGTCGCTTCCCTTCCCTTCTTGCCGGTGAAGGCATTGGCATTGCCCGAATTGACGACGACGGCGCGCGCACGGCCGCCGGGAAGGTTCTTGCGGCAGAAGTCGACAGGGGCCGACGGGCATTTCGAGCGGGTGAAGACACCGGCGACCGCCGCAGGCTGGTCGAACACCATCATCAGCACGTCCGTGCGGTTCTTGTACTTGATCCCGGCGGCGGCGGTCGCCATGCGCACACCGCGAAGAGCCGGAATTTCGGTAAAGGTTTTCGGAGCAAGCGGAGAAACGGAACCGGACATGGCGAACCCTGTTTGAAAGTCGTGGATCACGATGTGATCGATCTAGTGATTTAGAGCGGCATGCGGGCGGAAAACCGCTCACACCTTTCCGCATCCCGCTCTAGGTGGTGCGAGAAATGCCCGAACGGCATTCAGCCGCCGGGCATCCCGATCTTTCATCTACAGTGAGCGGGGACGGCGACGCAGGCCTCCACTCCGCTCCGGCGCGGCGAACTTATTGGACTTCGCGCGCCTTACCGGCCTCGTCATAGGCCTTCTTCAGTTCCGGATCGGAAATCTCCACGCCGGTCGCCTTTTTTGCGGTATCCAGCAGCGCAAGGTACTTGTCGCGCATGACGAGCTGGCGAACCTGGGGCTCGACCTGTTCAAGCGCCGGCGGCGCCTGCGGGCGCTTGTCTTCGACCAGGATCACATGGAAGCCGAACTGGGACTTGACCGGCGTCTTGGTATAGGCGCCTTTCTCGAGCGCGAAAGCAGCCGTCTCGAATTCCGGGACCATCCGGCCCTTGGTGAAGTAGCCGAGGTCGCCGCCATCTTCCTTGTTCGGGTCGGTGGACTTGGCCTTGGCGAGTTCGACGAAGCTCTTGCCCGCGTCCAATTCCTTGATGATCGCCTTGGCCTCGTCCTCGGTCTTGACGAGGATGTGGCGCGCCTTCACCTCTTCCTGAGCCGGAATGGCTGCGATTTCCTTATCGTAGCGCGCCTTCACCTCTTCCTTCGTCACCGCATCAACGACGTGCTTCTTGAAGAAGGCGTTGTGAAGTTCACGCTCGGTCAGGAAGGCGACGCGCTGCTTGAACGTCGCGTCGTTCTGCAGACCTTCCTTCTCGGCATCCTTGACGAGCAGCTTGACGTCGATGACGGCGGAAAGGGCCGCGGCGCGCTTCTGCTCCTCCGGCATCCGTTGGAGCTGCGGATCGAGGCTGGTGATCGCGAGGTCCAGCTCCGACTGGCGAATTTCCTGGTCGCCGACCTTCGCGATGACCGGATCGGTCCCTTCGGCGCGGGCAACGCCTGCCGCCATCATCGCGATCAGTGCCGCTGCCGCCAGGGTCTTGTATCTAGACATGATTCTAACCTTTCACCATTGGCCGCCAGCGCGATTGGCTCCGGCCCTTCGAGAGGGCTGCACAACACCACAATATGGCGGTTCTGTAGCCGTCCGGCCGCGCAAGTGCGTTGACATAATCCGACCCCCCTCTTATCTGTCACGCAACCTCGCGTCCAGAACAGTTTCCGGGCGTTTCACGGCGTCAGACGGTTTTTCGAACCGGAACCTGAAACCCCCAGGGCGATAAATAAGGAAAGGACCATTCGGATGGTCAGTCTCGGCGGCCTTGCCCGCAAGTTGTTTGGTTCTGCCAACGATCGCCGCGTCCGCGGCTACCAGGGTCGGGTGGATGCGATCAACGCTCTCGAAGCCGAAATGAAAGCGCTGAGCGACGAAGCGCTTGCTGCAAAGACGGCGGAATTTCGCCGGGAGCTCGGCGAAGGCAAGACCCTCGACGACATCCTCGTGCCGGCCTTCGCGGTCGTGCGGGAGGCGGCGCGCCGCGTCCTCGGCCTGCGCCCCTTCGACGTCCAGCTCATCGGCGGGATGATCCTGCACGAGCGCGCCATCGCCGAGATGAAGACCGGCGAAGGCAAGACGCTCGTCGCGACGCTGCCCGTCTACCTGAACGCCGTGGCCGGCAAGGGCGTGCATGTGGTCACCGTCAACGACTACCTCGCCCAGCGTGACGCCGGCATGATGGGCCGCATCTACGGCTTCCTCGGTTTGACGACCGGCGTCATCATCCACGGGCTGACCGACGAACAGCGCCGCGACGCCTATGCGTGCGACGTCACCTACGCGACCAACAACGAACTCGGCTTCGACTATCTGCGCGACAACATGAAATACGAGCGCGCCCAGATGGTGCAGCGCGGTCACTTCTTCGCGATCGTCGACGAAGTCGACTCGATCCTGGTCGACGAAGCGCGCACGCCGTTGATCATCTCCGGCCCGCTCGACGACCGCTCCGATCTCTACAACACTATCAACGACTTCATTCCGCTGCTGTCGCCGGAAGACTACGAGATCGACGAAAAGCAGCGCTCGGCCAATTTCTCGGAGGACGGCACCGAGAAGCTCGAGAACCTGCTGCGGCAGGCCGGGCTCCTGAAGGGTGAATCGCTCTACGACATCGAGAACGTCGCGATCGTCCACCACGTCAACAACGCGCTGAAAGCCCACAAGCTCTTCCAGCGCGACAAGGACTACATCGTACGCAACGACGAGATCGTCATCATCGACGAGTTCACCGGCCGCATGATGCCGGGGCGCCGCTACTCCGAGGGACAGCATCAGGCGCTCGAGGCCAAGGAAAAGGTGCAGATCCAGCCCGAGAACCAGACGCTCGCCTCGATCACCTTCCAGAACTATTTCCGGATGTACGAGAAGCTGGCCGGGATGACCGGTACGGCAGCGACGGAAGCCGAGGAATTCGGCAATATCTACGGCCTCGAAGTGATCGAAGTCCCGACCAACCTGCCGATCATGCGCCTCGATGAGGACGACGAGGTCTACCGGACCGCGGGCGAGAAATACAAGGCGATCATCGACGAGATCAAGGCGGCTAACGAGCGCGGCCAGCCGATGCTTGTCGGCACCACCTCGATCGAGAAATCCGAGCTGCTCGCCGACATGCTGAAGAAGAGCGGCTTCTCGAAGTTCCAGGTGCTGAACGCCCGCTATCACGAGCAGGAAGCCTTTATCGTCGCCCAGGCCGGCGTGCCGGGCGCCGTCACGATCGCCACCAACATGGCCGGCCGCGGCACCGACATCCAGCTCGGCGGCAACCCGGACATGCGCATCCAGCAGGAGCTGGCCGACGTCGAGCCGGGCCCGGACCGCGAAGCGCGTGAAAAGGCGATCCGCGAAGAAGTGCAGAAGCTCAAGGAGAAGGCGCTCGCCGCCGGCGGCCTCTACGTCCTTGCCACCGAACGGCACGAAAGCCGCCGCATCGACAACCAGCTGCGTGGCCGGTCCGGCCGTCAGGGTGACCCGGGCCGCTCGAAGTTCTACCTGTCGATACAGGACGACCTGATGCGCATCTTCGGCTCCGACCGCATGGACGGCATGCTGCAGAAGCTTGGCCTCAAGGAGGGCGAAGCGATCGTCCATCCCTGGATCAACAAGGCGCTCGAACGCGCCCAGAAGAAGGTCGAGGCCCGCAACTTCGATATCCGCAAGAACCTGCTGAAATATGACGACGTGCTCAACGACCAGCGTAAGGTCATCTTCGAGCAACGCATCGAACTAATGGATGCGGAGAATGTCACCGACACGGTCACCGACATGCGCAACGAAGTGATCGAGGACATCGTCGGCAAGCGCATTCCCGAGCGGGCCTATGCCGAGCAATGGGATGTCGAGGGCCTCAAGGCCGACGTCCAGCAATATCTCAACCTCGATCTCCCGATCACCGAATGGGCCGCCGAGGAAGGCATCGCCGAGGACGACATTCTCGAGCGCGTCACGGCCGCCGCCGACAAGGCTGCCGCCGAGCGCGCGGAACGCTTCGGACCGGAGATCATGCAATATGTCGAACGCTCGGTGGTCCTGCAGACGCTCGACCACCTCTGGCGCGAGCATATCGTCAACCTCGACCATCTCCGTTCCGTCATCGGCTTCCGCGGCTACGCCCAGCGCGATCCGCTGCAGGAATACAAGTCGGAGGCCTTCGAGCTCTTCCAGGCTCTGCTCGTCAATCTCCGCCAGGCGGTCTCGGCCCAGTTGATGCGCGTCGAACTGATGCGCGAGTCGCCGCAGGAGCCGCAGCCGCTGCCGCCGATGCAGGGCCACCACATCGACCCGATTACCGGCGAGGACGATTTCGCGCAGGCGCCGCTTCTCGCCGCCGCGCCGGCAAATCGCAATCCGGCCGAGCCCTCCACCTGGGGCAAAGTGGCGCGCAACGAGCCGTGCCCCTGCGGTTCGGGCAAGAAATACAAGCATTGCCACGGAATCTACGAAGCTTGAGGAATTGCCGCCCCCGGGCGGCATTTTCGCATCCGGCGATCTACAACGTCGTGCGCCGTTTCGGCGGCACGAAGGTCGCTGCGGGCGGCATGTCTTTCCTCGAATCGGCTCCGACCTGAGAGAGCAGACCGCAGGCTGCTGAACCGTTTGTTAACGCTGTTCTGGCAGAAGTGATGCCCTGTATTGCGTAATCTCAGGGTGTCTTCGTGTTGATGGCGGTATGTCAAACGGCCGGACGAATGCTGCCGTCGGCGCTGAGGCACCGCCTGTCACCTTCGCTGCAGCGGCTTCTGCCCACGCTCACCGGCTCCGATTCCCGCAGCCGCGCGCAGCGAATGGCCCTGATCGCCTTTGCGATCCGCATTCTCAGCGCGGCAATAGCCTTTATTTCGCAAATCTTCCTGGCGCGTCTGCTGGGGGAGTTCGAATACGGTATCTTCATCTTCGTCTGGGTGATGGCTGTCCTTTTCGGCAATCTCTGCTGCCTCGGACTGCACGCGGCTGTCATCCGCTTCCTGCCGGAATACAGCACCACCTCCGCGCTTGCGGAAATTCGCGGCCTGACGACGACGGCGCGCATTTTTGCGCTCCTTTCCGCAAGCGCCTTTGCCGCCTTCGGAGCGGCTGGTCTGTGGCTCTTCGGCGCGGCGATCGAAGGCTATTACATCGTCCCGCTCTTTCTCGGCCTCTTCACCCTGCCGATGATTGCCCTCGGCGACGTGATGGACGGTACGGCCCGGGCCCATAGTTGGCCGATTGCGGCAATGAGCCCGACCTATATCATCCGGCCCTTGCTGATCCTCGCCTTCATGGTCCTGGCGACAATCGCCGGCCTGCCGCACGACGCGACGACGGCGATGGCCGCAGCGCTGGCGGCGACCTATGCGACGACGCTCGGGCAGTTCGCCGCGATGGTCTGGCGGCTCGACCGGCACTACGTTCGAGGGCCGATGAAAATCGAACTTGGCCGCTGGCTGCGGGTCTCCATTCCGATATTCCTCGTCGACGGTTTCGGCTTCCTGCTGACCAATTCGGACGTCGTGATCGTCGGCCTGTATGTGAAGCCCGACGAGGTGGCGATCTATTTTGCCGCGGCGAAGACGATGGCGCTTGTCCATTTCGTCATGTTCGCGGTCAGGGCGGCTGCCGGCCCGCGCTTTGCCGCGGCCATGGCCGCGCGCGACCGGCACCAATTGGCGGAGATCGCCATCGAGAGCGCCCGCTGGTCGTTCTGGCCGTCGCTGGCGATCGGCTGCGCAGTCGTGCTGTCGGGCCCGCTGCTGCTGTCGCTGTTCGGTCCGGCCTTCCCGGCCGGCGCACCCTTGATGGCGATCCTGCTCGCCGGCATCCTCGCCAAGGCCTTTGTCGGCCCTGCCGAGACCCTGCTGACGATGGCCGGGCGGCAAAAGCTCTGCGTCATCCTCTATGCGGCCGCGCTCGGCACCAATGTCGCACTGAACGTCACGCTCATTCCGCTTTTCGGCCTGACCGGAGCGGCCTCAGCGACCGCCGGCGCGATGTTCGCGGAAGCCGCAATCCTGCATGTCGCGGTGAGACACACCTTTGGCTTCACGCTCCTGGCGTTTGCCGGCACAAGGAGCGGTCATGACAAGAACGAGGCGATCAAGCCATGAGCGGTAACATCCAGTTCCCGGGAGATGCGAACGGAAGGGCGGACCGCCTGCTCGGCGGCCTGGCGCAGGCGGGCCTTGACCCGGCGCAGGCCGAACGGACCTCGATGGTGGGACGGCCCGGGCGGCATCTCGCCATCTATCCGGCCCGGTCCGGCTACGAACTGCAGCGCGAGCTCGATTTTCTGTCCAACCGGGCGATCGAGCCGAACGTCTTCTTCACCGGCCGCTTCCTAGCACCGGCCATGCCGCGGCTGGAGGACCGGGTCATCCGCCTCGCCGTCATCCGTGACCACAACGAACGCAGCACCCGGCTGCGCTTTCTCATGCCCTTCTCGATCGAGAAGCCGGGATTCTCGATCGGCGCGCCGATCATTCGCGGCTGGTCCAATCCCTTCGGCCCGCTCGGCGTGCCGCTCCTCGATGGGGAGGATGCCGCCGAGACGATCAGCAACCTCTATACGGCGCTTGCCGCCCCCTCATCGGGCCTGCCGCAGGTGCTGGTGCTCCCGGATGTGCGGCTCAAGGGCAAGTTCGCGCAGCTCGCCCGCGCCGTCGCGATCGGCGAGAACCTGCCGCTGACGGTCACCGACACCTTCGAGCGGCCGATGCTCGAAAGCCTGCTCGACGGGCCGACCTATCTGCGCCAGGCGATCAGCCGCGGGCATTTCAAGGAACTGAGACGCCAGTGGAACAATCTCGGGAAACACGGTGAGCTCGCCTATAGCGTCGCACGTCGGCCGGAGGAAATCCGCTGGCGTCTCGAAGAGTTTCTGGCCCTCGAGGCGTCCGGCTGGAAGGGTCGCGAGCGCACCGCCATGATCATGGACCGCTTCCGCGCCGCCTTCGCGAGAGAAGCGATCACCAATCTCGCCGAGGCCGACAGCGTCCGTATCCATACGCTCGATCTCGATGGCAAGGCGATCGCCGCTATGGTCGTCCTCATGATGGCCGGCGAGGCCTATACGTGGAAGACTGCCTACAACGAGAATTATGCGAGATATTCGCCGGGCAAGCTGCTGCTGGCCGAAATCACCGAATGGCACCTCGACGACGCCAATATCGCCCGCTCGGATTCCTGCGCCGTGCCCGACCATCCGATGATCGCCCGCTTCTGGCAGGAGCGCGAGGAGATGGGCACGTTGGTGATCGGCCTGCAGCAGAATCGCGACCGCGACGTGCGCCAGGTCGCCGCCCAGCTCCACCTCTACCGCAATACCCGCAACATGGCGCGGCTGCTGCGCGAGAAGATCCGCGCGCTGGCGGGCCGCTAGGTCGCAGACCGCTTGGAACTAGGCCGATGAGGCCACCCCCTCTGGCCTGCCGGTCATCTCCCCACAAGGGGGGACAGAGTCGCGGCAGGCCGCTTACTTCAATGGAAAGGCTACTCAAGCGGAACGCTCCAAAAGGGTGCGGAGAGAGCGGCATGTATTCTCCCCCTTGTGGGGGAGATGGCCGGCGGGCCAGAGGGGGGTAGTCGTCTTTCCGCTTTCAGCGTAACTCTTCAAAAACCGCCGGTGATCTCCGCTGCGGCCCTCTCCCGCAGGAGCCGCCGGATCACCTTGCCCGAGGTGGTGAGCGGCAGGCTGTCGACGAATTCGATCTCGCGCGGATATTCGTGCATCGACAGCCTGTTCTTGACCCAGCCGCGGATCGCAGCCGCAGTCTCGTCATCGGCCGCCACGCCCTGCTTCAGCACCACATAGGCCTTGACGATCTCGGTGCGGATCGGATCCGGCTTGCCGATCGCCGCGGCCATCTGGACGTCCGGGTGCCCCGCCAAGCAATCCTCGATCTCGCCTGGGCCGATGCGATAGCCGGACGAAGTGATGACGTCGTCGTCGCGGCCGAAGAAGGTGAAATAGCCCTCCGCATCCATGACGCCCTGGTCGCCGGTCGTCATCCAGTCGCCGATGAACTTCGCCTCGGTAGCCTTGTCGTTTCGCCAATAGCCGAGGAACATCACCGGATCGGGGCGCCTGACGGCGACCTGCCCTGTCGTGCCCGGCGGCAGCACCCGACCCTCGCCGTCGATGATCGCCACCTCGTGGCCAGGTGCGGCCTTGCCCATCGAGCCGGGTTTCAGGACGCCGAGGTCGGCTGCCGACGAGATGACGATGTTGCATTCCGTCTGACCGTAGAATTCGCTGACCTCGATGCCGAGCGCCTCTTTCGCCCATTCAAAGGTCTCTCGCCCGAGCGCTTCCCCCGCCGAGGCGATCGTCCTCAGATTGAGCTTGTAGCGGGCGCGCGGGCGATCGACGGATTTCAGCAGTCTGAGTGCCGTCGGCGGAATGAAGGCGTTGCGCACGTCCATCTCTTCCATGATCCGGAACGCGATGTGCGGATCGAACTTCTGCGCCGGCGAGGAGACCATCGGCACGCCGAAGAACAGCGACGGCAAGAGTGCGTTGAGAAGACCGCCTGCCCAGGCCCAATCGGCCGGCGTCCACATCCGGTCGCCCGGCTGCGGCAGGAAGTGATGGTGGAACTGGAAGCCGGGCAGATGACCGAGCAGCACGCGATGGCCGTGCAAGGCGCCTTTCGGCGGCCCGGTCGTCCCGGACGTATAGATCATCAGAGCCGGATCGTCCGGCCCGGTATCGGCGGCAGCAAAACTGCCTTCGCCTGCTACCAGATCATCGAAAAGCACCGTGCCGGGCAGTTCCTCCTCTTCCGCAAGCACGACCAGCCGAAGCTTCGGCAGCGCGCCCCGGATCGCCGCAAGCCGCTCGTAGCCGAACCGGTTGGTGACGATCGCCCTCGCCCCCGCATCGCGAAGCCGGTACTCGAGCGCCTCGACCCCAAAGAGCAGCGCGAGCGGTAGGGCGACCGCGCCGAGCTTATAGATCGCCGCATGGGCGATCGCCGCCTCGAAACCCTGCGGCAGCAGGATGGCGACGCGATCGCCCGGCTTGATGCCATGCGCGGCAAGCCCGCCGGCGAAGGCCGAGGAGCGGGCCGCAAAGGCACCATAGGTCAGCGACCGATGCGCGCCGTCGGGGCTGAAATGCTGAAGGCAGACACGCTCCGCATCCCGCGCCGCCCACGCATCGCTGACGGCGACGCCGATGTTGAACGCCTCCGGAATCCGCCAGCGAAATTCGCGATAGAGTTCCTCATAGCTCTCGATCTTCGGTAACATGGCCCTGCCGCGACAGAAATTTGCTGCAGCAGCTAACATCTCCGCCCCATGAAATTCAATGGGTGCGGGCTGGGCAATCCTGGATTCGACTGTGCAGGCGGTGGTGGTGCCCCATGCCGGTGTGAATAAATTCTATTTTTCAATGGCCTAGCATGACTCTGGACACCAGACTTTCACGCGAAATCATTAGGCTTTTCCGAAAAGTGTCCAGCCCTGTCTTGAATCCGATTTGATTAAAATTCAATCAGCGCTTACATTAGAGGCATTCATACGCCTCGCGTCGTTGACCACGGATGTACTGGCAGCGGCGGGAGGCGATGACGGAAGGTCGGGTTCAGCCCGGCCTTTTTTGTTGCGCCGGTCGGATCTATGCACAGCCACAATTGAAGCGCACACTGTGATCATCAGCGGCTAGTTACACGGGCGCCGCTGGCTGAGAGATCATCGCGCTTTCGCCCCAATCTATGGGAGTTGCGCAATGTATGCGATTAACGATTTCTACTCTCTTCCCCTCAGGCCTGAAGACGTCACCTTACTCCAAGGCATTCTCGACGAGGAGCTCGAAGCCAGGCACATCACAATCGACAGTGAAAAGGCCGATACCATCGCCCGAAGGCTCATCGAGTTGTTCCAGTCGGGAGTGAGAGACGAAGATGCCCTTCGGTATGTGATCAAGGCCAAATGAGCCGCACCAGATGAAGCTCTGGACGGGTGTTGGAGGGGGTTTCGATGATCTCCCGATACCTGACAGGAACGGCAGGAAAAGTCGCCTCCATCCCTAACCCCTTTGAGTGGCACCCTGATCCTTGATTGCAACCGGCGCCCCGCGGCGATCTCACTTTCTTGGTGACCGAGTTTAATCGGCCATTCACCGCCAACGGAGTCGGGAACTGGTTTCGGAAGCGGTGCAACGAGGCAGGCCTACCGCACTGCAGTTCGCATGGGCTGCGCAAGGCAGCAGCCAGCCGGCTCGCCGACCGCGGCGCGACCGAGCATCAGATCATGTCAATCACGGGACACACGACCTCGAAGGAGGTCACCAGATACACGAAGGCAGCAAACCAAAAGCGTCTCGCCAAGAGCGCTGTTGGGCTGATGAACAAGGATTTCGAAGACGAATAGGGCCGATCAAATACGGAACAAAAGTGTCCAGCTTTTTTAGAGGGGTAAAAACCTTCTGGACATTTAGAGGCAAAAAATCCAACAAAAACAGAGCCGAATTTATGTATTGGTGCCCCATGCCGGGGTCGAACCAGCACTCCTTTTGGGAACTCGATTTTGAGTCGAGCGCGTCTACCAATTCCGCCAATGGGGCAAGGCTGGGCGATGTCAGCGGTTTGCGATTTACACGATCGTTTTCGCGTCGGTCAACCGCCAATTTGAGATTTCCGCGACCCCGATCACAAAAGCGTGCAGCCCGACGTTTGTGCCGGCGATTTACAGCGGGATCGTTCCTACATTAGAAGACGGCATCGCTTGGACGGGCTGCGCCGGCAGCGTCCATCCGCCTGCTGTGAGGTATTGATGATCGAGGCTTCCGTCGCGCAACGCCAGCAACTGATTTTCGCCGGACTCGTCACGCTCGGCATGGCGGCAACCATCGGCGGTGCGCTCGGTTTCGAGCATATCGGCGGCTACATCCCCTGTGCGCTCTGCCTGCTGCAGCGCGATCCCTACTATTACGCCATCCCGCTCGGCCTACTCGCCATTCTCACCAGCGTCCTGAAGCTGCCGGCCTGGACGACCCGCGCGCTGCTCGGGATCGTCGGCATCCTGATGCTTGTTGGCGCCGGGATCGGCGTCTATCACGCCGGTGCCGAATGGCATTTCTGGGAAGGCCCGTCGACCTGCGCGACGACCGCCCAGGGAATTTCCTCCAATGTCGGCGATCTGCTCGGCGATCTCGACGCCAAGCACGCCCCCTCCTGCACGGACGCCGCCTTGCGCATCCTTGGCCTGTCCTTCGCCGGCTGGAATGTGATCGCCAGCCTGATCTTGGCGGCGATCGCGCTTCGCGGCGCCGCCAGGGCGTAAGCTCGCGCCCACGCACACCAACGCGCAGTGTCCGACCACAGGGGACAGGAAGAAATCGCTTCGAACTCTTCTGGATAGGAGGCTGCCGCCTTATGGCTGCAGCTCGACATCCCAGTAGAGATAGTCCATCCAGCTATCGTGCAGATGGTTCGGCGGGAAAAGCCGCCCATTGTTGTGCAGATCCTGCACCGTCGGCTGATACGGCCTCTGATGCGGGAACATGTGCGCCTGCTTCGGCAGCTTGCTGCCCTTGCGCAGGTTGCAGGGCGAACAGGCCGCCACGACGTTTTCCCAGGTCGTCTGGCCGCCGTGGGCGCGGGGGACCACATGGTCGAAGGTCAGATCGTCGGGGGAGCCGCAATACTGGCATTCGAACCTGTCGCGCAGGAAGACGTTGAACCGGGTGAAGGCGGGAAAGCGCGAAGGCTGGACATAGCTCTTCAGGCAGACGACGCTTGGCAGCCGCATCGAGAAGCTTGGCGAGGAGACGGAATGTTCGTACTCGGCAAGGATTATCACACGGTCGAGAAAGACCGCCTTGATCGCGTCCTGCCAGGACCAGAGCGACAAGGGATAGTAACTCAGCGGCCGATAGTCGGCGTTCAGCACAAGCGCCGGCAGGGCCTGAGGTGAGACTGCAATCGTCAAGCGTATTCTCCTGAGCGATTCGGCATCTGCATCTTCTATATTAGGCGCGTTGCGACAGGATTGTGAAGCCAGAAAGAAAAACCCAACAAAGGATTCGCTTTTTCCTTCAAGACGTCACGGGCAGCGCATCACGCCGCATCTCACGCGCATAATAGGCCCAGAAAAGCCTTGCTGCCACGCTCCGCCAGGGGGACCAAGTGGTGGCGAGCGAATCGACCTCGCTCGCGCTCGGACGCAGCTCGAAACCGAGCGCATGGCCGATCGCGTTCTGCAACGCCACATCGCCGGCCGGGAAGACGTCCGGATGGCCGGCGCAGAAGAGCAGATAGACCTCCGCCGTCCAGCGTCCGACGCCCTTGATCGCCGTCAGCTCGTGAATCGCGGCGGCCGCCTCGATGTCGCAGATGCCGTCGAGATCGATCTCGCCGGCCACGGTCGCTGCCGCCACGCGCCGCAAAGTATCGGCCTTGGCGCGGGAAAGACCGAACTGCCGGCAATCGTCGTCCTCAAGGGAAAGCACGGCCGCAGCGCTGATCTCGCCGAGCGATCCTTCCATGCGCTTCCAGATCGCCGCCGCGCTCGCCTTGGAGACCATTTGCGAAACGATAATATTGGCCAGGCCGCGATAACCCGGATCGGTGCGCCGGAGCGGCACCGGCCCGGCCTTGTCGATGACGTGCTCGAGGCGCGCGTCGAGCATCACCAGGCCGGCCAGCCCAGCCTCGACATCATCGATCGTCCGAATGATCCGCATGCGCCCTCCTACTGCATGTTCCATGAATCGCGGCCGACTCGCGGAAAAAACATGCAGCAATTCAAAGTGCTACAGCATCCTTTGTGCGTCTGAAAAGACGAACGGCGCTGTAGAAAGCGGATGACCTTTATACCGGTTCCGTGGCAAAGGAGCACGATGCCCGTTCCACCGCCAGCACAACCGGTTTTCCGCTTCGCCCCGAGCCCGAACGGCCTGCTGCATCTCGGCCACGCCCTGTCGGCTATCATCAATCACGACATGGCGAGCGCAATGGGGGGACGTTTCCTTCTGCGGATCGAGGATATCGACCGGGCGCGCTGCCGTCCGGAATTCGAAGCGGCGATCTTCGAGGACCTCGCCTGGCTGGGGCTGAGCTGGGAACGGCCGGTGCGGCGCCAATCCGATCATCTCGAACTCTATGCGGCAGCGCTCGAGCGCTTGCGAGACATGGGCCTCGTCTACCCTTCCTTCATGAGCCGCGGCGAGATCAAGGCGGCGGTGGCCACTGCAGAGGCGAGCGGGCAGGCATGGCCGCGCGACCCGGACGGAACGCCGCTCTATCCGGGCCGCGAGCGTGACCTGTCGGCGAGCGAGCAGGAGGCGCTCATCGCCAGCGGGCGTCCCCACGCCTGGCGCCTCGACGTGGCGAAGGCCGCGGGCCGCCTTGCCGAGGCGATCAAATGGCGCGAAACGGGGGCTGGTCCTGCCGGCGAAGCAGGCCTGATCGCCGCGGATCCGGCTGCTTGGGGCGACGTCGTCCTGTCACGCACGGACGCGCCCTCGAGCTATCATCTTTCGGTGGTGGTCGACGATGCCCTGCAAGGCATCACGCATGTCGTGCGCGGCCGCGACCTCTACCACGCGACGTCCATCCACCGCTTGCTGCAACGGCTTCTGGATCTTCCCGAGCCGGTCTACCATCATCACCGTCTCATCCTCGGTGCAGACGGCAGGAAGCTGTCGAAGAGCAACGGGGACACCGGCATTGCCGCGTTCCGCGCCGCCGGGCGCTCGGCGTCGGACCTGCGCGCCATGGTCCTCAACGCGACATAGAATCTTCCTAAAGGGAAGGCGGTCCATCGCCCCGCGCCTGGAAGCTGCGTGCGACCATGCGCTTTACCCTGAATTTCAGGATCGCGGCATTGATCTCGGCACCGATGATGAAGATCGCGCCGATCATGTAGAGGAAGACCAGCACGACGACAACCGAGGCGAGACCGGCATAGGTCGCCACGTAGTTGGAGAAGGTCGCCAGATAGGATGCGAAGGCATAGGCACCGATCGACCACAGGAGCAGCGTCAGCAGGATGCCGGGCAGGACGTCGATGACCTTGCGGTGTCCGTCAGGCAGCCACAGATGCGACACCAGAAGTCCGCCGGTCAGCATCACGAGTGCCAGTGCCAGTCCCCAATTGTCGACGGTTGCAAGCACGGCGTCGAGCCAGGGAATCCATTGGTCGGCATTGCGGACGGCGAGCGGAACGGCAACCAGCAGAATGCTGACAACGGCGAGAATAAGAACGCCGGCAAGCACAAAACCGAGGCTGGCGAGCCGGGTAATGTACCAGGGGCGACTTTCGGCCACGCGATAGGCCCTGTTGAGCGCGATCCTCAGCGCCTCGACGCCGTTCGATGCGAAATAGGCGGCCGCGACGACGGAAAGGGTCAGCACCCCGCTGCGCTGAATGGTCAGCACCTCGACGATCTCGTCGGCGACGGGCTTTGCGATCGACTCGGGCCAGGCGTCGAAGATCAGGTGGACGGCCGTCACGGCGAATTGATCGGCCCCTAGGAAGCTGCCGAGCGCCGTGCCGAAGATCAGGAAGGGAAAAACCGCCATCAGGGAAGACAAGGCCACGTGGCTCGCCATCGCCCAGCCGTCGTCTTCGCTGAAATGCCAGAGCGCATCGAACACGACCTTCCAGATGATGCGAAGCGATGCTGGCATTCCGTCTCCTGTGGTGCCCGCGCATTCCGCATGATCGGCTGTGCGCGATGCCCGCGGCGGCGCGCCGCCACCTCCAAAGGCAGTGGGCGCAATTCAATTGTATCCCAACCGTGAATATGGGAAACGACATGTGTATTTCTACAGGAATCGACCGGATGTCTGAACGTCCCACCATCATTGTCACCGGCTGCTCGTCGGGCATCGGCGCCTATTGCGCACGGGCACTGAAGCGGGACGGCTGGCGTGTCTTCGCGACCGTCCGCCGGGTGGAAGACAAGGCGGACCTGGAACAGGAAGGCATCGAAACCTTCATCATGGACTATACCCGGCCGGAGACGATCGCCGCGCTGGTGGAAGCCGTGATGGCGCGCAGTGGAGGGCGGATCGACGCGCTCTTCAACAATGGCGCCTATGGCCAGGCCGGGGCGGTCGAGGACCTGCCGACGGAGGCGCTGCGGCTGCAGCTCGAAACCAACGTGATCGGTTGGCACGACCTGACCCGCCGCGTCATACCGGCGATGCGGGCCCGTGGCCGAGGCCGCATCGTGCAGTGCTCGTCGATTCTCGGCCTCCTCCCCTACCGTTGGCGCGGCGCCTACAACGCTTCGAAATCCGCTCTCGAGGCACTGTCGCTGACATTGCGGATGGAGCTTGCCGGCAGCGGCATCGGCGTCAGCCTGATCGAGCCGGGGCCGATCACGTCGAAGTTCACCACCAACGCCATCGCCTATGTCGAGCGCTTCATCGATCTCAAGAATTCCGTCCACCGCGCGGAGTACGAGAAGCAGATGAAACGTCTGCGCGGCGAGAGCAAGCCGGCGCCTGGCAAGCTCGGACCGGAGGCCGTCTATCACGTGTTGAAACACGCTTTGACGGCACGCCGTCCCAGGCCGCATTATGTTGTCACAAGGCCCGCCAAACAGGGTGTGCTGCTCAAGAAACTCCTGCCGGCGGCACTGTTCTATCGTATCATCGGCCGGCTCGGCTGATCGAACTCGGTGCATGTCGCCCTAAAGTGGGCAGCGGTATTGGGACAACGATATGCACATCAAACACAAGGAGTGACGCCATGCCCAGTTTTCTTACCGCCGTGACCTTGTTCGTCATGGGCCTGGTTGCGATCGTGCTCATCCGCGGCCTGTTGAACATGGCCCGGCGCGGCAGCGGCAACACGTCCAACAAGCTGATGCAGACGCGCATCGCGCTGCAGGCGCTGGCACTCGTGCTGATCATGCTGACGCTGTGGGTCACCGGCGGCGGCCGGCCGAGCTGAACGCTACGATGGTCAAGCTAAATAAGATCTACACCAGAACCGGCGATAACGGCACGACCGGTCTCGTCACCGGCCCGCGCCGCTCGAAGAGCGACCTCCGCGTCGATGCCTATGGGAGCGTCGACGAGGCAAACGCCTTCATTGGCCTGGCCCGCCAGCATACCGGCGACAGCTCCGATCTCGATCAGATGCTGATGCGGATCCAGAACGACCTTTTCGATCTTGGTGCGGATCTCGCGACACCCGAGACCGGCGAGAAGCAGGACTACGAGCCGCTGAGGATCGTCGCCGCCCAGGTGGCCCGCCTCGAAGCCGAGATCGACCGGCTGAACGCGGATCTCGAGCCCCTGCGCTCCTTCGTGCTGCCCGCCGGCAGCGCCGCTTCCGCGGCGCTGCACGCGGCCCGCACCGTCGCCCGTCGCGCCGAAAGGCAGATGGTGGCGCTTGCTGAAACTGACGGCGAGATCGTCAGCCGCGAGGCGGTCGCCTATATCAATCGGCTCTCCGACTTCCTGTTCGTCGCCGCCCGATGGGCGAACGACATGGGGCAAGCCGACGTCCTTTGGGTTCCGGGCAGGAACAGATAAGCTCGCGCAAAATCACGCTTCGGGGATCGCATGTTCATACCGCTGCACGACAGGAACGCCCTGAAGCATATCGACATGCAATATGTGACGGTCGCCCTAATCGCCGTCAATTTCGCCGTCTGGCTCGTCACCGGCCCGATCGCCACCGAAGAATTCGCCAATGCCACCGTCCTCGGTTTCGGCTACATCCCGGCGATCGTGTTCGACTACGCCATTCTCGATCCGTCCCTTGTGGTCGTGCCGGACGAATTCACTTTCGTCACCTATTCCTTCCTGCATGGCGACCTCTCGCATCTGGCGATGAACATGCTGTTTCTCTGGGTCTTTGGCGACAATGTCGAGGATGCGCTGGGGCACTTCCGCTTCCTTCTGTTCTATCTGCTGTGCGCCGCCGCCGGCGCGCTGGCGCATGGGCTGATCGATCCCGCCTCGGAAGCGCCGCTGATCGGCGCCTCCGGCGCCGTCTCCGGCGTCGTCGCAGCCTATTTCCTGCTGCATCCCAAGGTTCGGGTGTGGGTGCTCGTGCTCTTCCGCATTCCCTTGCCGCTGCCCGCCGCCATCCCGCTTGCCTTCTGGATCGGCCAGCAGTTCTACATGTTCGCTGTCGATCCAGGCGGCAGCGTCTCCTGGAGCGCCCATGTCGGCGGCATCATTGCCGGTCTCGCCCTCGTCGTCATTTTGCGACGCCGTGGCGTGCCGCTTTTCGACCGCACGATCGTCAGCCCACGCGCCGTCGAGCACCAGTCGGGACCGCCCGAGGGCACGGATACGCCGCTGCCGGGCAAGCAAAAGCCGCCTACCCCTTGGGGCCGCCCGACCTGAGGAGCCGAGCGGATCACCTCGACCTGCCGGCTTATGCGCTGCAATTTCAACGGATTACTCGGCTCTGCTGGGTAGAGGAACGTTTCTGCTGAGCGTCCCGATTGACGGCTTGCCAGACCTTTTTCTTACGTGTACGTAAACGTTAATGAAAGTCTTCGGCTTATATCGATTTAGCGTCGTGGTTGGCGATTGTAATTGGAGAAAAAACGCGTATCGATGTCGCCAACCGACAATCAGGCCGCTCTGTTAAGGCGCATTTTCCTGCGAACGCTGCTGGAGGGAAGAAATCCATGAAAATCCTAGTAACGGTGAAACGGGTCGTCGACTTCAACGTCAAGATCCGGGTGAAGGCGGACGGATCGGGCGTCGAGCTTGCCAACGTCAAGATGTCGATGAACCCGTTCGACGAGATCTCCGTCGAAGAGGCGCTAAGGCTCAAGGAAGCCGGCAAGGCCTCGGAAGTGGTGGTCGTGTCGATCGGTCCGGCCAAGGCCGAGGAGACGCTGAGGACGGCGCTCGCCATGGGCGCCGACCGGGCGATCCTCGTCGAGACCGACGACCAGGTCGAGCCGCTCACCGTCGCCAAGATCGTCAAGGCTGTGGCAGAAGCCGAGCAGCCGGGGCTGATCATCGTCGGCAAGCAGGCGATCGACGACGATTCCAACCAGACCGGCCAGATGCTGTCGGCACTGCTCGGCTGGGCCCAGGGTACCTTCGCCTCGAAGGTCGAGATCGGCGACGGCAAGGTCAATGTCACCCGCGAGGTCGACGGCGGCCTGCAGACGGTCGAACTGAAACTGCCGGCGGTGGTGACCACCGACCTCAGGCTGAACGAGCCGCGCTATGCCTCGCTGCCGAACATCATGAAGGCGAAGAAGAAGCCGCTCGACAGACACACCCCGGCCGATTTCGGCGTCGACACGACCGCACGGCTGAAGGTGTTGAAGACCGAAGAACCGTCCGGCCGCAAGGCCGGCATCAAGGTCAAGTCGGTCGCCGAGCTCGTCGACAAGCTCAAGACCGAAGCCGGCGTATTGTAAGAGACGGGAAAGGGAGACTTATATCATGGCCATTCTGCTTCTGGCTGACCACGACACCAGCCACCTTTCCGACCAGACGGCGAAGGCGCTGACGGCGGCAACGAAGATCGCCAGTGGGACTGGAACCGACGTTCACATCCTCGTTGCCGGCTCTGGTGCGAAAGCCGTCGCCGAGCAGGCGGCGAAGCTTGCCGGCGTATCCAGGGTGCTGGTCGCCGACGACGCGTCGCTTGCCAACAACCTCGCCGAGCCGCTCGCCGCCTTGATCGTTTCGCTGGCCGGCGCCTACGACACGCTTGTTGCCGCCGCCACCTCGGTCGGCAAGAACGTCATGCCGCGGGTCGCGGCGCTCCTCGACGTCGCCCAGGTTTCTGAAATCATCGAGGTGGTCTCGTCGGACACCTTCAAGCGGCCGATCTATGCCGGCAACGCCATCCAGACGGTGCAGACGACGGAAGCGAAAAAGGTCATCACCGTCCGCACCGCCTCCTTCGCCGCAGCCCCTGAAGGCGGTTCGGCAGCGATCGAGACGGTATCGGCCGCCGCCGATCCGGGGCTGTCCAGCCACGTTTCCGACGCGCTGTCGTCCTCCGACCGCCCCGAACTGACCTCGGCCAGGATCATCATCTCCGGCGGCCGGGCGCTCGGCTCGTCGGAGAAGTTCAGGCAAGTCATCCTGCCGGTCGCCGACAAGCTCGGTGCCGCCGTCGGTGCCAGCCGCGCCGCCGTCGATGCCGGCTACGCGCCGAACGACTGGCAGGTCGGCCAGACCGGCAAGGTGGTCGCCCCCGACCTCTACATCGCCTGCGGCATCTCCGGGGCGATTCAACACCTCGCCGGCATGAAGGATTCCAAGGTGATCGTCGCCATCAACAAGGACGAGGAGGCGCCGATTTTCCAGGTCGCCGACTACGGCCTCGTCGCCGATCTCTTCGACGTCCTGCCGGAGCTCGAAAAGGCGCTCTAAGTGGGCTGGCACCCGGCACGAAAAAGGCTGGAAAATCTGCCGGCTTGGCATTAACAATCGTACCGGGCCGTCCCATCGGCCCGGTTTTTTTGCATTTTCGGCAGCGCCGCTGCTCGAGATTTCTCAAAGTGGATGTTCGCTTCGATGATCAAGACAATCGGAATTATTGGCGCGGGGCAAATGGGCTGCGGCATTGCCCATGTTTCAGCAGCCGCCGGTTACAAGGTGCAGCTCTACGATATTGCTGCGGACCGCATCGAGGCAGGGCTGGCGACCATCAATGGGAACCTCGCCCGCCAGGTTTCCTCCGGCAAGATGAGCGATGAGGACCGCAAGAAGGCCCTGTCGCTGATGAAGGGCTCGACGGACATCAACGACCTTTCGCAGGCGGACCTCGTCATCGAGGCCGTCACGGAGGACGAAACCGTCAAGCGCAAGATCTACGGCCTGGTTTGTCCGATCATGAAGCCAGACGCGCTTCTTGCGACCAACACCTCGTCGCTGTCGATCACCCGGCTCGCCTCGGCAACCGACCGCCCCGAACGCTTCATGGGCATCCACTTCATGAACCCGGTTCCGGTCATGAAGCTGGTGGAACTCGTGCGCGGCATCGCCACCGACGAAGAGACCTTCCGGACTGCAAAGGAATTCGTCGCCCATCTCGACAAGACCGTCACGGTCGCCGAGGATTTCCCCGCTTTCATCGTCAACCGCATCCTGTTACCAATGATCAACGAGGCGATCTATACACTCTACGAGGGCGTGGGCACGGTCGATGCCATCGATACGGCGATGAAGCTCGGTGCCAACCATCCGATGGGTCCGCTGCAGCTCGCCGACTTTATCGGGCTCGACACCTGTCTGTCGATCATGCAGGTGCTGCATGACGGCTTGGCGGACTCAAAATACCGCCCCTGCCCGCTGCTGGTGAAATATGTCGAAGCCGGCTGGCTCGGCCGCAAGTCCGGTCGCGGCTTCTACGACTATCGCGGCGACGTTCCGGTCCCGACGCGCTGAGGGGGACGAATCCCTTCAACTTCCCGCAGGCGGCGCAAGCGCCGCCTCGATCAGCCGTTTCGCGTCCTCACTGTCCCACACGGCAGGCCCGTTCATCGAGCCGATCAGGCAGCCCTTCTCGTCCATGAGCAGAGTGGCGGGCAGCCCGAAGGCAAGACCCTCCTTCTTCATCACATTGAAGACGCCCATCGAGGCGTCGCGATAGTAGCGGAGTTGACGGACGGCGATTTCGTCCAGGAAAGCCTTCGGCTTTTCGTCGTCGCCCGTGTCGATATTGATGGCGACGACCTCGAAGCGATCGCCGCCAAGCGCCGCCTGCAGCGCGTTGAGCGCCGGCATCTCCTCCCGGCACGGCAGGCACCAGGTCGCCCAGAGATTGACGAGCAGCGTCTTGCCGGCAAAGGCGGCAAGGGTAAGCGGCTTTCCATCCGGGCCGACGAAGTCGAGTCCGCCGATCGGACGCGGATTGGCGGCCGGCGTCATGGCGGCCACCTGGCCGCGCATCAGCGGCGTCAGCGCTGCCACTTTTTCACCGGCGCGCGGGCAACTTGCGTCAGCCGTCGGCACTGTCCCGCCATTGCCAGACCCGGTCTCCTTCACGTATACCGCAGCCGCACCGGCGATCACGCCAAAAAGGGCGGCGAGCGCGAGCATCTTCACGGCCGGAGGACGTTTCTTCTGGTCTTGCATTTCATTCTCCAAAGGCGGGCATCCCGATGGCTGACGGCAGTTCCGAGACGAAATCCTCCAACCAGATGTGGGGCGGACGCTTCGCCTCGGGCCCGGACGCTATCATGGAGGAGATAAATGCCTCGATCGGCTTCGACAAGAAGCTCTATGCCCAGGATATCTGCGGCTCAATAGCGCATGCCACCATGCTGGCGCATCAGGGCATCATTTCCGCCGAAGACAAAGACAAGATCGTTCACGGCCTCGACACGATCCTGTCAGAGATCGAAAGCGGCGCCTTCGAATTCTCTCGCCGCCTCGAAGACATTCACATGAATGTCGAGGCACGGCTGGCGACGCTGATCGGCCCCGCCGCCGGTCGCCTCCATACGGCACGCTCCCGCAACGACCAGGTGGCACTCGATTTCCGCCTGTGGGTGAAGGAAGAACTGCAGAGGACCGAAAGGGCGCTGACGGCGCTGATCGCCGCCTTTCTCGACCGGGCGGAAGAACATGCCGACACGGTGATGCCCGGCTTCACGCACCTGCAGACGGCCCAACCGGTGACCTTCGGCCATCATTGCATGGCCTATGTCGAAATGTTCGGCCGCGACCGCTCGCGCGTCAGGCACGCGATCGAGCATATGGACGAAAGCCCGATCGGCGCCGCAGCCCTTGCGGGCACCGGCTTCCCGATCGACCGGCACATGACCGCCAAGGCGCTCGGTTTCCGCGAGCCGACCCGCAACTCGATCGATACGGTCTCCGACCGCGACTTCGCGCTCGAGTTCCTGTCGATCGCGTCGATCGCCGCCACGCACCTGTCGCGGCTCGCCGAAGAGATCGTCATCTGGTCGACGCCGCAATTCGGCTTCATCCGCCTGTCGGATGCCTTCTCGACCGGCTCTTCGATCATGCCGCAGAAGAAGAACCCCGACGCCGCCGAACTGGTGCGCGCCAAGACCGGCCGCATCAACGGCTCGCTGATTGCGCTTCTAACGGTCATGAAGGGCCTGCCGCTCGCCTATTCCAAGGACATGCAAGAGGACAAGGAACAGGTTTTCGACGCGGCCGAAAGCCTCGAATTGGCGGTCGCGGCGATGACCGGCATGGTGCGCGACATGACGGTACGCGCCGACCGGATGAAGGCCGCTGCTGGTTCTGGCTATTCGACCGCAACGGACCTTGCCGACTGGCTTGTGCGCGAGGCCGGCCTGCCCTTCCGTGACGCCCACCACGTCACCGGTCGCGCCGTGGCGCTCGCCGAACAGAAAAGTTGTGACCTTGCCGATCTTTCGCTTGCCGAACTCAAGGCCTTCAACCCCGCCATTACCGACAAGGTGTTCGACGTGCTGACCGTCGAAGCCTCGGTCGCAAGCCGCACCAGCTTCGGCGGCACCGCGCCGGCAGAAGTGCGCAAGCAGATCGCCTGGTGGCGGGCGCGCAACTGAGCGCGGAGCGAACCCGGGCAACGTAGAAACAGGGTGCACAAGGTGCTGAAAAACCGATAAGAGATCGCACCAGACGAGACATGCGAGGCGCTCGCTTCGCTGCCGCTCTTGACCTATCGGCTTCAGCTTCGGCGAGGGAAATGACGATGACATTCACGAAGGCGGCCCGGCTTGCGCTCCTGCTGGCGATTCCGGGGCTGGTTCTTACCGGCTGCGGGCGCAAGGGCGATCTCGACCGGCCGGGCGCCACCACGGCGATCAACACGAAAGCGCCGGCCGGCACCGCCGAACCGAAGGAGACGGTCGAGGACCGCCCCTTCCTGCTTGACCCCCTTCTCTAAGCGAGCGACACCCCGTGAATCATTTCGACTATCGCGACGGAATTCTCTACGCCGAAGACGTGCCCGTGACGGATATCGCCCGCGCCGTCGGCACGCCGTTCTATTGCTATTCGACCGCGACCCTCGAGCGACACTACCGGGTCTTCGCACAAGCCTTTGCCGACGTCGATGCGATGGTCTGCTATGCGGTGAAGGCCAATTCCAACCAGGCCGTGCTGAAGACGCTCGGCCGCCTCGGCGCGGGTGTCGACGTGGTCTCGGAAGGTGAACTCCGCCGGGCGCTCGCCGCCGGCATCCCGGCAGACCGGATCATGTTTTCCGGCGTCGGCAAGACGCCACGCGAAATGGATCTGGGGCTTGAGGCCGGCATCTATTGCTTCAACGTCGAATCGGAGCCGGAGCTGGAAATCCTCAACCAGCGCGCCGTGCGCGCCGGCAAGCAGGCGCATGTCTCCTTCCGCATCAATCCGGACGTCGACGCACGCACGCACGCGAAGATTTCGACCGGCAAGAAGGAAAACAAGTTCGGCATTTCCTGGGAGCGGGCGCGCGCCGTCTATGCCCACGCCGCGACGCTCCCGGGCATCAAGGTGACCGGCATCGACATGCATATCGGCAGCCAGATCACCGAGCTGCAGCCTTTCGATGATGCCTTCAAGCTGTTGCGCGAGCTGGTCGATACGCTGCGCTCCGACGGCCACGTCATCGATCACGTCGACATTGGCGGCGGCCTCGGCATCCCTTATCGTGAAGACAACAACCCGCCGCCGCTCCCCGATGCCTATGCCGACATCGTCAAGAATCAGCTCAAGGGCCTCGACTGCAAGATCGTCACCGAACCGGGGCGGCTGATCGTCGGCAATGCCGGCATTCTCGTCACCGAAGTGATCTATGTGAAGGATGGCGGCGAAAAGACCTTTGTCATCGTCGATGGGGCGATGAACGACCTGATCCGCCCGACGCTCTACGAGGCCTATCACGAGATCAGGCCGGTGAAGATTTCCGCCGCCAATGCGCCGCGCATCAAGGCCGACGTGGTCGGCCCGGTCTGCGAGACGGGCGACTATCTGGCGCTCGATCGGGAGATGGCGATGCCGAAGCCGGGCGATCTTTTCGCGATAGGCTCAGCGGGCGCCTACGGTGCGGTCCAGTCCGGCACCTACAACAGCCGGCTCTTGGTCCCCGAGGTTCTCGTCAGGGGCGATCGTTTCCATTTGATCCGTCCGCGCAAGGATTATGACGCTCTGATCGGCCTCGACTCGGTGCCGGATTGGCTCGACTGAACCCCGCTGTGGCCACGTTCGACGTGGCGTCGTCGGGCAATCACGGTTTGTTTTTCTATCCGCCCTCGCCTTCGCCACAAAGGATGTTATCCTGACCGCTGACCGCCGGGGCGGTCAAAAGGAATGGAAAGGGAATTTGGGCGGATGACGCAATTCCGGCAGGATGAAACGCCACAACCGCGGTCATTCGTCAGGATGCTGGCGACGAAGCGGGTCCTGGCGCGCCTGATCCTGCTGACCGAACAGCTCCTGCCCCGGGCGCTTGCACCGGCCTCGCTCGTGCTCCTTTTCCTCTCCGCCGGCTGGCTCGGCTTATTCCGTGTTGCGCCGTTCTGGCTGCATGTCGTGGTTCTGCTCGCCTTCGTGGCCGGGCTCTTCCTGACGCTCCTGCCGCTCACCCGTGTTCGTTGGCCGGATATCACCGAAGCCGACAGGATGCTCGAAGACCGCAATCAACTGCCCCATCAGGCGATCCGCGTCCAGGACGACGCCCCGGCAACGGAGGGGGCCGTCGGTGCGGCGCTGTGGCGCGAGCATCAGGCGCGAATGGCCCGTCTCGTCCACGGCCTCGACACGGGCCTGCCGCGGCCCGACGTCGCACGACACGATCCCCTTGCGCTGAGGGCGGTGCCGATACTGCTCGCCTGCGTCGCCTTCGCCTATTCTTACTCGAATCGCGCCGGACTGATGTCGGATGCGTTTCGGCTGCCTGAGCGTCAGGTCACCGCTCCCGATATCCGCATCGATGCCTGGGTGACGCCACCGGCCTATACCGGTCGCGCACCGATTTTCCTGACCGGCCGAGAGGATATGGCGGCGGTCGAGGGGCAGGCTTCAATCACCATACCTCAGTTCAGCGATGTGACGGTTCGTATAACAGGCGCCGGACAGGATACGCAGGTCAGCTATGCCGACACGGGCAGCCCGCAGCCGACGGTCATCCCGGCCACGGCCGGGAAGCCGTCGTCGCAGCAACCGGCGGCAACCGAAGCGGCCGGAGCGCCTCCGAATGGCGCGCGCAATCATCTCTTCAAAATCACCCGGGACGGGACGCTCTCCGTCTCCGGACAGCGCTGGAACTTCAAGATCATTCCTGACAGCGTCCCAGGCATCGCCTTCGATGGCGCGCCTCGTCCGACAGCGAACGCGTCGCTTGAGATCAGCTTTCTCGGCCATGACGACTACGGCATTTCACAGGCCTGGGCGGAGATTAAACCTGTGGACGAACCCGCAGCCGATGCCCGGCCGCTTTATCCGCCACCGGAATATCGCCTCGACCTGCCGCGCCGCAATCCACGTGAAGCCAAGGGAACGACAAGCCGGAACTTGAGCGAGCATCCGCTCTCTGGAAAGCGCGTGCAGATCACCCTCGTCGCCCGCGATGCTGCCGGACAGGAGGGCCGAAGCGTGCCTGAGGAAATAGTATTGCCGGCACGGCGCTTCTTCGAACCGCTTGCCGGCGCGGTCGCCGAACAGCGGCAGGTCTTTGCGCTCGACGCCAACCAGCTGCCCCGTGCCATCGACCTCAACGATGCGCTGACGCTCTACCCCGAGGAGACGATCCCGAACCTTACGCATTTCCTGTTGATCCAGTCGGCCCGGACGCGGATGGAACTGGCGCGCAACGACGACATGCTGCGCGACGCGGCCGAGCATCTCTGGGAGATCGCGCTCGGCATCGAGGACGGCGACCTGTCGCTCGCCGAGCGCCAGCTGCGCGATGCCCAGCAGGCGCTCTCCGATGCGCTTGAACGCAACGCCTCGGACGAGGAGATCGCCAGGCTGATGCAGGAGCTGCGCCAGGCGATGCAGGAATATATGCGTGCGCTCGCCGAGCAGGCCGCCAAGAATCCGGCGATGGCCGCCAATCCGGACCTCAACAATATGCTGCGCCAGCAGGATCTGGAAAAGATGATGGACCAGATCGAGAACCTGGCGCGTTCCGGCGCGCGCGACCAGGCGCGCCAGCTCTTGTCCGAACTGCAGCGGATGATGAACAATCTGCAGGCCGGCCGCATGCAGCAGGGCGGCGAGCAGAACAATGCCATGCGCCAGCAGATGGACAAGCTCGGCCAACTGATGCAGCAGCAACAGCAGCTGATGGACGAAACATTCAAGCTGGACCAGGCCCTGCGCGACCGTATGCAGCGCGGCGATCCGCTCCAGGGCGAGGACAATGAGCTCTTCGGCCAGGATATGCCTCAGGATCCCGGACGGCAAAGCGATCCGAACGGACAGCCCAACCCGCTCGACGACATGACCGCCGAGCAGTTGAAGGAAGTCCTGAAACAGCTCCGGCAGCAGCAGGAGGCGCTCGGCAAGCAACTGGGTGAGTTGCAGAAGGGACTCGAGGATCTGGGCATAAAGCCAGGCAAGGGCTTCGGCCAGGCTGAGCGCGAAATGGGCGACGCCGCCGGCGCATTGGGTGAGGGTCAGGGCGAACGGGCCGTCGGCAGCCAGGGCCGGGCGCTGCAGGCGTTGCGCGAAGGCGCTCAGGACATGATGAACCAGATGCAGGCCCAGGGACAGGGGCCGGGCCCCGGACAAGGTGTTCCTCAATACGGTCAGAACGGGCGCGACCCGCTCGGTCGTCGCCAGCAGAACGCCGGACCGGATTTCGGCAATCAGGTGAAGGTGCCGGACGAGATCGACACACAGCGCGCTCGGCAGATTCTCGACGCGATCCGGCGCAAGCTCGGCGACAACCTGTCGCCGGAAGTGGAGCGGCAATATCTCGAGCGCCTGCTCGATATGCGCTGAGGCCCTGCAGGGGCAGAGCCTCAAGACGTCGTCAGGCGGCCAAAGCGTGCGCGACCGCCTTGCGGATGTCGGGCAGGGAAAACGGCTTGGAGATCACATCCACGACCTTGCCGGAAATATCATCGGCGCGCTCGCGCTGCTCGGCATAGCCGGTCATCAGCAAAATCTTGAGCTGCGGAAAGGCGGCCGATGCCTGATGCACAAGCTCGATGCCGTCCATGACCGGCATGCGGATATCGGATAGCAGCAGGTCAAAGCGCTGGTCCTTGAGCCGGGCGAGCCCGTCGGCTCCATCCCCCGCCTCGACCGTTTCGTGTCCATCGAGCTGCAACGCCCGCGCCACAAATGAGCGCAAGGCATCCTCATCCTCGGTAATCAGGATTTTCGCCATCATGGCCTCCCGTGTTCGCTCTCACAGAGCGCCGGCGTCATTCGCAAGAAGACGCTCCACGTCGTTGAACATATGTATCCCACGCCGCCTGCGGCCGTGACACCGTTCCAACCAAACAGCTTTGTGTTTGCTTTCGGTAAACGCGATTACTGCAATTTTCGGGTTTCCGCGCTGCTAGGTAGAGAATTCGCAATTGCTCGCCCATGAAGAGCAAGGAGCCGTTGATATCCTGTAGCCGCGGCAACCGAGGATGGCGATACGGTGAAGCGCTATTCCGCGTCGCCCGTGACCACGCCGACGAAGGGTAGTTCGCGGAAGGCATAGGCGACGTCCATGCCGTAGCCGACCACAAAGTGATCGGGGCAGTCGAAGCCGACATAGTCCGCCTCCAGATCGATGCGGCGCTTCATGCGCTTGTCGAGCAGCACGGCGACCCTGACATTGCGTGCGCCGCGCTCGTAGAGCAGATCCTTGGCAAAGCGCAGCGTCCGTCCGGATTCGAGAATGTCGTCGATCAGGAGCACGTCTCGGTCGTGCACGTCGCTGTCGATATCCTTGGTGATCTTCACGCCCTTGGATTCGGTCCCGGTGCCGTAGCTCGAAAGCGTGATGAACTCGACCTCCGGCGCAAGCCCCGCCCCGTGCATCGCACGGATCAGGTCAGCCGCAAAAATGAAAGAGCCCTTGAGGATCGAGATGACGAGGAGGTCCTTGTGCGGCCCGCGCATGATCTCTTCCGCCATGTCTCGATTGCGAGCGGCGATCGCCTCGGGGCTGTAGAGGATCTCGATTTTCTTGCCGCGAACGACGGGCATGGCGGGTCTCCCTTTCCTACAGTGCCGTGCGTCTTTCGAGACGCACAATAGGTCGCCGTAGCACTTTGATTTGCTGCATGTTTTCATCTTTAAATCGGCTACGATCTAAGGAAACCTGCAGTCGGAAGAACGCCTGCCCTCCCTTCAAGCGCCGATTAGCACAATCAGCGAGGCGAAACACTGTTTTCCGCAAAGGAAACGGTGACGTCCGGCATTTTTCCACCCGCATAGGGAAGGCGAGTAACGAAGCGGCGGCTTTCGCCGGGCGCGATGGCGGCGCCCTCGGGCATCAGGCGCGTCGCCGTCACGGGCCGTCCGTTGCTCATGACTTCGACGACCACGGGCGGCAGACGCTGTTCGAGATCGGAGCGATTGTCGATGGCCCCGTAGACGGAAAGCACGTGCATGCCGCCGGTATAGTCGAGCGAGGTGGTGACCCCGTCGATCGCGAGCGGATGGGCGTCCGCCTCGCTTTGACCCCCGAGCCCTGCCATCAGCAGGAAGGCCGCCAAGCCAAGGCCGGCGGCGAGGCCGGCGAAGCGCCGCGCCGGCATTGCGCACAGTCGCGCCTGCGCGATCGCCAGCAACCGGGCTGCGGCTCCGCTTCGAATGGTCGTCGTCGGATGCGGCTCGGGCCACGGGGCCGATCGCCGGTTGTCGTTGAAGACCGGATAGGGACTGGGTCGTGGACCAGGAACCACGGTCTCGAACTCGACGTCGATATAGTCGAGTTTCCGGGCCGCAGGGGTGTCCGAGCGCGGCACGCGCTCAGGCGGAATGAGGTCGATACCGGCCGTCCTCGTGCGAAATGCCTGCATGGGGCTCTCCCATCGGAGTGCCGCGCCCACTACAGCGCCGTGCCTCATTGCAGATGCACGAAGGTCGCTGCAGCACCTCTGGCCGCTGCATCTTTTTCCTTTATCGGCTTCGATTCAAGGAAACATGCAGTAGGCGCGCCACACTCGCTGCGGCAATACTCCTGCAAGAAACAGGGCATTGCATCAAATCCTGACGAAACGTAAACCGGAATGGTTAATGTTTCGGAAAGAGCCGCGAAAGCGGCGTCTTTTCCTGGGACATTAACCGTCGCTTAACCATGGTTCCGCACTCGGTTTTGCCTTGGCACGCGCGCTGTCCTACTGCATGGTCCTTCAATCGGCACCGCAGTTCAAAGCGATGCAGCGCGCTTCGTGCGCCCGGCGAGACGGTACGAACGCTGGATGTGCGAACGGCCGGTTGCGGCGGTTGTTGAGGGTCGTGACGAGAGATTGGGCTGTCCCGTTGATTCATTTTGAGAACGTCGGATTGCGCTATGGCATGGGACCGGAAATTCTCCGGGACCTGACATTCGACATTCCACGCCGGTCCTTTCAGTTCCTCACCGGCCCTTCCGGGGCCGGCAAGACGACGCTGCTGCGGCTGCTGTTTCTTTCGCTCAAGCCGACGCGCGGACTGATTCGCATGTTCGACCGCAACATCTCCTCCATCCCGCGCGAGGAATTTCCGATGCTGCGCCGCCGCGTTGGCATAGTCTTCCAGGACTTTCGCCTTCTCGACCATCTGACGACCTATGAGAACGTCGCCCTGCCGCTCAGGGTGCGCGGCAAGGAGGAGACGAGCTATCGCTCGGACGTGCTCGAACTTCTCAAATGGGTCGGCCTCGGCGAGCGCATCAATGTGCTGCCGCCGGTGCTTTCGGGCGGCGAAAAGCAGCGCGCCGCAATCGCCCGGGCACTGATCGACCGCCCGGAAATCCTGCTCGCCGACGAACCGACCGGCAATGTCGATCCGCCGATGGCGAGGCGGCTGTTGAACCTTTTTCTCGAACTCAACAGGCTCGGCACCGCCGTGGTGATCGCCACGCACGACCTGTCGCTGATGGACCAGGTCGAGGCCCGGCGCATGATCCTTTCACAGGGGCGGCTCGATATCTATGAATGAGCACCAGCCCCGCCGCGAGCCAGACCCGCCGCCGCAGCAGCGCCGCAGCGAGATGCGCGTGCGCCCGACCGGGCCGATCGTACCCTCGACCAATGTCTCCGGCCATGCCCTGATGTGCGTCATTGCCATCATGTCTTTCCTCGCCTGTCTCACGCTCGGCGGCGTCAGCATGGTGCGGGCGACCGCGCAAAGCTGGCAATCGCAGATCTCTCGCGAGATCACCATCCAAATCAAGCCGGACGAGAATCTGGACATGGAGAAAGCGCTTGCCGACGCGCGCGATCTCGCCTTGACCTTCCCCGGCACGACGGGCGGCAACATCATCGACCGTGCCGCAACGGCCCGGCTCCTTGAACCGTGGCTCGGCGGCGGCCTCGACCTCGATGAATTGCCGGTGCCGCGGCTCATCGTGATAACAATCGACGAAAACAACCCGCCGGACTTCGGCGCGATGCGCAAGGCTCTGACGGAAACGATCCCCGAAGCCTTCCTCGACGATCACCGTACCTGGGTCGACCGCCTGGTCGCCATGGCGAACACCACGACGATGATCGGGACCGGCGTGCTGGCGCTTGTTTTTTCGGCCATGGTGCTGACGGTCGTCTTCGCCACGCGCGGCGCCCTGTCCGGCAATCGCCATATCGTCGAGGTCCTGCATTTCGTCGGCGCCGAGGCGAGCTTCGTGGCGTCAGAATTTCAGAAACACTTCCTCAGAATCAGCCTCAAGGGCGCCGGCGCCGGCGGGCTGCTTGCGGCGCTGTCTTTCGCGATTGCCAGCTTCTGGCAATCTCGGACGCTCGCAACCCCGGAGACGGATCAGGCGACGGCCCTCTTCGGCACCTTCGCCATCGGCTATACCGGCTATCTGGGCATTTTCGCCATCATCATCGTCATTGCCCTGCTGACGACGCTGACGGCACGGCTGACCGTGACGCGGACGATCTATGAGATCGACCTCATCCGGTCGGACCCTGGCCGGACGGACACTTATCAAGGTTGAGAGCCGTGATTCGCCCTTTATCCATCTATTCCCTGCCGCAATCGGCGGCTATGTGAGAGAATCACGATGGTTGAGGAGCTTCGCGAGAGCGGAATGGCCGACAGGGGCAAATGGCGGGACAGGGCCGCGCGCCGTCGGCGGTCTCGCAGCATGCTGCGGAAAATTCTGCGCCGCGGCTTCTTCGCGCTGCTGGCCCTTCTCGCCGTCTTCGTCGCCGGCTTCCTGCAATTCGCCGACACGGTTGCCTCGATGCAACCGCCTCCAGCGCCCCGTGCGGATGGGATCGTCGTCTTGACCGGCGGCTTCCAGCGTATCGAGCAGGCGGTCGAGCTTCTGAAGTCCGGCGCCGGCAGGCGGCTTCTGATTTCCGGCGTCCATCCGGCGACGACGGGGAGCCAGATACGCCGCAACACGCAAAGCTCGGCCGACCTCTTCAGATGCTGCGTCGATATCGGCCATGAAGCGATCGACACGATCGGCAACGCAACCGAGGCCGGGCAATGGATTCACGACCGCGGCTATCGGAGCATCCTCGTCGTCACCAACAACTACCATATGCCGCGCAGCCTTCTCGAATTGCGCCGCGTCCGGCCGGACACGGAGTTCATTGCCTATCCAGTCGTCAATTCGGATTTGAAGACGTCCAACTGGCTGCGCAATCCGCTCTTCATCAAGGCCATCCTGCTCGAATACGCCAAGTATTCCATCGCGTCATTGCGGGATCTTGCGAGCGAGCACTTGGGAAATAATTAGAGAATCAACGTCTCGCATGCCATCGGGCGGAAGAGTAGCGCACTGGACCTGAAGAACTGTTTTCCTCCGTGCGAGTTTCGTGTAGGCAGCGGAACGGCCAACCGTCTCGCGGTCAGCGTCGCGTTCCCATCGAGAGCCTGCCTGATGATCATCCTGCGTTCGATCCTCTTCAACCTGGTCTTCTATGCCAATCTGATCGTCCAGATGATCGTGCTGACCCCGATCTATTTTCTGGTGCCGCGCAAGACCGCTTGGTTCGTGCCGAAGAACTGGGTGCGCAGCAACCACTGGCTCCAGGCGAAGATCGTCGGAACGACCTTCGAGATCGAGGGTCTCGAGAATGTCCCCGACGGCGCCTACATCTTCGCGCCGAAGCACCAGTCCTTCTGGGACGCTTATGCGCTTCTGCCCTGGCTCGACGATCCCTTCTACATCCTCAAGCGCGAGCTGACCTGGATTCCGCTTTTCGGCTGGTACATCATCAAGCAGCGGATGGTGCCGGTGAACCGCGCCGCCCGGGGCAAGGCGATGACGGAGGTCATGGATCGCACCAAGCGGGAAATGGCAACCGGACGTCAACTGATCATTTATCCGGAAGGCACGCGGCGCCCACCCGGCGCCCCGCCGGAATACAAATACGGCATTGCCCGGCTTTATCGGGACCTGCAGGTGCCGGTTGTCCCGGTCGCCATGCATCCAGGCCTGTTCTGGCCACGCCGCAAGTTCCTGCGCTTTCCCGGCCACTTCAAGGTGCGTGTCTTGCCGCCGATCGAAGCAGGACTGGATCCGGACGCCTTTCTGGCCAAGCTGGTCGCGGTGACCGAGGCCGCAAGCGACGAGCTTCTCGTCGAGACCGTCAGGGCCAATCCGCATCTGCCCTTGCCGCCGACGGCGGAACAACGGCTGCGCGAGCTCGGCGCCGATCAAGCCTGAGCCGACGCTGGTTCGCCGGCGATGAGGTTGGCGGCGACCTCCTCGAGCCAGTGGTCCCGGATGCCCATCTCCCTGAGGTGGGCCAGCGTGTTGAGCACGTATTCCCTGTTGTGCCCCGACTTGCCCACGGCGGTTGCGACCGTCGCGGCTGCCGCATCCGCGGTTAGCGCACCGGCATATTGCACGTGATTGCGGTCGATCACATAGGCAAGCGCCGGCACGCGGCGACCGTCGGAGAGCTGTACCGGCATGGTCCGCTCCTTGTAGACATGGGTGACCAGTTCCCGCTCACGCAGATAGTCCGTCACCTCCGCCCTCTCGGCGGAGGCGACGCGAAACGCCATGCCTATGCAGGAGCCGCCATAGTCCAGCCCGAGCACGAGGCCGGGATGCCGCTCGGTGCCGCGATGCACCCAGGAGTGGACGCAGAGGGAGCGGCGATAACCGAAGGCCCGTGCCGTCTGCTTCTCCTCGAAGCGAAAGCCCGGATTCCACATCAATGAGCCGTAGCCAAAGACCCAAAATTCGTCCATATCCGCTGCCATTCAATCGATGTTGCCGCACTCGCCGAATCACCAACGGGCAAGGCAGCGGCCGACCAGAACTTTCTAGAGCGGGATGGGCAAAGGTGTGAAGCAGTTTTCCGCCTTCATCCCGTCGTAACATCTTGAGACCTTCTGCATGTTTCCTTGGATCGGAGCCTATCCAAGGAAACATGCAGCAATTCAGAGTGCTACAGCGACCTTTGTGCGTCTGATAAGACGCATGGCGCTGTAGAACGCGGCGCGGAAGAAAGATCCCGCGTATGCCGTGCATAAGTTAGTTTGCGGGAACGGAACCGGCCACCCGCAAAGCCGATTCCGACGCAGCAAGTGGAGTATGCGATACCATGACGGTAACCGAGGTCGACAATGGGCGGCCCGCCAGCCGGAAGTTTCTCTGGCTCGCAACGGGCATCATTCTTGTCGCCGGCATCTATTCCGGCGCCTGGTTCGTCGCCGCCGACCAGATCGAGAAACGGCTGCCGGCCTACCTGGCGGAAAAGCAGGCGAGCAGCCTTGGCGGCGAGTGCACCGACCTGGAGGTGCGCGGTTTTCCGTTCCGCATCGGCCTCTTCTGCGACAAGGTGCGCCTCGACGACACCCGCCACGGTGCGTCCGCATCCTTCGGTGCCCTGAGAACGGCGGCGCAGGTCTACCAGCCGGGACGCGCCGTCGTCGAACTCGATGGCCCCGCTGAAATCCGGGTCTCGCCCGGCGTTTCGGTGTCTGCCGATTGGACGCTCCTGCGTGCCAGTCTCGCCGCGACGCTCTCGGGCCTCGACCGTACGTCGATTGCCTATGACAACCTGACCGGCACGGTCCGTTCGCCGCTCATGGGCAAGGGCGTGGGCTTCGGCGCGAGCCACGGGGAAGTCCATCTGCGCCAGACCGGCGCAGATCTCGACGCGGCCCTCAGCGTCGAGAAACTCGACCTACGCCCGGAGGAAGGACCGAGCCTCGCCCCGCCCGCCAATGTTACGGCGGATCTCACGGTCTCGGGCAAAGCCGAATGGCTGCAGGGCGCCTCCGTCGCGCCGCACATGCTTCGCGGCACGAAGGGGGAACTGCGCCAACTGACGCTGGATGCGGGCGAGGGGATGACCGCCAAGCTCTCCGGGCCCTTCTCGGTCAACGATCAGGGGCTCATCTCGGGCGAATTCGCACTGACCTTGGTCAATATCAGCACCTGGCGGGAGAACCTCGTGAAGGCCATTCCCGAGGAAACCGACCTCATCAACAACGTCGCCAACGTGTTGGCCGCGCTCGCCGCTGGCAAAAACGAGGCGACCGTCAAGCTCAATGTGCGCGACGGAACCGCCTTTCTGGCTTTCGTTCCGATCGGTGTACTGCCGGCGCTTTGAACCCGACCGTCAGGTCTACTTCTGATCCATGGCATGCCGGCCGAAGTCCGGCATCGCCGTGTCCTGACCGGCTTGGATGATCGACCGGCGGATCGTCCGGGTGCGGGTGAAGAGATCGAACAGCTTGTCGCCGTCGCCCCAGCGGATCGCGCGCTGCAGCGAGGCAAGGTCCTCCGAGAAGCGCGCCAGCATTTCGAGGATCGCATCCTTGTTGTGCAGGCAGACGTCGCGCCACATGGTCGGATCCGAGGCGGCAAGACGGGTGAAATCGCGGAAACCGGAGGCCGAATATTTGATCACTTCCGACTCGGTCACGGTGGCGAGGTCGTCCGCCGTGCCGACGATGTTGTAGGCGATGATGTGCGGCAAGTGCGAGACGATCGCCAGCACCTTGTCGTGATGCTCGGGATCCATCTCGTCGACCATCGAGCCGAGCGCCTCCCAGAAAAGCCGGAGTTTGGCGACTGCCTCCTCATCCGTGCCCGGGGGCGGCGTCAGGATGCACCAGCGGCCGCGGAAAAGCCCGGCAAAGCCGGCATCCGGACCGGAGTGCTCCGTACCGGCGATCGGGTGACCGGGCACGAAATGCACCGTGTCCGGCAGATGCGGCGCCATCTGCGCGATCACCGAGCCCTTCGTCGAGCCGACATCGGTGACGATCGCACCAGGCTTCAGATGCGCGGCGATTTCAGCGGCGACGGCGCCCGACGCGCCGACCGGCACGGAGACGACGACGAGATCGGCATTCTTCACCGCCTCGGCGGCCGAGAGCGTGTAGCGATGCCCGAGGCCGAGCTGCTCGGCGCGCTTCAGCGTTGCTTCGCTGCGGGTGGCGACGACGATCGTTCCGGCGAGTTGCCTGTCGAGGATATCCCGCGCGATCGACGAGCCGATCAGGCCGATGCCGATGAGGGCGATGGTTTCGAACTGCTGAGCCATCATTTCCGTCCCATGAATTCTGTTAGGGCCGCGATCACGCCCTCGTTCGCCTCTTCCGAGCCGATGGTCATGCGGAGCGCATTGGGGAAGCCATAAGCCCGCACTGCGCGCAGAATGAACCCACGGCCCGTCAGGAATGCATCCGCTTCCTCGGTCGATTGACCGCCGGCCTCCGGGAAATGGATCAGCACGAAATTGGTGACCGAAGGCGTGACGCGCAGGCCGATCGCCGTCAGCGCCTCGCTTACCCTCGGCAGCCAGGCCAAGTTGTGATCGAGCGCAGTCACGACGAAGGCTTGGTCTCGGATCGCCGCCGCTCCGGCCGCAATCGCCGGCGCACTGAGGTTGAACGGGCCGCGCACGCGGTCCAATGCATCGACGACCTCGCGCGGCGCATACATCCAGCCGATACGCAGGCCGGCAAGGCCGTAGATCTTAGAGAAGGTGCGTGTCATCACCACGTTGCGGTTGGCCGAAACCAGCTCGATTCCCGCCTCGTAATCGTTGCGCCGGACATATTCGGCATAAGCCGCATCCAGCACCAGCACGACGCCGGCCGGCAATCCGGCATGGAGGCGCCGCACCTCGTCCACGGGGATATAGGTCCCCGTCGGGTTTCCCGGATTGGCAATGAAGACGATCTTCGTTCGCTCGGTGACGGCAGCGAGGATGGCGTCAACATCGACGCGCGCATCGCGCTCCTCGACGGTCACCGGCGTGCCGCCGGCGGCCGTGACCTGGATCTTGTAGACGAGGAACCCGTGCTCGGTGACGATTCCTTCGTCGCCGGGGCCGAGATAGGTGTGGCAGAGAAGCCCGAGCAGCTCGTCCGAACCGTTGCCGCAGAGGATATTGGCAGGATTGAGCCCGTGAACCGCAGCGATCGCGTCCTTGAGCGCGTGGGCCTGGCCATCCGGATAGCGCTCGAGATTGAACGCCGCCTGCTGGAATGCCTCGATTGCGCGCGGGCTCGCGCCGAGCGGCGTTTCGTTCGACGACAGCTTGTGAACCTTCGCCACGCCCGGCGCATGTTCCCTGCCAGGCACATAGGCGGCGATGTCCAGGATGCCGGGACGCGGCTCAGGGCTCTTCAGGGCAAGGTTCATCGGCTCGGCTTTCGCGGGGAAGAATGCGGTTCAGCCAATACCGGGGCGGAGCAAATTTGTCGAGTGCGACGTCGTGGCCGCCTTAGGGGGCTTTCAACTCCGGCGCTCCAACGCGGGTGCTGGGGACGCCATGCGGTGCCAGTACCGGAACGAAGACGCGGCGCGAAGCACGCACCGCCAAAGGCAGGCCCTGATAGAGCCGCTTTTGTGCCTCGACGATGATCACCCCGGAAAAGACCGGCCACAGCGAGCGCCCGAAGCGCTCGAGCCCGTGACGCAGGCGCAGGATCATCTTTCGCCTGGAAGGGGGAAAGAAGAGCGCTTCGGCGCTGGCCCCCGGCGTGAAGTTCGTCTCGCGCAGAAGCGCAGTGAGCTGTCCTCGCGAATAGGGCCGGCCGGAACCGAAGGGCGTGTGCTCCATCCGTGCCCAGACGCCGCGACGGTTCGGCACCACGATGACGAGCCGGCCGCCGGGGGCGAGAACACGCCAGATCTCCTTCATCGTTTCACGCGGGCTCTCGGCGAATTCCAGCGCGTGAACCATCAGCACCCGGTCGATCGAGGCATCCGGCAGCGGCAACTCCTCGTCGAAGACCAGTGCCGTGGAGGAGAGCTCGGCTACCGGCCAGTTCACCGCCCCCTGCCCCGCCGGCATGAAGGCGAAGGTCCGCTCGGTGTCGGCGCGGAAACGCTCGAGATAGGGAACCGCATAGCCGAGGCCGACGAGCCGCTCTTCCGGCATGCGCGCCCAAACGGAAGCGAGCGCCATGCTGACGGCTTGCTCCGCCATCCGGCCGAGCTCGGAATGATAAAATTGGCGGAGATCGACGATATCGGTGTGCATGCGCAACATGTTAGCCTTGAAGCGGTAGACTTCAAGGCGAGGCTCACTACATTCGGCTAGACCCGCCGCATGCCCAAATGGGAGGACCAAGCCATGGCCGCGCTCGAACTTGACCTCTTCCTCTGCCGCACCGACAATTTTGGTGTGCTGATCCACGATCCGGAGACCGGCGCAACGGCGTCGATCGATGCTCCGGAGGAGCAACCGATCCTCGAGGCGCTGGAGCGGCGCGGGTGGCGGCTTACCCACATCCTGACGACCCATCACCACGGCGACCACGTGGCGGCGAATGTCAGCCTGAAGGAACGTTTCGGCGTGACGATCATTGGCCCGAAGGGCGAGGCGTCGAAGATCTCGGGGCTCGACAAGCAAGTGGCTCATGGCGAACGCTTCGACTTCGCCGGCCATCCGGTCGAGGTGATCGAAACGCCGGGGCATACCGCGGGGCACATCTGCTTCCATCTGCCCCAGGACAAATTGCTCTTCGCCGCCGATACGCTGTTCGCGCTCGGGTGCGGGCGGCTGTTCGAAGGATCGGCCGAGACGATGTGGCAATCGCTCAATCGGCTGATGGCGCTTCCCGACGATACCTCCGTCTATTTCGGCCACGAATACACCCTCTCGAATGCCCATTTTGCCGTGACGATCGATCCGGACAACACGGCGCTGAAAGAACGCGCCGCCGAGATCGAGGAGACCCGTTCGGACGGCGGCTTCACCGCACCGACGACGATCGGCGTCGAGAAAAGGACGAACCCGTTCTTGCGCGCCGGCGATCCGAAAATCCGCGCCCATCTCGACATGGAGAAGGCGAGCGATGCGGCCGTCTTCGCGGAGATCCGCAAGCGCAAGGACAATTTCTGATGCGCACCTCGCGGGAGACGACGGCGGCAACGATTATCGAAACGCTAGGGCTGGTCAGACATCCGGAAGGCGGCTGGTACGTCGAAACCTTCCGGGATGCCGACGGCGGATCGCGCGGCCATTCGACGGCAATCTACTATCTCCTCGAAAAGGGCGACCGATCGCATTGGCACCGCGTCCGCGACGCCGTGGAGATCTGGCACTATTACGCCGGGGCACCGCTCGAACTCAGCATTGCCGAACCGAATAGGCCTGCGGTGCACGTGCGACTCGGCCCGGACCTTCCCGGCGGAGAAAGGCCACAACAGGTCGTCCCCGCCGACTGGTGGCAATCGGCCGCTTCGCTCGGAGACTGGACGCTGGTCGGCTGCACGGTCGCACCCGGCTTCGATTTTTCCGCTTTCGAGATGGCGCCGCTCGATTGGCGGCCGCGACAAGATCACGAACGATAGAGCGCCCGCCCCTGATCCGGCCTGCCGACTACCTTCTCCCCGCTCGCCATGCCTGCCGGGCCCTTCGACGTGTCGTTGATCTAGCGCTCTTCCGCGTTTTTCGAACGAGACGGTCGCGCCGGCAGAACTACCCGCCAAACCGCGTCGCAGAGACGGTCACCGGTCCGATCTTCGTCGGAATGCGAACATAGACCGGGGCATAGACGTCGACCGTATTCGACTTCGCGTACCATATTTCCATCGTTTCCAGGCGGCGCAGATATTCGACGTCCTCGCGACCCTTCCTGTATCCAGCCTTCGGCACGAAACGGACGCCGCAGACGATGACCTCGCCGTCGAAGCCCTTGGTCTTGAAGTTCCGCGTCCCCTTGGCCGACAGCTTTATGTCGAGTCGCGATTCGCCGTCGAAGATAGGCAGCGTGTTGGGACAGACGCGGGTCGCCGCCGGAATGATCAATCCAGAGAGCGGATCGAGCACGTTGCGCATGTCGCGGCTCGTCACCGGCACCCAATTCTTCGGCAAAGGCGTGCGCTTCGGGACCATGCTTGCGCGTACCACATTGCCGTTGCGGAAGCTGACGCTGATCGCCCGCGCCTTTTTTCCGCTGCGATAGGACATCGAATATTGGGTCGCTCGAAGGCGGTCGCGGCCGATCATGCCGGAAACCCGTGTCTGGCCGGAGGTCGGGCTGATAATGTTCACCAAGCCGGCTGAATTCAACGTTCCCGAAATCGTGTAGCGATTCTGCTCGACCTCGGTGTGAAACGAGGCGCGCGCCAGCGGCAGGCCGGCAAGCGCTATGCTGTAGTCCGTTTGATGCTCGATTTCCGCGGCGAAGCAGGCTGTGGAAAACGTCGCGGCGGCCAGGAGTGCCGGCACGCAAAAACCAGTGCGCAACATCATGCCCGAAAGCCCCATTCTTATTCTCTTGCATGGATCCGTGAAGCGGAACCGATTCGAGGTCAAAACCATGCAGCAGCTCAAAGTGTTGCAGCGTCTTTGGTGCGTCTGAACGATGCCCCGCGCGGCTATGTCGCAATGCCTTGAAATGCAGGCGGTTTGCGGCATTTCTGCGCCCGGTGCGTCACATTCATTCGGCAGGCGAGACCAATGACGAGATTCCGCCTATGCCCGAAAGGAGATAGCGCGGCGCGGCACGGCCGGAAAGATGGAGGGGTCGTAACGGCGCTTAATTTTTGCTAATCCTTGGAATGGCGCGGATTTTGAGGAAAGCGCAGGTTTGGCTTGACTGGCGGCCCATCACTGACTATAGAACCGCGACTTTCCAATAATGGCCAGTAGGAACGCGGCCTGGGCTCTGGGCCCGCTACCGCATTGTCCGGCGGCGAAAAGAAAATAGGTGTACCATGTCCCGTAGTTGCGAATTGACCGGCAAGGGCGTCCAGTCGGGTCACAATGTGAGCCACGCCAACAACAAGACGAAGCGCAAGTTCCTGCCGAACCTGTGCAATGTCACGCTGATCTCGGATGCGCTCGGCCAGCGTTTCCGCCTGCGCGTCTCCGCTGCGGCTCTCCGTTCGGTCGAACACCGCGGCGGTCTCGACGCCTTCCTGCTGAAGGCCGACGAGAACGAGCTGAGCATGCGCGCTCGCCTGCTGCGCCGCCAGATCGTCAAGAAGGCTGCCGCAGCCGCCTGATCGGCGCCAGCGCCTTCCTGAGCATGGCTTGAAAGGCTTGCGGATCCGTCCGGCAAGCCTTTTTCTCGTGCTCGATATCATCGGCCGGATGCCTCTCTCCGGTAGGACCCTCTAACTGGTGGCATCACCCAGGATAAAAAAATGCTGATCAACCGTATGTTCTTTGTCTATGTGGCGCTGATGACACTGGTGGTCGTCGCGTCGAATTTCCTTGTGCAGTATCCGCTGCCCGGCTCGATCGCCGGCATGCAGCTCGGCGATCTCCTGACCTGGGGCGCTTTCAGCTATCCCTTCGCCTTCCTCGTTACCGACCTGACAAACCGCCATTTCGGCCCGCGCATCGCGCGCCGCGTCGTCATTGTGGGTTTCGTCGTCGCCGTCGCCCTCTCCTTCTTCGCCGCAACGCCGCGCATCGCGATCGCCTCGGGCTCTGCCTTCCTGCTCGGCCAGCTCCTCGACATCTCAGTGTTCAACCGGCTGCGGCGCCAAAGCTGGTGGCGCGCGCCGCTCGCCGGTTCGCTGATCGGTTCGGGGCTCGACACGGCGATGTTCTTCTCCTTCGCCTTCGCACCGTCCTTCGTCTTCCTCGGTCCGAACGACAGCTTCGCGCTCGAAGCCGCGCCTCTGCTCGGCCTCATGGCCCTCGATGCGCCACGCTGGATTTCCTGGGCACTCGGTGATCTTGCCGTGAAGATTTTGTGCGGTATCGTCCTGCTGCTGCCCTATGGCGCGCTGATGAGCGTCATCAAACCGATGCCGGCGGCCAAAGCCACCGCGTGAATGCTGAAGGCGACGACGTTTTAACAGGGCCGATTTGGCCCTGTTTCAATTTAAAGCGGATGAGGAAGAGTCGGCGTTGTTTCGATCCGCGCCTGTTCGGTTGGCGTCGTCTTTCAGTCGAAACTCAAGCATCAGGTTGCGCTCGAGGATCGAGTGATTGTCGTCGGAAACCAGGATCACCCGCATGTCGCCATCGGGCCGGGAGACCACATCGAGGCCTTCCATATTGTCGATCTGGTAGCTCATGTCGGCCTCGAGCAGCACCTCGCCGTCGACCACCGCACCCGGCCGGATATCGGCGGCCGCGAGCCGGCGAATGCGCATTCCGAGCCCCGAAGAGAAATTGAAGCGGCGTTCGAGGATGAGCATATCCCCGTTCGGCAGGAATGCGCCATCAGTGACCGCATAGGGGTCTTGGCGCACCACCGAGAACGCGCCCCGCATCGGTCCGTCGAGGATGCCCGCCAGGAGATTGCCGGACGTGTCGACGCTGCGTTCCGCGACGATCACGGCAGCACCGGAAAGCGGCCCATCCTTCGGTGCAATTGCGATCGTCTCCAATCCGCCATTGCTGCGCAGTTCCTCGACCGGAAAGGGCAGGCTGATCTGGCCGATGGGCCTCGAGGCGGCACAGCCCGGGTCGGGATAGACATCGACGCGTGACGCCTGCTCGAAGCTGACGATCACCGCGCCATCGCGCAGCGCCAGCCCTTCGGAATCCACCTTCCACTTTTCGAGCTGCGCCGCACCATTGCCGTCGGTCATCGCGGTGATGGCAAGGTCGGTCAGCCCCTGAAGCATACCCGCCTCGTCGCGAACGACGGCGCCCTCGACCCAATGCCCTGTATCCAGGACGGCGGCGAAGGATTCTCCGTCGGGCCGGAAGCGGATCGCCGAAACTGCGCCGAACAGCGCATTGGGCGAGGTCATTTCGATGCCGCCGATGAATTCGAGCCTGCCGAACGTCGTGGCGTCGGAACCGACCTTGAACTGTGAGATTTGCCGGCTTCGGATCGGAACGATCTCACACGGCGCTTCCGCCTCGGCGGCGGCGGTCGATGCCAACAGGAAGAGAACGGCAAGGGTTCGGAGCATTTCGAGGCATAACCTTCCAGGGAGGCAACGCAGGCGCTGAGGGACGGGCAGGCTCTTAGCAGATGATGGAGATACAGGCGAATTTGCGGCGCGGCAAACCGATCAGCCGGCCCGGCGCAGGCGTCCGACGCGGCCGTGCCGGTGCTCTTCCTCGAACAGGGCGGCAAGCTGCTCCGTCATCGCGCCCGCAAGTTCGTCCGCATCGACGATCGTCACGGCGCGGCGATAATACCGCGTCACGTCATGGCCGATGCCGATCGCCAGAAGCTCGACCGGCGAACGCGTCTCGATCTGCTCGATGACGGCGCGCAGGTGTCGCTCGAGATAGTTGCCAGGATTCACCGACAGGGTGGAATCGTCGACCGGTGCACCGTCCGAGATCATCATCAGGATTCGTCGTTGCTCCGGCCGGCCGAGCAGGCGGTCGTGCGCCCACATCAGCGCCTCGCCGTCGATATTCTCCTTGAGCAGCCCTTCCCGCATCATCAGGCCGAGATTGCGGCGCGCGCGGCGCCAGGGCGCATCGGCCGACTTGTAGACGATGTGGCGCAGATCGTTGAGGCGGCCCGGCGCTTGAGGCTTGCCGCCCGCGAGCCATTTCTCGCGCGCTTGCCCGCCCTTCCAGGCCTTGGTGGTGAAGCCGAGAATCTCGACCTTGACGCCGCAGCGCTCCAGCGTGCGGGCGAGAATGTCCGCGCAAGTGGCGGCAACGGTGATCGGCCGGCCGCGCATCGAGCCGGAATTGTCGATCAGCAGCGTCACGACGGTGTCGCGGAAATTCGTATCCTTCTCCCGCTTGAAGGAAAGCGGCTGCATCGGATCGATGATGACCCGCTGCAGGCGGGCGGTATCCAGAACCCCCTCCTCGAGATCGAACTCCCAGGACCGGTTCTGCTGCGCCATCAGCCGCCGTTGCAGGCGGTTGGCGAGGCGGCCGACGGCCCCCTGCAGATGGGCGAGCTGCTTGTCGAGGAAGGCGCGCAGACGATCGAGTTCCGCCTCGTCGCAAAGCTCCTCGGCCGTGATGGTCTCGTCGAACTCGCGCGTATAGATCGCGTAATCGACCTTTTCGTTCAGGTCCGCAAAGGGGTGGTTCGGCCGCTTGACCTCGCCGGGCGTTTCGCTGTCCTCGTCGCCCTCGTCCTGAAGGTCGTCGTCGGAGATCTCGGCGCCGTCCATCTCGCCTTCTTCCATCTGCTCCTCGGCAGACTGGTTTTCGTCGGCGGGGGCGGCGTCGGAGCCCTCTTCCTCCTCGCCGGCGTTGTCGTCCTGCTCCTGGCTGCGCGGCTGGTCCTCGTCGGTCTCGCTTTCCTGGTCGTCTGGCTCGATATCGTCCTCGCCGTATTTTTCGGCGACATCCATCGAAGCCAGCATGTCGCGCACGACCCGGGCGAAGGCCTGCTGGTCGTTAACCGCCGCGGGCAGGTTTCTGACGTCGGCGGCGGCCTTCTGCTCGATGAAATCGCGCCAGAGGTCGAGCACCTTGCCGGCGGAGGCCGGCGGCTTCTTGCCGGTCAGCTTCTCCCGCACCAGGAGCGCCACCGCCTCCTCGAGCGGTGCATCCGACTGGCTGTCGATCGCGCCGAAATTGCCCTTGGCATATTTCTCCTCGAGCATTGAGGAGAGATTGTCGGCGACGCCGGGCATCCGGATCGCCCCGATCGCCTCGACGCGCGCCTGCTCGACGGCGTCGAAGATTGCCCGCGCATCCGCGCCTTGCGGCGACATGGTCGCATGGATGCGGTCGTTGTGGCACGCCTTGCGCAGCGCCATCGAGTCACCCAGACCGCGCGCCACGGCGAGCTCGTGCCGAGTCGGACGCTTGGAAAGCTCCGGCAGGCGGATGCGCTCGCCGGTCATCCCCGGACGCTCGTTCGCAAAGGCGACCTCGAGCTCCGCATCCCCGGCAATCGACCGGACGCAGCCGGAGAGCGCCCGCTTGAACGGTTCGGCGGCGTTCTCCCTCGTTTGCGGCTTCGCCTTGGAATTCGAGCTCACGACAGTTCCTTCTTCAGCCTAGACGAAGCGATCAGGCCGTGGCTTCCAGCACGATGTTGGCGGCGCTTTCCTTCAGTTCGACGCCAAAGGCACGCTGGTAATGCTCGGCGACCAACGCCCGCTCCAGCTCGTCGCACTTGTTGAGGAAGGTCACACGGAAGGCGAAGGCGATATCGCCGAAGATATGGGCGTTTTCGGCCCAGGTGATCACCGTTCGCGGGCTCATGACGGTCGACAGATCCCCGTTGATGAAGGCGGCGCGGGTGAGATCGGCGACGCGCACCATCTTCGACACGGTATCGCGGCCCTTGTCGGCGGTGAACCCCTTCACCTTGGCAGCGACGATGTCGACTTCCTTGTCATGCGGCAGGTAGTTGAGCGCGGTTACGATCGACCAGCGGTCCATCTGCGCCTGGTTGATCTGCTGCGTGCCGTGATAGAGCCCGGTCGTATCGCCGAGGCCGATCGTGTTGGCGGTGGCGAACAGGCGGAAGGCCGGGTGCGGGCGGATGACGCGGCTCTGGTCGAGCAGTGTCAGCCGGCCGGAGGACTCCAGCACGCGCTGGATGACGAACATCACGTCCGGCCGGCCGGCATCATACTCGTCGAAGACGAGCGCGACGTTGTGCTGATAGGCCCAGGGCAGGATGCCGTCCTTGAATTCGGTGATCTGCAGCCCATCCTTGACGACGATTGCATCCTTGCCGACGAGATCGATACGGCTGACATGGCTGTCGAGATTGATGCGCACGCAGGGCCAGTTGAGGCGCGACGCCACCTGCTCGATATGGGTCGATTTGCCGGTGCCGTGATAGCCGGAAACCATCACGCGTCGGTTGTGCGCAAAGCCTGCAAGAATGGCGAGTGTGGTTTCCCGGTCGAAGAGATAGTCGGGATCGAGTTCGGGCACATAGGCATCGCCCTTCGAATAGGCGGGAACGCGCAGATCCGTATCAATGCCGAAAGCCTCCCGGACAGAGACCGTCGTGTCGGGGAGGTTGGAAATGTCGAGGTCAATCTTGCTCATCATGTCTCCAGAGCGGCCGCCGGACGGCACCCGCGCATACGCCTGCAAAAAGTGCTTTCTGTCATAATGCGCGTTGTTAGCAGAAACCAGCCTGTTTTAACAATTGATAGGCTTGAATCACGGCCCGAAAACGGTCTTCCGAGCCTCTGTCTCCGCCATTCGCATCGGGGTGGTGTTTCTTGACGAGTTCCTTGTAGGCGGCCTTGATATCGGCGGAGGTCGCCGAGGCGGCAAGCCCAAGCGTTTCGAAGGCCTTGGCCTCGAGCGTCTTCAGTTTGCGCAGCCGCGGCTCGTGCCGCGCCGATCGGGCCCGCGCCTCGTTGAAGAAGCCGAACGGATCGCGCATGCGCGCCTGTGCGCCCGCGCTGCCGGAGCGCATCTGGGATTGCGTCGGGCCGTTGCGGGCACTCTTGTTGACACCGACCGTCCAGGTGGGACGATGCCCGGTAACCGCTTCCTTCTGGTAGCGCGCGATCTCCGTGTCCGAGAGCCCGGAGAAATAATTGTACCCCTTGTTGTATTCCTTCACGTGCTCGAAGCAGAACATGAAATATTCGCCCTCGGCATTGCGGCCGACGGGAGCCCGATGCACGCCGGTCTTGTCGCAGCCGTCCCACTGGCACATGGGCGCAGACGGCTCCACGCGCGCCTCTGGCTTGCGGCGCGTGCGGATGCGATCAAAGTATTTTGAATCGAGCTTCATGGCATCCATTATGGGGGTTGCGACGGGTCACAACAAGAATTGACAAAGCGGAATGTTGCTGGCTTTGTGCGCGCATTTTGCATCGCCGGCGCCTTCGAGCCGTAAGAGCAAACAGGGAAATGGGACGGAAGCATGTCGCTGCAAAGCCGTATCGAAGAGAAGCTTGAGAAGGCCTTCCATCCCGAACGGCTGATGGTGATCAACGAGAGCCATCTGCATGCCGGCCACCAGCCGGGTTTCGACGGCGGCGGCGACACCCACATGCGCATCCGCATCGTGTCCAGTGCCTTCGCCGGCATGAGCCGTGTGGCCCGCCACCGGGCCATTAACGACCTGTTGAAATCCGAGCTCGATGCTGGCCTGCATGCGCTTGCCGTCGAGCCGGCTGCGCCAGGCGAGCCGACGCGCTGGTGAGACTAGGGTCAGGTCCTAGAGCCCTGCCGCCTCCTCTTCGGCCGGGCGGATACGTAGCTTGGTGATCCGGTTCTTCACCCGCTTCATGACGATGAAGCGCTTGCCGTAGAAGGTGAAAGCCTGCCGCTCCTCCGGAATGCTCTTGGCTTCGTGGATGACCAGACCGGCGACCGTCGTCGCCTCCTCGTCCGGCAGCGACCAGTCGAGCGCCCGGTTTAGGTCGCGGATCGGCACGGAGCCATCGACGACGATCGATCCGTCGGCTTCCTGGCGAACGCCCTGGATATCGAGATCGTGCTCGTCGGCAATGTCGCCGACGATTTCCTCGAGAATGTCCTCCAGCGTGACGAGGCCTTGGACTTGGCCGTATTCGTCGACGACGATGGCCAGATGCAGCTTACGCCGCAGGAAGGCGTTGAGCTGGTCCTTGAGATTGGTCGTGTCTGGCACGAACCATGGCTTCTGCGCGATCCTGACGATGTCGATCGTGTGCGGCTCGACGCCGGGTTCGGCCAGCGCCCTCTGGAGATCCTTCGAATGGACGACGCCGATGATGTTGTCGGTCGAGCCGCGCCACAGCGGCAGGCGCGTGAAGGGACTTCCGAGTATCTCCCGGACGCAGACCTCCGGCGGCTCCTCCGTGTTGACCGCCTGCATGGCGGTGCGGTGAATCATGATGTCGGACACCTCGAGTTCGCCGAGGTCGAGCACGCCGCCGAGCCGGTCGCGGTCCGCCTTGATCACCGCCCCTTCCCGATGCAGCAGGTCGACGGCGCCGCGCAGTTCCTCCTGGGCCGAAAGCATCGGCCTGTCAGAGGCGACATTCACGCCGGAGAGGTTCAGGAGGCGGCGGACGATCGCATTGATAAGCGCGGATATGGGGCCAGCGACCGCCACGAAGCGTCTTACCATATGCGCCACGGCAAGCGCGAACCGATCGGGAGAGGCGATCGCCCAGCTCTTCGGCAGCACCTCGCAGAAGAGAACGAGCAGCACCGTCATGCTGACCGTGGCGATCAGCACGGCAAAGTTGCCGACGAGGCCGAGCAATAGGCTGGTCGTCAGCGACGTCGCGAGAATGGTGACGAGGTTGTTGCCGAGGAGCAGCGTTCCAACCAGGCGGTCACGCCGCTCGATCAGGCGATTGACGACGCCGGCCCGCCGGTCGCCATTGCTCTCGAGCGTGTGCATGCGCGCCCGGGAGGTTGCGGTCAAGGCCGCCTCAGACCCGGAGAAGAAAGCCGAAAGGAGCAGAAGGCAGATGACCGAAAGGAGCGGCAGCCAATGGTCCGCCAGAAAGAGCCATAACGCCTCGGCGCTCATCGCGGATGCTTTTCCTTGAGGAAGCCCAGCACCTCCGAAGCCGGAACGTCGTCGGCGACGAAGGACTGGCCGATGCCTCGAGTCAGGATGAAAGTGAGCTTGCCGCCCTTGACCTTCTTGTCCTGGGCGATCGCCTCCATCAGCCGCTCGGCCGGCGGAAGGTCGCCGGGAATATCGGCCATCAGCGTCGGCAGTCCGACCGCCGCGAGGTGGGCTTCGACGCGCCGCGCATCGTCGGGGCTTGCAAGGTTCATCCGGGCGGAAAACTGGTGCGCCAGGACCATGCCGATCGCAACGCCTTCCCCATGCACGAGCCTGCGGCTGTCGTATTCGGTCGCGGCTTCCAGGGCGTGGCCGAAGGTGTGGCCGAGATTGAGCAGCGCACGCAGGCCGTTCTCGCGCTCGTCCGCGGCGACGACGTCGGCCTTGGCCTGACAACTGACGGCAATAGCCTCGATGCGCGCCGCGCCCCCGGAGAAGACCGCCTGCCAGTTGCGCTCGAGCCAGTCGAAGAATTCCGGCTTGTCGATCAGGCCGTATTTGGCAACCTCGGCATAGCCGGCGCGAAACTCGCGTGGGCTCAGCGTATCGAGGACGTCCGTGTCGGCGAGCACGAGATCCGGCTGGTGGAAGACGCCGATCAGGTTCTTGCCGTGCGGCGAGTTGATGCCGGTCTTGCCGCCGACGGAGGAATCGACCTGCGCCAGGAGCGAGGTCGGGATCTGGATGAAGCGCGAACCGCGCCGCACAATGCCGGCCGCAAAGCCGGTCAGATCGCCGATCACGCCGCCGCCAAGCGCGATCACCGCGTCATTGCGCTCGATTCTCGCGGCGAGAATGGCATCGCACACCGGGATCAGCTGCTCGAAGCTCTTGGTCTTCTCGCCTGCGGGCAGAATGAGCGAGACGGCGTCGATGCCGCTCTCCTTCAGGCTCGCCATCAGCGGCTCCAGATAGCGTGGTGCCACGTTTTCATCCGTGATCACCGCCATCCGGCGGCCCTTGAGGCGGGACGCGATTTCCCTGCCCGCCGCGGCAATCAGGCCGGGGCCGATGAGAATGTCATAGGAACGGTCTCCGAGGTTCACCCGGACCCTGCGCTCGGCGGGCGTCGCATGATTGTTCATGGCATATCGACCTTCTTGCAGTCGGCGATGGCGGCGAGGACCTCGTCGACCATCGTTTCCTTTTTCACGTCGCGCGAAAGGACAACGAGATCCGCCTCGGCGTAGATCGGATAGCGGGCGCGCATCAGGTTCTCGAGCGTCTGCCTCGGGTTTTCCGTCTTGAGCAGCGGCCTTGTATCGCGCTTGTTCACCCGCTCCCAGAGAACGTCGAGATCCGCATTCAGCCAGACGGTCAGGCCGCCCTTCCTGATCTGCCGGCGGGAGCGTTCGTTGATATAGGCGCCGCCGCCGGTCGAAACCACCCTTGGGCCCGACCGCAACAGTCGCTTCAGCACCCGCGCCTCTAGCGCCCGGAACTCCTCTTCGCCATAGGCGGCGAAAAGCTCGCTCACGGTCATGCGCGACACGCGTTCGATCTCATGGTCGGAATCGACGAAGGGAACGCCGAGCGCCTGGGCGGTCAGCCGACCAATCGCCGATTTTCCCGCTCCCATCAGGCCGATGAAAATCAGGTTGCGCTTACCGAGTGCGAGCTTCGCCCGTTCGGCGAGCGTCGCGAAAACCGGTTCGGTCACGTCGTTCATTAGGCGTCATAGTCCCCATTCCCCTTCGGTATCGACAAATCGGCCGGGGGCGTCAAGTCGTCGCGCGGAGCCGCGCCACGCTTCTTGAACTTGCCGGGCGAGCCGTTCATATAGATCACGGTCCGCTATGGCGTCACCTGCGTGCTGGAGACTGAAATGCCAACCCTGTTCCGGTTCCTGTTCTTCTGCGCCGTCGCGGCCGGGATGATCTATGGAACCATGGTGGCGCTCGTCACCTTCGTCGAGCCGGTGGAGCGGGACGTGACGGTGCGCATTCCGTCCGAACGGATCAATAAGCCGCAATGACGGATCTTTCGGAGGCCCACCTCGAAGCGTTCCTGGAAATGATGAGCGCCGAGCGGGGCGCGGCGGTCAACACACTCCAATCCTACGAACGCGATCTCAGGGACGCACGCTCCTTCCTGCGCTCTTCAGGAACGCGGCTCAATGCCGCCACGGCGGACGATCTGAGACGTTATCTCTCGCATCTGGCCGGCGAAGGTTTCAAGGCCTCCTCCCAGGCGCGCCGGCTGTCGGCGCTCAGGCAATTCTACAAGTTCCTCTATGCCGAGGGCCTGCGTGGCGATGACCCGACCGGCATCCTCGACGCGCCGAAGAAAGCGCGCACCTTGCCCAAGACGCTCAGCATAGACGACGTCACCCGGCTGATCGGCGAGGCCGAGGCCCAGGCCGCCGCCGACGGCGAGGACGCCTTCGCGAAGCTTCGCATGCACGCGCTGATCGAGCTTCTCTATGCGACCGGCATGCGCGTCAGCGAGCTCGTGTCGCTGCCCGCAAGCGTGCTTGCGCAGAACGGCCGCTTCCTTGTCATCCGCGGCAAGGGCAACAAGGAAAGGCTTGTACCGCTGTCGCAGGCGGCGATCCGCGCCATGCGGACCTACGGCGATGCGCTGCGCAAGAGAGCGGTCGAAGTGGAGAGCCCCTGGCTGTTCCCTTCCTCCGGAAAATCCGGCCACCTGCCGCGCCAGGTCTTTGCCCGCGACCTCAAGAGTCTCGCGGCGCGCGCCGGTATCAGGGTCGCGGCGATCTCGCCGCACGTGCTGCGCCATGCCTTCGCCAGCCACCTTCTCGCCAATGGCGCAGACCTTCGCGCCGTCCAGGAACTGCTCGGTCATTCGGACATTTCGACGACACAAATCTATACGCATGTGCTGGAAGAACGGCTGCACGAGCTGGTGCAAAACCACCACCCTCTTGCCAAACAGGCGAAAAAACAGGATTAGGACCGGCGGGGCAGGTTGGCTTTGCCGGGCGGTCCTTGTCGCAAAATGATCGGAAACGCATCTCATGCACAACTATCTCGACTTCGAAAAACCCATCTCTGATCTCGAGGGCAAGATCCTCGAATTGAAGAAGCTTGCCGGCGAAGACGAGAGCGTGAACACGTCCGACGAGATCTCGCGGCTCGAAGGGCGCGTGCGCGACGCGATGGCGGAGATCTATTCCAAGCTGTCGCCCTGGCAGAAGACGCAGGTCGCGCGCCACCCGTCCCGCCCGCATTTCCTCGACTATGCCGCGGAGCTCTTCACCGAGTTCACGCCGCTTGCGGGCGACCGCAACTTCGCCAATGACGATGCCATCCAGGCGGGTCTGGCGCGGTTCCGCGGCTCGCCGGTTGCGGTGATCGGTCAGGAGAAGGGCAACGACACCAAATCGCGCATCAAGCACAATTTCGGCAGCCCGCGCCCCGAGGGCTACCGCAAGGCGGTCCGCGTGATGGAGATGGCCGACCGGTTCGGCCTGCCGCTGATCACGCTGGTCGATACGGCAGGCGCCTATCCCGGCGTTAACGCCGAGGAGCGCGGCCAAGCCGAGGCGATCGCCCGCTCGACCGAAATGTGCCTCAACATCAAGGTGCCGATCGTCACCGTCGTGATCGGCGAAGGCGGCTCCGGCGGCGCGATCGCGATTGCAACCGGCAACCGCGTCTTCATGCTCGAGCATGCGATCTATAGCGTCATCTCGCCGGAAGGCGCGGCCTCGATCCTATGGCGCGATTCGACGCGCGCCAAGGAAGCGGCCAGCAACATGAAGATCACTGCCGAAGACCTGAAATCGCTCGGCGTAATCGACGGCATCATTCCCGAACCGGTCGGCGGCGCCCACCGCGATCCGCAGGCCGTGATCGGCCGCACCGGCACCGTCATTGCCGACGCGCTGAAAGAGCTTTCCGGGCGCAATGGCGACGAATTGCGGACCGACCGCCGGCAGAAGTACCTGAATATCGGCCGCAATCTCTAGGAGCGGATGAAGAAAAGCGCGAGTGGCGACCGCCATTCGCCTCAACCTTGATCAGAACCCAGGATTAACCATTGCGATTAGATTGACCCGCTCGGCAACCGGAAATCGGGACTGTGGCCAAATCTTGGCCATATTCGTGAGGTCATGAGAAACTGCCGTTTCGCAGGGGGCGCCTGCACGGTTAAGATTTCGTGAAGAATAATGACTTACTGATTCGTTGATACCTCTCCTTCGCGGATGAGGCATATACGGATGAATCTGGCTAAAACGGGCTTTTGCCGATGCGTTTCAGGAATCTTGCAATCATCACCGCCGTCGCAGCCGCGCTTGCCGGGTGCACCAACGAAACGCTCGATTCGGTCAACCTCTCCTCCGTCAAGAACAAGACGGAATACCAGCTTTCCAGCAAGATGGTCAGCAAGATGAGAGAGTTGGGGATGCAGAAGACATCCCCGATCCTGTTGCGCATCTTCAAGGAGGAGGGAACGCTCGAGGTATGGAAGGCGAATGCGTCGAGCCGCTTCCAGCTTCTGAAGAGCTATAAGATCTGCGCCTGGTCCGGCAAGCTCGGCCCCAAGGTGAAGGAGGGCGATCGTCAGGCGCCGGAGGGATTCTACCCGCTCTATCCGCACCAGATGAATCCCAACTCGAACTACTATCTGGCGATCAATACCGGTTTTCCCAACACTTATGACAAGGCGAACGGCCGCAGCGGCACGCACCTGATGATCCACGGCGCCTGCTCGTCTTCGGGCTGCTATTCGATGACCGACGAGCAGATCATCGAGATCTTCGCGCTCGCCCGCGATGCGTTCAAGGGCGGCCAGGAAAACGTCCAGCTGCAGGCCTTCCCCTTCCGGATGACAGCGGAGAACATGGCCCGCCACCGCGACAATTCGAACATCGAATTCTGGAAGATGCTGAAGGCCGGCTACGACCAGTTCGAAGTGACCAAGCGTCCGCCGCAGGTCAATGTCTGCGAGAGGAAATACGTCTTCAACCAGCAGAGCGACGGCAGCTTCAATCCGGCCGGCCAGTGCCCCGCCATGTCGACGCCGCCAGCCTTGCAAGTAGCCATGGCCAATTTCGACAAGGATTATCAGCGCGACTATCAAAAGGCGCTGAAGAAATACGACGGCATGGTCTGGTATGAACCGAGCGAAGCGGAGCGCAAGGCGATCGTTGCCGAGCAACGCAAGGGCCGCGAGCTTGCCTATGCGCCGACCGGCACGTCGCTCGACGCCGGCAAGCTGATGAAGGTGAGCGATCTCGAAAAGCGGCTTGCCGAGCAGAAGGAGGCCCAAGAGGCCAAGCAGGCGGCGCTGATCCAGAAGGAGGCGCTGGAGAAGGCGACCCGCGAAGGCAAGGCCGTGCCCGTCCCGCAGCAGAGCCCGATCGAACGACCCGTTCAACAGGCGGCGCTGCAGACGGCGCCTGTCCAGAAGTCCTTCTGGAAGCTGTTCTCGAAGAGCGAACCCGAGGCGCAGGCGACGGCACCCGTCAACGCGGCACCTGCCGAGCAGAGTGCGGCCCAACCGTCGGCTCAGCCGCCCGCCGAGCAGCGACCTGCCGCTGGTCAGCAGCGGGCAGCCACGCCGGCGGCCGCGCCCAATCCGCAGGTGGCCACCGCCCCTGTGGCCGGCGGAGATGCGGCACCGGCGGAGCAGCCGCCGAGGAAGCGCCCGTTCTGGAAGATCTGGGGCAATTGATGCCTGACGAGGCGAGGGTCGTCTACGACTTGAGGGGGCTGAAATGCCCCCTTCCCGTTTTGAAGACGCGCAAACGCATGGAGAGCCTGGCGCCCGGCGCGCTCATCGAAATCGAAACGACCGATCCCCTGGCAGTGATCGACATTCCGCACTTCTGCAGCGAGGACGGACACCGGCTGGAGCAGGCTGCGTCCACCGCGGGCGGCCACCGTTTTCTCATTCGCAAGAAGACATAGCCACGCGGGCAAGCATCAGTTGAAAAGGCAACGCACTCTCGAACACGATCACCGGCAATGCCGCTGCCAACAGGCTGGATGGCGCAGCCGGCAGCGACATACTGTCCGGGGGCGCAGGCAAGGACCAATTCGTCTTCAGCACGGCGCTCGGCGCGAGCAATGTCGATCATATCCGAGACTTCTCGGCGGTCGACGATATGATCGTGCTGTCAAGCAAGATCTTCACGACATTGACGCCCGGCTCTCTGTCGACGGGTCTTTTCAAGGACATCGCAGCGGCCAAGATCGATGCAAGCGATCGGCTTCTCTATAACGGCGATACCGGCGCTCTCTTTTATGATGCCGATGGTTCTGGCGCCGACAAGGCGGTGCAATTCGCCCATCTCGACAACAAGGCGGCGATTACGTCTGCCGACTTCTTTGTCGTGTGAGGCCACCCGCCGCGTTCGAGCGGGCGCGCGTCAAAATTTCAGGCCGGGTACGGCGAGCGGATTGTCGGTAAGCGCCTGCGCATCGGGGCGATCGACGCGCGGCTTGCCAGTGAAAGCATCGAATAGATCCCGCACGAAAGCCTCTTCCAAGCCCTTGGTGATCAGCACCATCCGCGTCCGGCGGTCGGCCGGGTCGGGCCAGGCGGCAAGCCGTTCGGGCGCGTGAAAGACGGTCTGTACGCCATGCAGCACCACCGGCCGCTCCGGCTTGTCCGCGACGCAAACGATCGCTTTCATACGCAACAGCTTCTCGCCATGCGCCGAGCGCAGGAGGTCGATGAACATCTCCAGCGCCATCGGCTCGATCGGTCGGTCGTGAACGATGCTGAACGAGCGGATGTCGGAGCCGTGGCGATTGACGTCGTGATGGTGGTGATGATGCCCATGATCATGATCATGATCATGGTCGTGATCATGATCCCCGCCGGACTCGTCCTGCAGCCAGCGGCCGACATCGGCGACCTTGGTCGACGGGTCGTAGAGGCCGCAGTCGAACAGTTCGGCGCGCCCGGCCTCTTCCCTGTCGGCGTCGATGATCGGCGCGCGCGGGTTGAGGTCCTTCAGAACATCTAACAATGCGTCGCGCTGTTGCTTGCTTGCGAGGCCGGTCTTGCTGATCACCAGCCGATCGGCGACGGCAACCTGCTTCCGGGCCTCGACGTGATTTGCGATCGTCTGCTCACCATTGACGGCGTCGACGACGCCGACCACGCCGTCCAGGCGAAAATTCTGGGCGATCACCGGATTGCCGAGGACCGATTGCAGCACCGGCGCCGGATCGGCAAGGCCGGTCGTTTCGATGACGACCCGCTTCAGCGGCTTGATTCGCCCGGTCTGCATTCGGTCCATCAGATCGGCCAGCGTGTCGACGAGTTCGCCGCGCACGGTGCAGCACAGGCAGCCGTCGGAAAGTTCGATCACCCCGTCGCTCGACGCCTCGACAAGCAGATGGTCGATCGACACATCGCCGAATTCGTTGATGATGACGGCCGTGTCGGCCAGCTGCGGGTCCTTCAGCAAGCGGTTCAGAAGGGTCGTCTTGCCGGCACCCAGAAAGCCGGTCAGGATCGATACCGGCACGACCGGCAATGGACCGTTCATGGAAAGACTCCGTTTTTGAATTGAGCGGGATGCGGGCGGACCTTACGTCCTTGTCCTCTCTAGAAGCTCGGGCGCGGCACCGGGACCGGGATATTGGCGACATCGCCCTGGCCGGCGACGTCGCTGCCCGCCTTGGCGGTCTTATCCCCGCTACCCGGAATAAGTCCGGCGAAGGCAAGCTTCAGCGGTCGGTCGATTTCGTGGATATAGGGCGAAAGCAGCTTCTGCCGGCCGGCCTCGTCGCGGCCTTCGCTGCGAACCTTCGCCGCCTGCTTGGAGCAGATCTCCTTGCTGACGTCGGCAACCATTTCGCGGCTTTCACCATAAGGCGCGATCGCGGTCAGCGACGGCTTTTCAGCGGCACTGGTCGTCAGTGCGATCTGCAGAAGCCGGGCCGACTCGTCGGCGCGGGCGCCGAGGCTGTCCTCGCCGAGCACCACGGATACGACGCTGCGGCCATCCCGGGTCGCCGACGACACCTGGTTGAAGCCCGACGCGCAAATGAATCCGGTCTTCATGCCGTCGGCACCTTCGAAGCGGCCGATCAGCATGTTGTAATTGGCATAGTCCTTCTTGCCGGTGGTGAAGCCTTCCAGCGAAAAATAGGACGCGTATTGCGGAAATTCGCGCTTCAGCGTGATCGCCAGAACGGCGAGGTCGCGCGCGGTCGTGTACTGGCCCGGGCCTGGCAACCCGTTGGCGTTGATGAAATGCGACGAGGTCATGCCGATCCGCCGCGCTTCCGCATTCATCCGATCGATGAACGCCTGTTCCGATCCGCCGACCGTTTCGGCAATCGCCACGGCCACGTCGTTGGCCGACTTGACGAGCATCATCTTCAACGCGCTGTCGAGCGTCATCGCCTGGCCGGGCTTGTAGAACATCTTGCTCGGCGGCTCGGACGCAGCGTTCTTCGTCATCACGACCGGGCTTTCCAGCGTCAGCTGTCCGGCCTTGATCGCCTGAAATGTCGTATAGGCCGTCATCAACTTCGTCAGCGACGCCGGATACCATTTCTGGAAGATGTCCTGATGCTCGTAGACTTTGAGAGTTGCGACATCGACGACGAGCCGCGGATTGGCCGACGCCGGAAGCGCCGCCGCCAATGCCGCACAAACACCGGCAAGGACGCCCATCGCTCCTACCCTGTTGCGCATCCTAAGTCGAACTGTCACCACTATCCTTAACCTCGAATTTCCGCAGTTGCCTCGTATCGTCCGGCTATTTAGCCTATATGGCAAGGAGATGGCAAAGCCATTCACCTGGCCTCGGGGCCATCCACCGAACAGACCCACAGGGAATCATCATGCCGATATTGAACCGTGCCGCCGAACTCCAGAACGAAGTGACCGAGTGGCGGCGCCATCTGCACATGAACCCGGAGCTCCTTTTCGCGGTGGAAAATACGGCAGCCTTCGTCGAAAAGAAACTGAAGGAATTCGGCGTTGACGAGATCGTGACCGGCCTCGGCCGGACCGGCGTCGTCGGCCTCATCCGCGGCAATTTCGGCTCGGGCCGCACCATCGGCCTCCGGGCCGACATGGACGCCCTGCCGATCACCGAGACGGGCGGCAAGGCCTGGTCCTCGACCACGCCCGGCAAGATGCACGCCTGCGGCCACGACGGTCACACGGCCATGCTGCTCGGTGCCGCGAAATATCTCGCCGAGACGCGCAATTTCGCCGGCAGCGTCGCCGTCATCTTCCAGCCGGCCGAGGAAGGCGGCGGCGGCGGCAACGAGATGGTCAAGGACGGCATGATGGAGCGCTTCGCCATCGAGGAGGTCTACGGCATGCACAACATGCCCGGCATGCCGGTCGGCCATTTCGGCAGCCGCGTCGGCCCTATCATGGCCTCCACCGACGAGTTCACCATTACGGTTAAAGGCCGCGGCGGTCACGCGGCACAGCCGCACAAGACCATCGACCCGATCGCCATCGGCGCGCAGGTCGTCAACGCGCTGCAGACGATTGCCTCGCGCACCGTCGACCCGCTCGCGTCGATCGTCGTCTCCGTCACCAAGTTCAATGCCGGCTTCGCTCACAACGTCATTCCGGAACAGGCGGTGCTGGCCGGCACGGTGCGTGCGCTGACGCCGCAGGTGCGCGACGTCGGCGAGGCGCGGATCCGCCAGATCGCCGAGAGCATTGCCGGCGCTTATGGCGCTACCGTCGACGTCTGGTACGGCCGCAACTATCCCGTGACGGTTAATCATGCGGAAGAGACCGGCCACGCACTTGCCGTCGCCGCGACGGTTGCCGGCGACGGCAATGTCAACGCCGCGCTCGACCCGATGATGGGCGGCGAGGATTTCTCCTACATGCTGCTTGCCCGGCCCGGCGCTTTCGTCTTCATCGGCAATGGCGAATCCGCCGGCCTTCATCATCCCGCTTACGACTTCAACGACGAGGTGATCCCGCACGGGATCACCTACTGGGTGAAGCTCGCGGAAACGCGGCTAGCCGCCTGAAAGACCTGAGCGGGGGGCAAATGCATCAGATCGACAAGACCGATCGCAGAATCCTGAACATCCTGCAGGCGGACGGGCGGATCACCAATCTCGAACTGGCGGACCGGATCGGCCTCTCTCCGACCGCCACGAGCGAGCGGCTGCGGCGGCTCCTGAAGGAAGGGTATGTGTCCGGCTTTGGGGCACGGCTCGATCCGCACAAGCTCGGCTTCGGGCTGCTGGTCTTCATCGAGGTAATGCTCGACAAGACGACGCCGGAAGTCTTCGATCAGTTCGCCGCCGCCATCAAACAGGCGCCAGCCGTGCTCGAATGCCACATGGTCGCTGGCGGCTTCGACTACCTCGTCAAGACCCGCTTCGAGGACATGGCTGCCTACCGCAATTTCCTCGGCCAGGTGCTGTGGACGCTGCCGGGCGTCAAGGAAACCCGCACCTATGCGGTGATGGAGGAAATCAAGAACGATGGGCCGCTGCCGCTCGTTTGACAGCAGCGGCCTATCGGGTCACGCCTTTATAGACGCCATGTCGATGACGAATCGATAGCGCACGTCGCTCTTCAGCACCCTCTCATAGGCTGCATTGATCTCTTGCATCTGGATAATCTCGATCTCCGAGACGATGCCGTGCTCGCCGCAGAAATCCAGCATCTCCTGCGTTTCCTTGATGGAACCGATCATGGAGCCGGAAATGCTGCGCCGCGCCGGCACCAGCGAAAAGGCATGGACCGGTACGGGGTTCTCCGGAATGCCGACGACCACGAAATCACCGTCGACCTTCAGGAGATTGAGATAGGCATTCCAGTCGATCTCGGTTCCTACGGTGCAGATGATCAGATCGAAGCTTCCAGCGAGCTTCTCGAAGGTCTGCGGATCGTTGGTTGCATAGTAATGGTCGGCGCCGAGTCTCAGCCCGTCTTCCTTCTTTGAAAGGCTCTGGCTGAGGACGGTGACGTCTGCGCCCATCGCATGGGCGAGCTTGACGCCCATGTGGCCGAGACCGCCCATGCCGACGATCGCCACCTTCTTTCCGGGCCCGGCTTTCCAGTGGCGGAGCGGCGAGTAGAGGGTGATCCCAGCGCAGAGCAGCGGCGCTGCCGCATCAAGCGGGAGGTTCTCCGGGATCGAAAGGACATAGCCTTCCTTGACGACGATGTGGTCGGAATAGCCGCCCTGGGTGGGAGTCTTTCCATCGGCCTCGACGCCGTTATAGGTCACGACCAGGCCCGGCATATAGTGTTCGAGATCGACATCACGGGTGGCACAGGTCGTGCAGGAATCGACGAAGCAGCCGACGCCGACCCGGTCGCCGAGCTTGAACTTCGTCACCTTCGAGCCGACCGCTCGAACGATGCCGACGATTTCGTGGCCCGGCACCATGGGGAAGGTCGCGTTTCCCCATTCATCGCGGGCCTGGTGGATATCGGAATGGCAGACGCCGCAATATTGGATGTCGATGACGACGTCGTCGTCACGCGGTTCGCGACGTTCGAAGGTGAAAGGGGCGAGCGGCTTCGATGCGTCCGTTGCCGCATATCCTCTTGCAATGGCCATGGGTCTTTCCTTCATGTCTGGGAATAGCGCGCCTAGGGAGGCATGGACCTCGGGCGGCAAGGCGGACTATGCTGTCCCGACGGCCGTTGCGTTAGTGCGATCCTGCAAAGTTTTTGCACAATCCTGCAAGAATGAATGAAACGCGGTGGCGGCATCGCGTTTTCGTCCTATCTGTGTCGCACCCCGCAAAGATCTAAAGCACTGGAAAGACCGCCGAATATGACCGTTACGACACCGACGCCGCGCCAGGAGATGATCGAGATCATTGCCCGAATTGCCGGGCACGACGGCGACCATCCGACCATCGTGCCTGGCCTCAGTGTTCACCGGCATTCGAGCTCCGCCAAGCCGAACTGTGCCGCCTATAAGCCGAGTCTGGCCATCATCGTCCAGGGCGCCAAGCGCGTCGTTCTGGGCGGGGAACTCTTCGTCTATGGAGCATCGGACTATCTGCTGACCTCGATCGACCTGCCGGTACTGTCGCAAATCTCGCTGGCTTCCAGCGAGGAGCCCTATCTCAGCATGAATTTTCAGATCGATACGGCGAAGATTCCGGCGCTTCTCGACAGGATCGGCGACCAGCCGGCGGGGTCGCCCGCCTCGCCGCGCGGCATGACGGTCAACAAGCTTACGACCGATCTGGAAGATGCGGCGCTGCGCCTGCTGCGGCTTCTCGATAGGCCCGTCGAGATGGCCGTCCTGTTTCCCCTCATCGAACAGGAAATTCTCTATCGGCTGCTGGTCGGGCCGCATGGGGCGAGGCTGCGGCAGATGACGACGGCCGAGAGCCAGCCACACCAGATCGGCCGCGCCGTCGCCTGGCTGAAGGAACATTATTCCCGGCCGCTGCGCATCGACGATCTGGCAAGCCGGGTCAGCATGAGCGTCTCCTCGCTGCATCATCATTTCAAGGCGATTACGGCGATGAGCCCGCTGCAATACCAGAAGCAGCTCCGCCTGCAGGAGGCGCGACGTCTGATGCTGGAGGAGCGCCTCGACGCGGGCGACGCCGGCCACCAGGTCGGCTACGACAGTCAGTCGCAGTTCAGCCGCGAATATGCCCGTCACTTCGGCGAACCGCCCGCGCGCGACATTGGCCGCGTTCGCCGCAGCCTCGTCGACCGCCTGACCGGCGAGGCGGAGATGCTGAGCGAAGGCTAGCCTTACCAACCCTCCTCAAGCACCTTTGCCAGCATGTCGGCGAAGAAGTCGGCGCTCTCGCGGCTGAGGCAGAGCGGCGGCTTGATCTTCAGCACGTTGAGGTGGTCGCCGGTCGGCTGCATGATGACGCCGAGATCAAGGAGACCGTTGCAGATTGCCGCTGTCTCTTCCGTCGCCGGCTCGAGCGTCTCGCGGTCGCGGACGAATTCGACACCGAGATAGAGCCCCATGCCGTGAACCGCGCCGACGATCGGGAACCGTGCCCGAAGCGCCTCGAGCCGATCCTTCAAGTGGTCGCCGACGGTGCGGGCATTCTCCTGCAGGGCCTCGTCATGCAGGATGTCGAGGACGGTTAGTCCGACGACGGAGCTCACCGAGCTGCCGCCGGCGGACGAGAAGAAATAGCCCTCCTCCTCCAGCGCGTCGGCGATCTCGCGGCGGGTAATCACGGCACCGAGCGGGTGGCCATTGCCCATGCCCTTGGCGACGGTGATGATATCCGGCACGACGCCCTGTTGCTCGAAGCCCCAAAAATAGTGCCCGAGCCGGCCATAGCCGACCTGCACCTCGTCGGCGATGCAGATGCCGCCGCGCGCCCTCACCATTGCATAAACGGCTTCGAGATAGCCGGGCGGCAGCGGTATGCCGCCGGCATTGCCGTAAACAGTCTCGCAGATGAAGCCGGCGAGGCTTCCCTCCTTCTCGTCCAGTTCCGCGAGCTTTGCAGCGACGGTGCCGACGTATTCACCCGTCGAGCTTTCGCCGCGATATGGCCCGCGATAGGTGTTCGGCGAGACGACCGGATGCACCCAGTCCGGCCGGGTGGTCAGGGCCTGCGGATTGTCGGCAATCGAGGTCGAGACCGCGTCGCTCGCCGCCGTCCAGCCATGATAGGCTTCCAGCAGAGAGAGAATGTTGCGCGCGCCGGAATGGGCCCAGGCGAGCCGTATGGCGAGGTCGTTGGCCTCCGATCCGCTGTTGACGAGGAAGACGGTATCGAGCCCTTCCGGTGCAAGCCCTGCAAGCCGCTCTGAAAACTCGGCGACCGCCGCGTAGTGAAAGCGCGAGTTCGTATTGAGCAGCGACCATTGCCGCCCGACCGCGGCGGAGATACGCGGATGGCCGTGGCCGACGATGGTGACGTTGTTGACCATGTCGAGATAGGCCCGCCCTTCGACGTCGAAGAGGTGCTCCTTCCAGCCGCGCTCGATTTCGGGCGGCTTCCGGTAGTAATTCTTCTGCGGGCGCGCGAAGTGGCGTTGACGCCGTTCCAGCAGCGCCCCCGCATCGGGCGCGGGCGCATCGCAATCGAAACCTAGGACATGCGCCGGCGACGGGCAAAGCCGACGCCAAGCCCCCGCCTGATGCGCGGCCGCGAAGGGTGGCGGATCGATTTCCCCGGCTGTGCAGAGTTGGACACGCATGAAACCGAGCGCCGTAGGGTCGGCGGGGATCGTTCCGATCCGGTCCCCTGCCTCGACGCTTCCACCGTCACCTCCTGCCGGCTCGATACCCAGCAGATGAAGGTGGAGGCCTTGTGCCGAGAGGATCAGCCTGCCACCGCGCTGGTGGAGTTGGCCGGCAAACGGGGCGTGAACTGCCGTCTGTCCGTGCAGGCAAAGGTCGACATGGAGGGCGAGGGTCTTGGGAGCCTTCGCCTGAACAAGCCGCGTTTCCGTCAGGCGGAACTCGCCGTAGCGGGTCGCAGCAGTGCCCGCCGCACGCGCCGCCGACTGCAGAAGCAGCGCCTCGGTGTCCTCATAGTGCCAGCGGTCGGCGGGCAGATGCGGTCCGAGCAACGACAGGTCGACAATCCCGACACGGCCCGGGTCGACATCCGGCAGCAGGCGGCCAGGCATCGGAAGGTCGGTCGGCAGCGCCTCCTTGCCGACGGCCTGACGGATTGCACAGTCCATAAGCTCGAAGGGAACGGAGACGGCGACATCGAAGATCTCGCGCTCGTGCGCGGCGTTGCCCTGGACATAGGCATTGTCCGGCTCGATCTCGAGCTGATGTTCAGAGCTGGCGACCAGAATGCCGGCTCTCGCGACGATCAGCGGCCAGAGCGCCTTGAGTTCCGCCTCCGTCAGCGGGCAGACCGCATGGAAAGCCTTGACCGCCGGCAGGATGCGGAAAGGATCGCCATCCGCGTGGTGAAGCAGCGACGCACAGGTAACGGCAAGATCCGCGACCAGCCAGCCCTTCAGCACGTCGCCGAAATCGATGACGCCCTCGGGAACGAGGCGGCCGCTCTTCTCCGCCCTGCTCACCACATTGTCGTCGGTGACGTCCTGATGGATCGCCTGCAGGCGGAGTTCCGGCATCAGCGGCTGCACACGGCGCATCGCACCCACCATCGCTTCGGCGATGCGCTTGCGCATATCGACGTCCGTCATCGCCGAAAGCAGCTGGAGCGCCACCGGACCCGCCCGCCGCAGATCCCATTGCAGTTCTCGCTCGAGTCCCGGATGATCGAAGTCCACGAGCGCCGCGGCGAGCCGGCCAGCGAGGTCGCCGAGGGCCGAAACGGTTTCTACCGAGAGATGCTTGCGGCGCGTCAGCGGCGTGCCCTCGAGATAGCTGAGCAGCCGGAACTGGTAGGTGACGTCGCGCACGACGGCCGTGACAATCTCGTCGCCATCGAGTGAAGCCACGACCCTCGGCACCAGCGGCGCATCGGCCTTGGCGCCCACATGCCGCAACGCCGCGTTCTGGGCCTCGAGCTCGACGCGCGCGTATTCCGCTCTCGCGATCTTCAGCACGAAGCGACCGTCGCCCGTGTCGACGCGATAGTTGCGGTCCTGCTGGCTGCCAAGCTCGACGAGTTCGCCCGAGAGGCCGTAGTGCTCCTGCAGGATCGCCTTCGCGTCGTCGGCCGACACGTCGGGCCTTGCGAGCTCAGTGCGGCGCTTCAGCGAGTCCTCTTCCATCATTCCGCTCCCGTCCATCTCAAGGATGTCTTTACGATGAAACGCCCTCGAGGCGATAGCGCGTGCCGGGATAGAGCAGCCGCGCGACCGTGACATTCCTGTTTTCCGACCAGGTTCGCCGACGGATCATCAGGCAGGGTTCGTTGCGGCCGATCGAAAGCAGCTTGCACTCCCAGGGCTGCGGCAACACCGCCTCGACGACCTGCTCGGTGCGGGTGATCGGTGCCACCTGCGTCAGGTAGGCATTGGGAGTCATGCTGGTGAAATCCTGTCCTAGGTATTCGGGACAGATCAGAGGGTTTACGAAACGATCCTCGATCTGGATCGGCACGCCATTCTCCGCGTGAACGATGATCGAGTGGAAGACGCGCGCCCCGGTCGCCAATCCCAGCGCAACGGCAATTTCAGGGTTCGCCGACCCTTCTTCGAGGAGATCGATACTGGAAGTATGACGGTGGCCCCGCTCTCGAATTTCGTCGGCAATGTTGCGGACTTCGAGCAGCGCCGTGCTGCCCTTGTGCGGAGCAACGAAGGACCCCACACCTTGCACCCGCGTGATCGCGCCCTCACTTGCCAGCTCGCGCAAGGCGCGGTTTGCGGTCATGCGGCTGACCCCTAGGTCGGCAACGATGTCGTTCTCAGAGGGGATGCGATGATGCGCTGGCCATTCGCCACTTTCGATGCGGCTACGGATGAACTGCTTCACCGCTTCGTAGCGCGGGATAGGCCCGTCCTCAAAGGCGGATACGTCGCTTTTGCGCTCCATTGACGTCATAAAATGCTCCGTTCGTCGGCACTGAACCGACATGCCGCCGGCAATTCAGGACTGTTTTCGACGATTTTGAGCTTGCGCGCCACCAGAAATATCTATAGTTCCATATACAACCACGTACAGGAGGAAGCATGCCTGCCTTTTCCGCTCACCGGCTTTTCGCCGAGCAGGCGCTTCTGTCGACGGGTTGGGCGGAAAACGTCGTCATTTCCATCGACAGTGACGGGTGCATCGCGGCGGTCGAAGCCGACCAGGCGACAGCTCCGGGCGACGAGCGAACCGCCGGTCCCCTCGTTCCGGCCATGCCGAACCTGCACTCCCACGCCTTTCAGCGCGCCATGGCCGGTCTTGCCGAAGTGGCGGGCAGCGGCGACGACAGCTTCTGGACCTGGCGCGAGGCGATGTACCGCACTGTCGGCCTTGTCGACCCGGACGACGTCGAGGCGATCGCCGCAAAACTCTATGTTGAAATGCTGAAGGGCGGCTTCGGCCGCGTCGTCGAGTTCCACTATCTTCACCACATGGCTGACGGCACCCCTTATGCCGATCCGGCGGAGATGTCGCTGCGCATCCTGAACGCGGCGCAAGCGACCGGCATCGGCCTCACGCACCTGCCGGTCTTCTACGCGCACGCCAATTTCGGCGGCGTGGCTCCCAATCCGGGCCAGCGCCCGTTCCTGCACGATGCGGATCGCTTTCTCGCTCTCCTCGAGCGGCTGGTTCCGGTCAGCGCCGAAGCTGGCGCCGAGCTCGGCTATGCCATCCATTCGCTGCGCGCCGCGACCCCTGACGAGATGCAACGGATTCTCGGCGCGGCTCCGGTTTCCGGACCGATCCACATCCACGTCGCCGAGCAGACCCGCGAGGTCGAGGATTGCCTCGCCTGGAGCGGCCGCCGCCCGGTCGAGTGGCTCCTTGACGAAATGCCGGTCGACCGGCGCTGGTGCGCCATCCACGCGACACACATGACGGCGGCGGAGACCGAACGCCTGGCGAAGTCGGGCGCGGTTGCCGGCCTCTGCCCGGCGACCGAAGCCAATCTCGGCGACGGCATCTTCCCGGCCACTCACTTTCTGGCCGCCGACGGGCGGTTCGGAATCGGCACCGACAGCCATGTGGCGACCAGCGTCGCGGAAGAGCTACGGCTCCTCGAGTATGGCCAGCGGCTGCGCGACCGCCGGCGCAATCGGCTCGCCGCCGGCCCGGGCGCTTCCGTCGGCCGAACGATTTTCGACGCCTCGCTCGCCGGCGGCGCCCAGGCGGCCGGCCTCGGCACGGCAGGTATCAGGGCCGGTGCTCGGGCGGACCTCGTCGTGCTCGACGGTGCCAATCCCTACATCGCCGCCGCCAGCGGCAATCGGATTCTGGACCGCTGGCTCTTTGCGCTCGGCGGCGAGACTGTCCGCGACGTCATGATCGCGGGCCAATGGAAGATCCGCAACGGACACCATGACCGGGAGGAAGACATCGACCGCGCCTTCGCGCGGGTTCTGACCAAGCTGAAATAGCGAACCATTCGACGATCAAAAAAAGGGGAATGCGCATGTCGATCAGCACAATGAAACTCACCTTCGCTGCCGCCGGCCTGATGCTGGCGGTCTCTACCGGCGCTGCCAATGCTTCCTATTGCGGCGATGGCAAGACCGTGACCTTCGCCGGCATCGATTGGGAAAGCGGCGCCTTCATCACCGAGGTCATGAAGACGATCCTCGCCAAGGGCTATGATTGCCAGGTCGATTCCATTCCCGGCAATTCCGTGACGCTGGAACAGGCGACCGCCAACAACGACGTGCAGATATTTGCCGAAGAATGGCTCGGCCGCTCCGACATCTGGAACAAGGCAGTGGAAGAAAAGAAGGTGGTTGCCATCGGCAAGACCTTCGTCGGCGCCAGCGAGGGCTGGTTCGTGCCCGACTATGTCGTCCACGGCGATCCGGCTCGCAATCTCGAAGCCAAGGCGCCGGACCTCAAGAGCGTTTCGCAGCTTTCCGATCCGAAGGTCGTCGAGGTCTTCGCCGATCCGGAGGAGCCGTCTAAGGGCCGCTTCCTGAATTGCCCCTCCGGCTGGACCTGCGAGGGCGTCAGCACCGCCAAGCTCGAAGCCTACAAGCTCGGCGAGGCCTATGTGAACTTCCGCCCCGGCACGGGCACGGCGCTCGATTCGGCGATCACCTCCGCCTATCTGCAGGGTGAGCCGATCCTCTTCTATTACTGGTCGCCGACCGCGATCATGGGGAAGTTCAAGCTCGTCCAGCTCGAAGAGCCGGCCTATAACGAAGCCTGTTGGAAGGAACTGAGCAGCGCCAACGGCAAGCGCGAGGAAGGCTGCGCCTTCCCCTCGGTCGACGTCGCCTACGGCGTCAACAGCACCTTCGCTTCGGAAGCACCCGAGATCGTTGCGATCCTGGAAAAGGCAACCTTCCCGCTCGAAGACGTCAACGGCAGCCTTGCCTATATGGTCGACAACAAGGTCGACGCGGCCGCGGCCGCGGCTGAGTTCCTGAAGACGAAAGCCGACATATGGGGCAAGTGGGTCTCCGACGAGGCCCGCGGCAAGATCGAGGCAAGCCTCAAGTAAGCCGAGTTTAACCCCGCATGCGTTCGCCGCGCCTTACCGTTCATGACGGAAGGCGCGGCGGCTCGCAGGCTGCCAAGCTGCCCGCGGTCAGGCGACAATGACCGCCAGCGGCTCTCTGAGCAAGGAACGGTTCCGATGTTTCCGGACTCTCTCAATCTTTCGATCCGCGCCCCGGTGAATGAGTTCATCCAGGCGCTCGTCACCAATTATGGCTGGGTGTTCAAGGCGATCAGCGGCGTCATCCTGAAGGCCGTGTTGTTCCTCGAATGGATCCTGCGCGGCCTGCCCTGGTGGCTTGTCATTCTCGCCTTCATGGCACTCGCCTGGCAGAGTTCGAAGCGCTGGACGCTGACGCTTGCCGTCGGTGTCCTCCTTCTCGCCGTCGGGGTGCTCGGTCTCTGGGACCTGACGATGCAGACTCTCGCCCTGATGCTGATGGCGACCATCGTCTCGGTGGTGATCGGCGTGCCGATCGGCATCCTCGTCGCCAAGAGCCGCGTCGTGCGCAACGTCACCCTGCCCGTTCTCGACGTCATGCAGACCATGCCGAGCTTCGTCTACCTCATCCCTGCGCTGATGCTCTTCGGTCTTGGCAAGGTGCCGGCGATCCTCGCGACCATCATCTATGCGGTTCCGCCGCTGATCCGCCTGACCGATCTCGGCATCCGCCAGGTCGATGGCGAGGTTGTCGAAGCGGCAACCGCCTTCGGCGGCAGCCCTACGCAGATCCTTTTCGGCGTCGAGCTGCCGCTCGCCACGCCGACCATCATGGCCGGCCTCAACCAGACGATCATGATGGCGCTGTCGATGGTCGTCGTCGCCTCGATGATCGGTGCACGCGGGCTCGGCGAACAGGTGCTGAACGGCATCCAGACACTCGATGTCGGCAAGGGCCTGGAGGCGGGCATCGGCATCGTCATTCTCGCAATCGTGCTCGACCGCATCACGCAGGGCTTCGGCAAGCCCCGGACGGAGGACGCCCGCAATGGCTGATATCGAAATCCGCAACGTCTACAAAATCTTCGGGCACGATGCGACGAAGGCGCTCGCCATGGTCAAGGACGGCCTGGACAAGGCCGATATCCTGGCCCGCTCCGGCTGCAGCATCGGTCTCAACGATGTCAGTCTGAAAATCGGCGCCGGCAAGATTTTCGTGATCATGGGGTTGTCCGGATCCGGCAAGTCGACTTTGGTGCGCCACATCAACCGGTTGATCGAACCGACGAGCGGCGAGGTCGTCTTCGACGGCAGCAACATCCTCGACCTCGACGCGAAGGCGCTGCGCGCCTTCCGCATGCGGCGAGTCAGCATGGTCTTCCAGAGCTTCGCCCTGATGCCGCACCGGACCGTGCTGCAGAATGTCGTCTACGGCCAGCGCGTGCGCGGCGTCTCGAAGGCCGATGCCCGCGAGATCGGCATGAAGTGGATCGAGACGGTCGGTCTATCGGGCTACGATGCGAAATTCCCGCACCAGCTCTCGGGCGGCATGAAGCAGCGCGTCGGGCTAGCACGGGCGCTCGCCGCCGATACCGACGTGATCCTGATGGACGAGGCCTTCAGCGCCCTCGATCCGCTGATCCGCAGCGACATGCAGGACCAGTTGCTGCAACTGCAGCAGAATCTTGCAAAGACCATCGTCTTCATCACCCACGATCTCGACGAGGCGCTGCGCATCGGATCCGAGATCGCCATCCTGAAAGACGGTCAGGTCGTGCAGGTCGGCTCGCCCGGTGATATTCTAGACAATCCGGCAAACGACTATGTCGCGCGCTTCGTCCAGCGCCGGCAGGGAAGACCCGAGAAGCATGACTAAGACGATCACCATCCATGGACCGCTGACATGGCGCGAGATCGCCGCCGTTGCTGACGGAGCCCACCTCGCCTTGGCCGAGCCGACGCGTCAGCGGATCATCGATGCCCGCCTGATCGTCGATGCGCTGGTCGAGCGCGGCATCCGCGGTTACGGCATCAATACGGGCGTCGGCGCGCTCTGCGATGTCGTGATCAGCCGCGAGAACCAGCAGGGCCTGTCGCGCAACATCATCCTGAGCCACGCCTGCGGCGTTGGCGACCCGCTCGCGCGAGCCGAAGCCCGCGCCGTGATGGCGGCGCAGATCGCCAATTTCGCGCACGGCTATTCCGGCGTTCGGATCGAGACGGTCGAGGCGCTGCTGGCGCTGCTCAACGCCGACATTATTCCGCTCATCCCCTCGCGCGGCTCGGTCGGCTATCTTACCCACGCCGCCGCCATAGGCCTGGTCTTGATCGGTCATGGCACGGCCATGCGCGGGGCCGAGAAGCTCAGCGGCAGGGAGGCGCTTGCCCGGGTGGGGCTGAAGCCGCTGAGGTTGCATGCGAAAGAAGGGCTCAGTCTCGTCAACGGCACGCCCTGCGCCACCGGTCAGGCGGCGCTGGCGCTGGCGCGCATGGAACGGCTCTTCGTCTGGGCCGATGCGGCCGCGGCGATGACCTATGAAAATCTGGGCAGCCAGGCCGAGGCCTTTGCCGAGGGCCCACTGGCACTGCGGCAATCGCCGGGCCTTCAGGCGGTCGGCAAGCACCTGCGCGACTGGCTGGCCGAGAGCCCGATGCTCGCCGAGACGACCCGCACGCAGGATCCTTTGAGTCTGAGAGCCGTTCCGCAGGTGCATGGAGCGGCGCGCGATGCCTTCGCTCAGGTCGCCGAGATCGTCGACCGCGAGCTTTCGAGCGTCACCGACAATCCGGCCGTCTCCGGCGCGCCGGAGGCTCCGCGGGTGCATTCGCAGGCCCATGCCGTCGGAGCGGCGCTCGGCCTCGCCATGGACAGTCTCGCCGTCGCCGCAGCCGAAGTCGCCGCGATTTCGGAGCGCCGCATCGACCGTCTGGTGAACCCGCTCGTCAGCGGTCTCCCGGCGTTTCTTGCCGATGACAGCGGCGTCTCCTCCGGTTTCATGATTGCCCAGTACACGGCCGCGGCCCTTGTCGCCGAAAACCGCCGGCTGGCAGCGCCGGCAAGCCTTGACGGCGGCATCACCTCTGCGCTGCAGGAGGACATCCTGACGCATGCTACGCCTGCCGCTTGGAAGGTCTTGTCGATCCTCGACAATCTCGAACGGATCCTTGCGATCGAACTGTTGGCGGCAACGCAAGCCTATGAAATGCAGCCCAGTTCCCGCGGCAGGGCACCGCGCACCGATGCACTTTATGGCCGCATTCGCGGAGCAATCTCAACCTACACCGACGACCGGCCGATGAACGAGGATTTCGACCGGATGTGCAACCTCATGCGAGGAGTGGCACCATGAAGATCCTGCGCTCTAACGACTACAGGCACATGCCCTGGAAGAACGGCGGTGGCGAGACTGTCGAAATCGCCGTATCGCCGGATCGTGCACCGCTTTCCGATTTCGACTGGCGCGTCAGCATGGCTACCGTTGCCAATGACGGCCTGTTCTCCAGCTTTTCCGGCATCGACCGAACGCTCTCCATCCTCGAAGGCGCCGGCATGACGCTGCTGATCGAGGGTCGGCCGCCGAAGCTTTTGACAACTGCCGATGCACCCCTCTCCTTTCCCGCCGATGTCACGACGTCGGCTAAACTCGCGAACGGTCCGATCACCGACCTCAATGTTATGACCCGCCGGCAGACGCTCAGGCATCGGGTGCGAAAACTCCATGTGGAGCATTCGCAACCGATCACCACCCACGCCCGGGAACTCGTTCTCTTCTGCCACCGCGGCAGCGTCGCGCTGTCAACCGAAGGCGTCTCTGCGACCTTGCACGCACTGGATACGGCGGTGCTCCAGCACCCCGTCGCTCTCACTCTGTCGGCCGACATCGCCTCCGAAGTCTTCCTCGTCGAGATCAGTTCAGCTTAGAGCACCTTAGAGCACCAAGGCGTATCGGATCGCACCGAAGAGCAAGAGGATTGCACCGGCAGCCATCAATGCCGCCGCGTGCCAGTTCCGCGTCAGCCCGAGGAAGCTCAAGCCCTGGTGCCGGGGCTCCAGCGTCTTCGGATCGTTTTCATCGGGGCTTGGCGGTTCACTTAGCCGTCGTCGGCCAAGCGCCTCCCACGTCATCACGAGAACGCCGCAGATAAACAGGAATGCACCGGCGAGGACTGCCCACACGCGCTTTGCTCCGCAAATCGACGCGCGATCACGCCTCAGCGTGTGCGCGTTTGAGGACGCACGACATTCATCTGAAGCTCATGGGCCGAAGCATATCTGCCGAGGACCTTGATCAGGCGCTGCTCCTCGGCCTTGTGAATGCCGCTCCGCCTGCAATACTCCGCGACGTCCCAGACATGCTTGGCATCGGTCTTTTCGAGCTTGCGGATGTCCGTGTGTCTCATTCTTCACCTCCCACCTCTGCCGAAAAACGCCGGCAGGGCGGTTTGGTTCCACATTCCTCGCCAAGGTTCGCGACAACCAGTTACGCCTTTCCGGCCGCGGCCGTGACGCCGTTCGCTGCCTCCCGGGCCTCCGTACCCTCGGACATGCAGTTGCGGCGTCGAGGTTTTCTATTCCCATGAAGCCGTTCTCGGCGTCGCTCACGCGGGTCAGCTCGTCGATCTTGGCCTGCAGCGCGATCTCGTCGCGGTTCTGAGAGTTCGGAAGCACGAACACCATCAGAAATGTTGTGATCGTCGTGCAGGTGTTGACGGCGAGCTGCCATTTTGCCGAGAAATCGAAGAGCGGCCCGCACACGGCCCAGATGTCGATCGCCGAGAACGCCACGGCAAAAGTGATCGGCCTCCCGGCGAAACTGGAAATTTGGTTCGAAAATCAGGTAAAGATCGGCTGCATCTGGCGGTCTCCTTCCGAAAACCGCGAACGCGGCGACGGCCCCGCTTGGTTCCTATCGGCCAGATTCCCGGACAGTCCATATACGGAACAAATCGCCCTGCCTGCCGTTCAGCCTGTGCCGATACGAGCGGCAGCCGAAGCCGCCACCAGAGCGACGGCGGAGGAGAAAATGCCAGGACGGAAGAGGTTCCGATGCCTCAGAAAGAGAACAAGCTTCAGAAACTCACATTGATGCTCGGCCAGACTGTCGCCGCGATGCGCGTTAACGAGATGTTGATGTGCCGTTTGATGCACTGGATTGCCGCGCAGACGGACGACCCGCAACGGTTCATTGCAGAGGCCGTGGAGGACGTCCGACACGAGCTGCGGAGCGGGGCCGCAGTGGATGGCAGCACGGTCATGGCCGAGGCGGCCAAGGAGGCTCTGGAATATCTCGACAATCTCTCCACCGAGATGTTGGCCATCAGGAGGCGCACACGTCGCCCCGGCGAGACCAACGGCCTCTCGCCGTTGGACGGTCATCGCTTCCCCTCGTTCACATCCGCCCTGGAAGGGCATTTGAACATCTCCCCTCAACACCATGATCGCTGACAAATATGCCGGAGGAGCCTCGGCGCCTCTCTTCTCACTGCGCCCCGTGGTGCGGCACGGATTTCGGCTCCTCTTCCAGGAGGGTATAGGGCCCCTCCGGACATTGGACGTCCGGATTGACCGGATGGAATAGGCCGAGCGGGTTCGGTTTGAAGATCCAGGCATGCAGATCATAATGATGCAGTTGTGCCGGCAGGAGCGGCTCATGACCCTCCATCGGCCCGTCAAAGGGCTGCCCAAACAGCTCAGGTTTAGGCTTGACGCCCGTCGCGAGCGGTATCAGCCATTCGACCGCAACCAGCTGCAGCTTGTCGCCAACCGGCTCGTAGACCAGCAGAGTGGGCTTCATCGGATCGGGCACCGGGCCGATCAAGGCGGGGTTCAGGAAATGCACCCCCATCGTGCCGCTCGCGAACGTGACGCAGCCCAGCGTCGAGAAGTAGCCGTCGCGCACGGCAACCACCGGATCCTGGTATTTTTCCAGCGACGCCTTGAGCTTCTCGAGCTCCGGCGGAAGCTTGTCGGACGCATTCACCAGATGTGCGGCCATGAAAGCAATGACTGCCGCCAGACAGCTTGGCCACAGACAACGCAGCACCGAAGACACAGGCATGGCTCGGTCCTCCCTCGCTCCACCGCCTCCCGCGAGGAGCAGGCGCCATAATACTGCGGGCTACGTCTGCGCACCATTCATGCGATTGGGTTAGTGCCGTTCTCGATCATGCGGGAAGCAGGAAAACTCCTACTCCGGCCCGCGGCCGCTGACGTCGGGTTGGCCCCCACTGATCGAGCAGGCCAGAAAACGTAGGAGGGGCGCCCATGGCACCCCTCCGCGGACCCCGCGCTCGCCCCGGTCGGGCGGCACTTCAAAGCCGTACATCCCAAAGGGAAAATCTGACTTCCAGCAGCCGGTCCTCATTCTCGGGAAGACCGATGTCGCGGCGCATGCGATCGGACAGATGGGAGACTTGGTTCGTCATTTGACGATGTCTCCAGAGTGCCAGAAGCAACGCACGCACAGTCTTCCTGGCGCCAAATTTCCGGAACAGGTCATCGACCGTTGCGGCAAGGGTATCAACAACCAATAATTGTGTTTCGCGCATGATTTTCCGTCCCGGCGCACGACGCGGCCAGGTCCTCTCGAAGGTCAGAAAGACGCGCGGGTGCGGACGCGAAATACGAGCAAATCGCTCCGTCAGCCGGTCACGTCAAGTCAAGTTGGGATAGCGCCAATCAGCGGAAATCCGGGCTTTAATAGCCCTGGACACAAAGTAGGCTCGGGCTGGATGCACGATGCATCGAGGCCACAGCAGCCGTTCCGCGAGTGAGGCGCACAGTCACGAGAATAGTATCCATTTCACGCCTCCTCTGGCTTGAATTGCAAGTGACGCCAACATACACGAGTCCGGCCGATTGGCAAATACACAATTTCGGATTGCAGCAATCGCCACCGGATCCGTTGCAGGACCGCAACACTTTGCCGCTCCCATCAACGGCGGGTCAGCGTACATGCGGTTTACAGCCTCCGGCCGTTCGCAACACGGCTCGAGACGAACATATTGGACCGGCCTTGAGCGGCCGGTCCAACCAGAGCCTGCATGGGGCTGATCGCGGCTGAGCGATCGCTGATTGCCCTAGTTGCCGAGAATCGCGTCGATTTCCGCCATCGTGGCTGCCGGCAACGCGCCCTTCTCGAGCACGGCGAGATTCTCGCGCACCTGCACCTCCGTCTTGAAACCGGGAATGGGAAAGGTGTTGGGTGAACGGGCGAGAATCCAGCCGAGTGCCCCTTGCGCCAAGGTCCGGCCGCCGGTCTGCAGCAGCTCCCGTACTTCGGCAAGGCGCTTGAGATGATCGGCACGCGGCCGCCCGTCCTCGAAGAAACGCACCCAGCTGTGCCCGGCCGCGCGCACGTCGTTTGCGGGCAAGCGCGTATCCGCCCGGAACTTGCCGGTCAGGAATCCCATCGCCAAGGGCGAGCGATTAAGGCTGGCAAGATCGTTGCATTCGCACATCGCAAGCATGTCCGGCCCATCCGCGAAAACGTTCAGCTCCTGCTGAACCGCGACGAAATGCGGGAATTTCACCAGTCGCTTCGCCGCGGCGGCGTTATCCGTACTCCAGCCCCAGAAACGGATGGCACCTTGTTCCACCAGCTTTTCGAGCGTCTCGCCGGCCGCATCCGCCTGATCGCCTGAAAGTTCCCCGACATGAATTTGATAAAGGTCGATATAATCGGTGCTGAGACGCTGGAGCGATGCCGCGCAGGCCTCGTTGATGTAAGCGGGACTGACATCGGTGCTGATGAGAGCGCGGGCGGCGCGATCGTAGGTGTATCCGAACTTCGTTGCGATGATAGCGTCGCCTCTTCGCCCGCTGAGTGCCCGGCCGATCACCTCTTCGCTGTGCCCGGTTCCGTAGGCATCGGCCGTGTCGATCAGCGATGCACCCATTTCGAGCCCGAGACGAATGGCGCGGATCGACTGCTCGTCATCGACCTCACCCCAACCATCCGGCTTTCCACGAAGGGTGAAATAGCCGCCGATCGCCCAACCACCTAAGCCAATGGCTCCAGCCGAGAGGCCGGAACGTCCCAATGGTCTGCGTCCGATCGTAGAGATGTCGCTGGCAAGCATGGCGTTCCCTTCCCTTGGTGGTGCGGCGGTGACCAACCATGTCATCGGAAGTCGGCGATCAGAAGCTCGGATTCCGCAAGGTGTTTTTCAGAAATGAAAAACTACTTCACGATAGGAAATGAAAAGCGCCGCTGACAGGACCCTTGGGGGTTATCGTCTGAAGATGTAGATCGCGCCGCCGGCATCGTCGGATACGAGGACCGAACCGTCCGGCGCTTCCTTAACGTCCACCGGCCGGCCGACATCCCTGAGGAAGGTCGTCGCCGACACCGGCCGGCCGCCCCGAAAGCGCAGCCGCACGACCTGATACCCGACGGGCACGGACCGGTCCCAACTGCCATGCTGGGCGACCAACGCGTCGCCGCCGAGGCTGCGGAAGAAATGGATGCCCAACGCCGCGACATGGGCCTGAAAGTTGAAAACGGGTGCTATCTGGCGGGCGGGCGGCGGCGCCTGCTCAAACCCTTTAAGCCGGATCTGGCCTCCGAAATAGGGAAACCCGTAAAAGCCGCCCGGTCGGAGCGCGTTCAGCTCGTCGGGCGGGATGTCGTCGCCCATCCGGTCGGCGCCGTTGTCGGTAAAGAACATGGTGCCGCCGCGCCAATCAAAGCCGACCGAATTGCGCACGCCCCAGGCGACGCGTCGTAGGCCGGAGCCGTCCTGGGTCATGCTGACGATCGTGCCTTGCAGCCCGCGCGGCAAGCAGATGTTGCAAGGTGATCCGAACGACACATAGAGCCGCGAATCGGGACCGATGGCGATATAGCGAAAACTATGGGCTCCCGAATTCGGCAGGTCCCGGCGAATATCGCGCCGGCCGCTGAGAGCGCCGCCGGGCCCGATGTCGAAGGCCGTAACGCTGTCCCTCGAGGCGACGAACAAGCGGTCGCGGGCGCATGCGACGCCGTTCGGAGCGGAGAACCCGGAGGCGACACGCCGGGCACGGCCGCCTGACAACGGCACGGCATAGACCGAGGAGCCCTTCGTCCCGACGAACAACATGTCGCCGCAGACCGCCATTTCGCGCGCGGCGGGAACGCGGGCAAGCAGTTCGGCCCGTGCCGGGCCGGCAACGCCGAAGGCGACAGTCGCGACAGCGGCAAGCGCGAGAAATCCGGCTTTGGCGGCAAAGACGTCCATCGGCGCCCTCCGAATACAAGCTGAATTGCTGGAGGGAATTGGAGCGGTTTATTGTCGTGTCAAGCCGGAGCCCAGACCTCACGGTGAAGTGATCGATTCGTGGACCTACCGGTTCGTGGAGCCGATGAGCGGCGTCGGCTCGCCCATGAAGGGCCGCTCCCCCTTGCGCACCAGATAGACCTCCCGCTCCGGGTTCGCTTCGATGACGAAGCCGGCGCTGCGCAGCATCGCCTCGACGCCGGCGCGGTTCGGGATGAACCAGTTGGTGGGATCGTCGGCGAAGCGATGCTCGACGAAGAACAGCTTGGGATAGTCCGGACGATCGAAAATATCCCACTCACCGAAGTCGTAATCGGCTTCGAGCGGCGAGACCGACTTGGCTCCGCGCTGCATGCACTGGAAAAGCATCTGGTCACCGACCACGTGCTCGTAGAGGAGATCGAGCGCCAGCAGCGGATGGCGCAGATGGTAAAGAACACCCATGAAGATCACCAGGTCGAACCTGTCGCGAAGCTGCGCCACGTCATAGACGGACATCAGCCTGAACTCGATCCGCATTCCGGCCTGTTCGGCGGCGAATTTCGCTTGCCGTAGATAGCGAGGATCGGAATCGATGCCAAGCACCCGGCCGGCGTTGCGGCGCTTCATCTCCTGCGAATAGAACCCAGCATTGCAGCCGATATCGAGCACGCTGCGGCCTTCGAGGTCCTCCGGCACCACATGCTTGAACGCTTTCCATTTCACCGCAGGGTAATCGCCGAGAAAGTGATCGGGAGATGTTTCGACGCCCGCGATCCGCATGTTGTGGAACCAGGGTCCGAGTGCCAGGATCTCGTCCTCGATCGCTGTTCGGTATTTCGTCTCCTGAACCATGATCAAAGATCCTGAGAGAGGACGGACATTTTCGGCTGAAGCTCGGAACGGCCGCCCCGGCGCACTGGCCTTTGCTTCGGAATCATCCTCTCGAACCAGGCAATGGTGTGCGTCAGCCCCTCCTGCAGCGGAACCTTCGGCTCCCAGCCGAGAAGTGATTTTGCCCGGGAGATATCGGGCCGGCGGCGCTGCGGATCATCGGGCGGCAAGGGCGCGTAGGCGATCGTCGACGCCGTCCTGACTTTGGAAAGCACGAGTTCGGCCAGTTCGATGACGGTAAACTCGCCCGGATTGCCGAGGTTCACCGGTACACCTGGATTCGGATCGCGATTCATCAACTTAACCAATCCTTCGACGAGATCGGACACAAAACAGAAGGACCGCGTCTGCTCGCCGCTGCCATAAACCGTCAGCGGCTCGTTGTTCAGTGCCTGAACGATGAAGTTCGACACGATCCGCCCGTCGTTCGGACGCATGTGCGGGCCGTAGGTGTTGAAGATGCGCGCCACTTTTGCGTCGACGCTGCCGGCGCGCAGGCTGTCGAAGCACAGCGTCTCGGCCGCCCGCTTGCCTTCGTCGTAGCAAGCCCGCGGACCGGTGCAATTGACATGCCCCCAATACTCCTCCTGCTGCGGATGCTCCTGCGGATCGCCGTAGATCTCGCTCGTCGAGGCCTGGAGGAACCTGGCACCGTGGCGTGCGGCAAGCCGCAGCAGATTTCCGGTTCCGGTCACGCTGGTCATCATCGTATGGATCGGGTCGGCCTGGTAGGACGGCGGCGAGGCGGGGCAAGCGAGATTGTAGATCGCGTCGAGCGGCTCATCGCTGGTGATCTCGTCGCAGACATCCTGTTCGACCATGGTGAAGTACGGGTTGCGCTGAAGGCCGGCGACATTGGCCGGGGATCCCGTCAGATAGCTGTCGAGGCAGATCACCCGATTGCCGGCAGCAAGCAGGGCTGAACAAAGGTGGGACCCGACGAAGCCGGCCCCGCCGGCAACGAGGATGACCTTCCCGCGATTTGCTCCGTTTCTCTTTGCCATAGGCCGTTCTCCTTTCGGTTTATACCCGAAGCCGCCGCTCGGAATGTCTCGTGGCGAGATCAGTCTTGGGTGCGATGCTTTCGATGGCCTCGACGAAGGTTCCGGCGCGCACCGCAGCGCTGTGCGCGTTTGCGACACGCTGATAGGCGTTGTCGGCGATGGCCTTGCACCGACGATCGTCGAAGCTCGTCAGTGCTGCGACGACGTCGTCGCTGCTGCGCGCGATGATCGCGGCCTGTTCGGGCGGGAAGAAACTGTCGATGCCCTCCCACCAATCGCTGATCAGGGGTGTGCCGCAGGCGGCCGCCTCGAAGAGCCGCACGCTCGGCGACCAGCCTGCCGCGACCATGTCGGCACGCGTCACGTTCAGCGTGAACCGCTGGCGGCTGTAGAATTCGGCGTGTTCGGCAGGCGGCAGATGCTCGATGCGCTCCACATTTCCCGGCCAATCGATCTGGGGGGGATAGTTCGGGCCGGCAACGACGAAGCGCATTTCCGGCAATCGCCGCGCCGGCTCGATCAGCAGGCGCTCGAGCGTCGGTTGCCGGTCGGGGCTGAAGGTTCCGAGATAGCCGAGATCCCATTCTCTCGGCGCACCGGTATTGCGATAGATGTCCAGATCGACGGCGCAGTAGAGCGGCATCGGTCGCCTCGCCCCGAACTCGCCGCGAAGCCGATCGAGCATCTGGCCGCCCGAAAAAGAGAAGTAGAGATCGAAGAACGGCACCTGCCGCCGAGCCACATATTCCTCGTCGCCGCGCCCGAGCTTTGCGAGCGTCACCGGCGTGTCGATGTCGTAGAAGCACAGCCGCCTCGGACCGAGATCGACGACCGCGTCGATCACCTCGACACCATCCGGCACGTACGAGCCGATGATCACGGCGTCGGCACGAGCCAGCCTGCCGGCATGCAGCGTGAGCAGCTCGTCGACGCTCCCATAAAGGACAAGCTCGCAGAAGTCCGGCTCGGTCAGGTCGCGGTGGCGCGCGTACCAGGGCACGTCGCATTCCAGGAAAGTCACCCGATGGCCGGCCGCGTGGACACCCCGAAGCAGCGCTCGAAACGTCGTCGCATGGCCGTTGCCCCAGGAGGAGGAGAGCGAGAGGCCCAGAATGGCGATGTCGAGCGGACGGCTCATTCGGCTGCCTCCACCCGGCGCGGCCGGTCGCGAAGAATACGGTCCACCTCCGCGGCACGATGCGCATAGGTATGTTCGCCGAGAACCCGTGCGAGCGCTCGCTCGCCGATCTGCTTCGCACGGGCAGGAGTCAGGTCCCGCATCAGCTCCACCACGTCCTGGCCGTCGCGGGCGACCAGCACCTCCTCTCCCGGCTTCAGGAAGAGTTCGATGCCTTCCCAGGCGTCGGTGATCAGACAGGCGCCGGCACCTGCCGCCTCGAAGACGCGGGTTGCCGGCGAAAACCCGTTCTGCGCCATGCTGTCGCGCGAAATATTGAGCACTGCATGCGGCGTCGCGTTGAAGGCGTTGTGATCGGCCGTCGGGACATGGCCGATATAGGCGACGTTTGCGGGCAGCAGCTTGTCGTGCCAGCCGGCCCCGCCGAGCAAGAATCGCCGGTTGCCGAGTTGGGCCGCGGGCGCAAGGAAGAAGGCTTCCACCCGCGCCTCGCGATCCGGCAGTCGATTGCCGAGGAAGGCAAGATCGGCAGCAAAGCGCGGATCCGCCGAAACGCGATGATGCGTCTCCGGGTCGACGGCATTATAGATCGGAACGCATTGGCGGGCGCCAAGCGCGCGATAGGACCTGACGACCGGATCGCCGCCGCCATAGGTCAACACGAAATCGAGCGAAGGCAGTGCGCGCCGCAGCGGATGATCGGGGGAGGCTCGGAGCTCCTGAAGCGTGGCGGGCGCGTCGACATCCCAGAAGATTTTGAGCGCGCTTGGGCGTGCCGCCGACATCACTTCTTCAAGCAGCAGATCGTCCTCGAAACCGACACCGCTCGCCTTGATGACGATGTCGGCCTCGGCCGCCCATGCTGCGGTCCGCTTCAGCGCCGCAATCGTGCCCTCGTAGACGACCACCTTGCACCAGTCCGGCGGATCGATGTCGCGGTGCATCTGCCGATCATAGACGTCCGGTTCATAGAAAGTGATTTCATAGTTCCGCGCGGCCAGCGCCCGCAGCAGGCCGCGGTAATAGGTGGCCGCACCGTTCCAATAGGCCGAAACGAGGCTCGATCCATAAAAGGCAATTCTCATAACGCGGCCTCCTTCGTCGTGACGCCGTCACTCGCTGCGCTTTTCGGTCTATAGGAAGCGACTATGTGGAGAAGTTCGTCGACGCGATGCGCACAGGTGTGGCGTTTCCGGATCGTTTCCAGTCCGCTCGCCGTCAGTTCCTCAGCGAAAGCCGGTTCGGAGAGCACCTGGCACAGCAGGCGCGTCATCTCTTCTCCGCTTTGAGCGAACAAGAAGTCTCTGCCGGCGCGGAAAAGCCCCTCGGCATCGTTCCAGGGCGCCGAGATTAGCGGAATGCCGCAGGCAAGCGCCTCGAAAACGCGGATGGTCGGTATGCCGGGCAGCGCCTCCACATAGGGTCGCCGCGGAATGTGCACCGTCGCCCGGTGCTCGGCGAAAATGCGGGGGACCTCGGCGTTGGCGACCCAGCCGCCATAGGCGATTCCCGCCGCCCGCAGCGCCTTCAGTGCGGCGCCTGGATACCTGACGCCCCGCACTCTCGTCCTCAGCTTCAGTCGTCGCGCCGGCTCGACGAGGAAGGAGGCGATCTCCGCGCTGCGCTCGTCGTCACCCCAATTGCCGATCCAGACGAGATCGCCAGTCTTCTCGACCTCCGGCATCGGGCGAAACAACGAGGTGTCGGCGGCCTCATGCCAGGTGAAGACATGCCTGCCCCAGCCGGCGCTGAGATAGCGCTCGCGCAGCGGCTCGCCGAAAGCCAGGACGAAATCGTAGTCGGTAAAATCAAGCCGGGCAATCTCGCGCCGCTGAGTGACGGCCCGATGATGCGTGTCGTGAAAAGCGAGCGTGAAACGGCCGCCATCGCGACGGATGCGTCCGAGCCGGGCGATCAAGGCCGGCTCGGTCCACTCGTGCACAACAACGACATCGGCCTCCCCGATCGCTGCCTCGTGATCGAAGTTCGCGTCGTAGCTCTCGGCGCGCAATTCGGGAAAGTGCTTGCCGAAGGCAGCGATCGGCCCGACGCCCTGGTCTGCGATCAGGTTCAGGCGGCTCCAGGAGTTGCTCGGCTCGAGAGCCGTCGCCTCGTGCCCGCGGCTGAGGAGTTCGCGCATGACGCCGCGCAGGAAATGCGCATTGCCATGGTTCCAGTCGGAGACGAGGGATTGGGTGTAGAAGAGGAACCGCATCGCTCACTCCGCTGCCGTCAATCGGATGGACCTGAGCATCGCCTGTCCATAGGCTTCGAGCATCCGCTCGCGCTGGGCCTCCAGCGTGAAGGATCGCGCTCGCGATCGGGCTTCCCGGCCAAGTTCTGCCCTGAGCCGAGCATCCTGTGCCAAATCGTTGACCGCGCTCGCCAGCGCCTTGGCATCGCCCGGATCGAAGAACTGCGCGGCACCGTCCCAGAGCTCCCGGTAGGTGTCGATATCGGCGAGCGCCAACGCCGCTCCGGCGCCAGCCGCCTCGAGGGGAGCCAAGCCGAATGGTTCGTAGATCGACGGCGAAACGACGATCGCAGCGCGCGACATCAGCGCCATCGCTCGCTCGTGGCTGAGCTCGCCCCTGTGATCGGCCTGTTCGATGGCAAGGTGCTGCCCGTTCGGCCCGTCGCAGGCACCCGCCATGAGCACCGGCCAGCGGATCTCGGCGGCAGCCCTGTCCAGCACAGCGCCGTTCTTGCCCTCGTCCCACCAGCGACCCGCCGCAAAGACGAAGTTCGCCTTAGGGATCGTCAAGGCGTGATTGCGGCTGGCGTTGTAGACGACGGCAAGATTGTCGATCGGTCCATAGCAGCGCTCAAGCGCCGCCGCGTGGCTTCGACTTGGCGCCAGAACCACATCCGCACGGTCGAAGCCAAGCCGGTTGCGCCGCTTCTGCCAGAGCCACATCTCCGGCAGGCGGCCGTCCCGCACGGCCCCGAACCAGGTGACGACGCAGGAGTGAGAGACGGTGACGACGGGCACCTGCGAGGCAAAGCCGGCCGCCTGAGACGGCATGTTCAGATGCACGAGATCGACCGAATGCCTGAGCGACAATTCGCCCAGGCCAGCCGAGACGGCCTCCAGCGCGCTTTCGTCGTCTGCCATCCAATCCAGCGGCGCGGCAAGCCATTCGAGCAGGCCAACATGGGAAGCTTCGCGGCGTTGTGCCTCGGACGGCGCGGGACCGAAGCCCACGAAGACTGTTTCGATGCCCGGCTCGCAGAGGGCTTCGGCAAGATCCATCGCATAGCGCCAGACACCGCCGACCGCATCGACGCTCATCAGGATGCGCCGCGGCAGCCGCACCGGGCCGCCATGAGCGGAAGGCCGCGCGGCGGACATGGCACGGGCGGTCATGCGGTGATCCTCCGCGGCCGGCGCTGAAACTGGGCCTTGTTGACCCCGGCCCAATCCTGCAGAAGCCACGCATGCAGGTCGCGCAATCCGGCACGCCAATCGGTGTGGGGTCTCCAGCCGAGAGCATCCGCAAGTGCACGCGTGTCGGCGACGAAATACAGCTGGTCTCCGGCGCGCCAGTCGCCCTTCACCGTCCTCAGCCGGCGTGCCGTCACGCGCTCGATCTCGTCCAGGACCTCGGCGAGGCTAACCGCATTGCCGGGACCGCCTCCAAGATTGAAGGCGCGTCCCGAAAGGCGGTCGATCGACGCCAGTAGGGCCCTGTAGGCGGCCACCGCGTCACTGACATGGAGGATGTCACGGACCTGCTTGCCGTCGCCGTAGACGGAGATCGGCTCATTCGCGAGCGCGCGAATGAGGAAATGTGCGACCCATCCCTGATCCTCCGTGCCGAACTGCCGCGGACCATAGACGCAGCTCATCCTGAGCACCGCTGTCGGCAGCCCGAAGGATTTGGCATAGTCGAGCACGTACTGATCCGCGACGCCTTTCGAGCAGCCATAGGGGGTGCAGAAATCCAGGGGCTGCGCCTCTCCGACGCCATATCTGCGCGTGACGGCATCGGCCGGCAGGTAGCGATCGCCGGCCTCATCCATCTCCAGACCCGTCAGCGCGCCATAGACCTTGTTGGTGCTGGCGAAGATCACCGGTGCGCGGCGTCCGGCGCGGCGCACCGCCTCAAGGACGTTGAGCGTACCGCGCGCGTTTGTATCGAAATCGTCGATCGGCTGCAGGAGGCTGGTCGTCACTGCCGTCTGCGCTGCAAAATGGAAGATCGCCTTTGCCTCCTTGAAAACCGGCTCGATGGCGGCGAGATCGCGGATGTCGGCAATTTCGGCGTGGACGGCACTGCCGTGATTTTCGATCAGCCACTGAAGGTTCCGCTCGACGCCCGGACGGCTCAGATTGTCGAGGACGATCACCTTCTCACCGTCGCGCAGGAAGCTGTCGGCGACGTTGCAGCCGAGAAAGCCGCTGCCGCCCACGACGAGAACTGCCGCCGTTTTTCCGGAAAGGGCCGGCGCTGGCACGCCGCCGCCCTTTTCAATTGTCCCGGCGCTCATCGAACGAGCCCCCGCGCTTCCAGATGCCGCTTCATTTCTGCGCCGCGGTCGATCGCGCCGACGCTCATGACCCAATGCGCGAATTCCGCAAGCGAATCTTCGAGCCTGTGTGCCGGCTGGAACCCGAGCAGGTCGCGAGCCTTGGAGATGTCGGCGAAGCAATTCCGGATATCGCCGGAGCGAGCCTTGTTCATGATCTCCGGCTCGAGATTCGGCACACCCATGGCCTCCGCCAGCAGGCAAGCGACGTCTGCAATGGCGTAGGCGTTGCCGCTGCCCACATTGATGACGTGCCCCGCCGCCTGCGGTTGCTCGAGCACCAGCCGAAAGGCGCGCGCCACGTCGCGGACATGGACGAAATCGCGACGCTGCCTGCCGTCCTCGAACACCATCGGCGGTTGGCCGTTGGCAAGGCGGGATGCGAAATTGGCGAGCACGCCGGTATAGGGGTTGGAAAGCGCCTGTCCGGCGCCGAACACGTTGAAGAGACGGAGCGCTACGGCTTGCCTGCCATAGGCTTCGCCGAAGATCAGCACCTGGCGCTCCTGAGCGTATTTCGTCAGCGCGTAGATGGAAGCGAGGTCGACCGGCTTGTGCTCGTCCGTGGCAACGGGCCTGAGGCGCTCTCCGTTCGGTCCGAGCGGGTCCCATGCGCCGGGTCGGATATCGGCAGGCGAGCGTCTGGCATGCGGCATACGCTCTCCCGCGGTGGTCTCGTAAAGACCTTCGCCATAGACACTCATCGACGATGCGACGACGATGCGGCGGATCGGGCTCTCGATCATCGCCTCGAGCAGCACGGCCGTCCCAAGATCGTTGACACCCACATATCGGGCGATCTCGTACATCGACTGGCCGACCCCGACCTCTGCGGCGAGATGGACGACACAATCGATCCCCGTCAGCGCATCTCTCACAGCATCCGCATCGCGAATGTCGGTCCGTCGCATTTCCACGTCCGGCGCCAGCCTGATCTGCGCGTCTGCATGGACCTGCTCGTTGAGCGCGTCCAACACGCGCAGCTCGTAATTCCCTGAGAGAAGTTCGTCGACCACATGCCGGCCAATGAACCCGCAGCCGCCGGTGACAAGTACCTTTGTCATAACCGCTCCTGACGATGACCAATCAGAGATAGAGACAAAGCTCCAACAAACGTCTGCAACAAAGGTTCCTTCATCTATGACTTCTTCTTTGAACATGTACGTAGCTGATGATTGAACCGGTGAATGCCGCGCACGCCCAAGCTACAAACCTCGCTCTCCGCATGAGGTTCCCTAAACGCCCGAGATCGGCAGGAACAAAAGCCCCAAGCATGAAGTTAAGTGCCGAGGCGGCCGAGCGTTTTCCCGGCCGACGGCGAGGGTATGTGGGGATCTCTTTCATTTCGACATCCCGACGTCGCGCCGAGCCGCCGGGCATGCTCCATGTCAACAACGGAGGCAGGTATGAACATCAGGGCGCAGCCGAGGACTGACACCATGTCTGCGGCAATCGTCACCGGGCCGGGCGTTTTTCGCATCGACACATTGCCGCTGCCGGAGCCCGGCCCCGGGCAGGTCCGGATCAAGCTGCAAGGCTGTGGCGTCTGTGCATCCAATCTCGTACCTTGGGCGGGGCCGGAATGGATGCAGTTTCCGACCGAACCCGGCGCACTTGGTCACGAGGGCTGGGGAGTGATCGATGCGGTCGGCGAGGATGTGCATGGTTTCGTGGCGGGCGACCGCGTCGCGGCGCTCTCCTTTCACGCCTATGCGACGTACGACATCGCGGATCAGTCCGCGATCGCCCCCCTGCCCGCCGCACTCGCGGACCAGCCCTTCCCCGGGGAGCCTCTCGGCTGCGCCTTCAACATCTTCCGGCGCAGCGCCATCAGACCAGGCGAGACCGTGGCGATCATCGGCATCGGCTTTCTCGGCATTCTTCTCACGGAGCTCGCAAGCTCTGCTGGAGCGCGCGTCATCGCCATATCGCGCCGACCTTCCTCGCTTGCTGCGGCGAAGAGCTCCGGTGCGAGCGAAGTGATCGCCATGGATGATCATTGGCAGATCATCGACAAGGTGAAGCAACTGACATCCGGCGAGTTTTCCGATTGCGTCATCGAAGCGGTCGGCAAGCAGTGGCCTCTGGACCTTGCCGGCGAACTGACCAAAGAGCGGGGCCGGCTCGTCATTGCGGGTTATCACCAGGACGGCCCGCGTCAGGTGAACATGCAGCTCTGGAACTGGCGCGGGCTCGACGTGATCAACGCCCATGAGCGCGATCCGGCGATCTACATGCGCGGCATCCATGAGGCGATCGAGGCGACGGCCGCCGGGCGCCTGTCGCCGGCAAGACTCTATACGCACCGGTTCCGGCTCGAAGAGCTCGGCGCGGCGCTCAACATGACGCGCGATCGTCCCGAAGGCTTCATCAAGGCACTGGTGATCTACGATGAGTGACGCGACTCCGCTTGCAACGAGCCGGCACGCCGCCGGCCGCCCACGAGTGGGCTTCCTCGGCGTGGGGCGTATCGGCCTGCACCGCATGCGGGCGATTGTTGAAACCGGCGCAGTCGAAACAGCTGCGATATTCGACCCCACACCGGAAATGGCGGCGGCGGCACGCGAACTGACGCCCGATGCCGCCGTCGTCAATTCCCTTGACGCCTTGCTCGACGAGCATCTCGACGGCATTGTCATCGCCTCTCCAAGCGCACTCCACGCCGCCCAATCGATCGTGGCCCTGGAGCAGGGTCTGGCGGTCTTTTGCCAAAAGCCGCTCGGTCGAACGCGAGACGAGACCCTGGCGGTCGTCGAAGCGGCGCGGCACTCCCACAGGCTGCTGGGGGTGGACCTCTCCTATCGCTACACCGCCGGCATGCAGCGGATTCGTGATCTGATCGCTTCGGGCGAACTCGGCACCGTTTTCGCCGTCGATCTCACCTTTCACAACGCCTATGGGCCGAGCAAGCCGTGGTTCTACGACAAGGCGCTCTCCGGCGGAGGCTGTGTCATCGATCTCGGCGTGCACCTCGTCGATCTCCTTCTTTGGGTTCTCGGATTCCCCGAGGTGACTCGCGTCGGGAGCAGGTTGTTTCACAAGGGTGTTCCCATCCGCCGCGACGGTGAGGAGGTCGAGGACTACGCCGTCGCGACGCTCGAACTGGCAAATGGTGTCGTTGCCCGGGTCACTTGCTCATGGCACTTGCACGCGGGATGCGACGCGGTGATCAGTGCCGATTTCTACGGCACCAAAGGGGGCGCCAGCCTCAGAAACGTCGACGGATCCTATCTCGACTTTACCGCCGAACGGTATCGCGGGACGCAGCGGGAGGTGCTGGCGTTTCCCCCGGACGACTGGGGCGGACGCGCCGCGGCCTCCTGGGCGGAGCGTCTTGCCGCAGGCGAGCGTTTCGACCCGGACAATAGTTGTTTCGTCGCCGTGGCCGAGGTCCTCGACAAAATCTACGGGAGATAGCGCGTTCACGGCCTTCAGTTCGCGCACCCTTCGATGCGCCGGAGCAAGAGCTTCGCGTAACGCGCGACGACAGCGTCCAGCCGCGGAACCTCGTCGAAGGCGGCGCCAAACTTTGCGGAGGTCCAGAGCCCGAGTTGGAAGGCCAGGTAGAAGAGTTCAAGAGCCTTCTGCAATTCCGCGTCGACGGCACGCCCGCATCTGTCGGATACGACCGCCCGCAGAGCGGCCGTTTCCTGTGGCGTCAGGTCGAACTCGACGGTGGCGCCCGCGACATCCCAGGCGATATCCTGAGGCCCGACGAGGTCGTGGGCGGCACTGTGGTCGAGTGCATCGGCCTTCAGGAAGCCGTTTTTGCCGGCCAGCCACTCCCATCGGTGAAGGCGGCTGTCCGTATCGACGGGCATGACCGGAAGATCATCGCGCAAGGTTCTAGACAGCAGTGACTTGAGCCGGGCCGCGACGGCTTCGCCAAACGCTTCTCCCGTATTGGCGACGGCCATCTCGCAGAGCATTGCCAAGGACGCGCCGCGCGCCGCCGGCCGCGGCAGACGCCGTGCCCGAAACGCTAAATACCGCCCGAGATGTTCAACGAACTCCGTGCGGTGAAAGTCGCTTGGCGCGAGCGGTTCCGCCACGACCCACTTTTGAACCAGGAAGCCATGGCAGAGACCGAAGACCGGCGGCGTGAACCCAGCCTCCGCCAACAACCGTGCGTTTTCGAGTTTGCGCTGGCCGACGTCACCGAGACCCGCAAATTTCACGAGCCATGTCCCATCGGCCGTACGCGCCAGGAACTTGCGCCGCTCGAACCGGGGATCGGCGGGCGGCCAGGATTTCTGCCTGCCCTGCAGCATGCTCCGCCAACCTCCCCCGGAAATCTCTTGAAGCGGCTGGCGGAGGGGGCCGACAAGCTCGCTCACCCAAGCGTCGAGCCGTTGCGGTGCTGGGCCCCCGCCCAAGACAAGCTCATCCAGCTCGACCACGTTGCGGGGGCGCGCTGCCCAGCGTTGGTGATGAGCCTGGCTCGCTTCCGGTCCAAGCTCTCCCCGGTGGCCGGGAAAGAAGTGGATACGACTTTCGCTGACGCCATGCTCCTCCAGCCAATCCGCCACGCTTCCGAAGGAGCTCCCGGAAAGGCCGGGGCCTTCGTCGACGATCGCGAAATCGGCTGTCCTGTCCCGCAGGAGCTGTTGTGAAAGCTGCGGACCGACCTGGATTTTTCTTCGGAAAGGATGGCCGACCGGGCGCACAGTGATCGGTGCTGTCGCTCCGATCGCAGCGGCAACCGCCGCCGAAAGGCTAGTGCCGATCGAGCGAATGCCGATCACGACAGTGTTTGCCCCCCGCCCGGAGCGCCTTGCCGCTTCCATGTAGCATTCGGGATAGAGCGCATAGAAGGCATAGCCCTCGCCATCCTTGATCGACAGCGGCAGCGGCGCCCAAAGCTCTTTTAGTAGTGCCCAAACACGATCTGGCAGGACCAAGCGACCGGAGAATCCCTGAGACCAGGATTGGGCGACGAGCCGCGCGAGATCGAGAAGCAGAGCGCCAGACGTTTCGCGCTCGGCCGACATCTCGTCCGCCCCGAGGCTCTCGAACTCGAAATCCGACAGCCCCTGCACCAGCTCGCCCGCCTTGATGAAGATGCCGACCAACGCGGCGTGCCGTTCCAGGCCCGGCGACCGGTCGTCGAGCGCCCGCAACTGTGCTGCAATCGTCTCGCACAAAATGTCGGCCCGCTCGCGGCGCTTCGGATCACCGTAGACCAGCATCGCTCCGCCCATTGCTCTTCATTCGCGTTGAACGCGCAGCACCTGTTTTCGATCCGCGGGATGCGTGCGAACCAAAGAGGGAACCATTCCGCCGTGCGTGGGTTTGGCGAGCATTGTAGATGCTTTGCGGGAGTGCGGCGATGCGATCGAAATCCATTCGAATCGGGCTGGTCGGAGTCGGCAACTGCGCGTCCTCGCTCGTCCAGGGGCTCACTTTCTACCGAGACGCCAGGCAAGACGAGCCGGTGCCGGGACTGATGCATGTCAATCTCGGCGGCTACCACATAAGCGATATCGAAGTATCCGCCGCCTTCGACGTTGCCGCATCGAAGGTCGGCCGCGATGTTGCCGAAGCGATCGATGCGCCTCCGAACAACACGTTCCGTTTCGCAGACGTCGCATCGACCGGGATCACTGTCCAGCGCGGCAGGACGCTCGACGGGATCGGCCGATATCTGCGCGAGGAAATCGCGGAATCCGAGGCCGCCGCCGTCGATGTCGCCGAGGCCCTGCGGCAAAGCGAAACGGATGTGCTGGTCTCTTACCTCCCGGTCGGCTCGGAAGTGGCAACGCGCTGGTATGCGGAGCAGGCGCTTGCCGCCGGCTGCGGTTTCGTCAACTGCATCCCCGTCTTCATCGCTTCCGACCGGTCCTGGCAGAGGAAATTCGCCGAGCACGGCCTGCCGCTGATCGGCGACGACATCAAGAGCCAGGTCGGCGCCACCATCGTGCACCGGCTGCTCGCCAATCTCTTCCGCGACCGCGGCGTACGGATCGACCGGACTTATCAGCTCAATTTCGGCGGCAATACCGATTTCCTCAACATGCTCGAACGAGAGCGGCTGGAATCCAAGAAGATCTCCAAGACGCAATCGGTTGTCAGTCAGATGGATATGCCGCTTGCTCCCGGAGACATCCATGTCGGGCCGAGCGACCACGTGCCTTGGCTCGCCGACCGCAAGTTCGCCTATATCCGTGTCGAGGGCACCACATTCGGCAGCGTTCCGCTGAATGTCGAGCTGAAGCTCGAAGTCTGGGATTCGCCGAACTCCGCCGGCGTGGTCATCGATGCGGTGCGATGCGCCAAGCTCGGTTTGGACCGCGGCCTCGGCGGCCCGCTGATCGCCCCCTCAAGCTACTTCATGAAATCACCGCCCCGGCAATTCACCGATGCCGAGGCGCGCATACGGCTCGAAGAGTTCATCGCAGGCGACACCGACGCACTCCGGGGAGCGGCCGAGTGACGACCACGTTCCTTCTGGTGCGGCACGCCGCTCACGACAGGATCGGCAGCTTCCTTGCGGGGCGGACGGCAGACGTTCCGCTTGGACCAGCCGGCCGGGAACAGGCCATGCGCCTGGCGGCGCGGCTTTCCCGCGAGGACGTCGGCGCGATCCATGCCAGCCCGCGCAAGCGCACCCAGGAAACGGCCGCGGCAATTGCCGTTGCATCCGAAATTTCGGAGGTCGAAACCGCCGATGCGCTGGACGAGGTGGACTTTGGCGCGTGGTCCGGCAAGACCTTCGACGTGCTGAACACCGACCCGCATTGGCATCGGTGGAATTCGATAAGAAGCCTGGTGCGCGCACCGGGCGGAGAAACGATGCTGGAGGTCCAGTCGCGGGTGCTGGCGCTCGTCGAGAAGCTCGGCCGGCTCGAACGTGACGGAAAAGTCGTCCTTGTCAGCCATGCCGACGTCATCAAGGCCCTGGTGTGCCATGTGCTCGGCCTGTCGGTAGACGCCTGGCCCCGCTTCGAAATTGCACCCGCCTCCATCTCCACCATGGTGACGGGCGACTGGGGGGCAAAGCTACTGACATTGAACGAAGACGCATGGTGAGCCTCCCGGGCATCCCGAAAGCGCAGTTCGTTGAACCTGGCCGGTCTACGGCAGTTCGGAGGTACTGATGATCGAAGCCGCAATGATCTGGAACGAGCCGAACAACAAGTCGCATTGGGATCCGGAGATCGATCCTGATTGGAGCCGCTTTGCGCATATGGCGAAGCTCGCCGCGGACGCCATCGGAAATGTGAATCCCAATCTCACGAAGGTGCTCGGCGGCATCTCGCCGATCGACCCGGGCTTCCTGACGCTCATGGAAACCTATGGCGTGCTCGATCACGTCGACGCCGTTGCCGCCCATGGCTTTCCGCTCGACTGGAATCTCTGGCAGATCCACGAATGGCCGCAGAGAATCGACGAACTGCGGAGCGTCACCAATCTGCCGATCTGGGTAAGCGAGGTCGGCGTCTCGACGTTCGGGGCCGAGGAGGTGCAGCTATGGGGGCTGAAAAGAACCGCAGAGCTGCTCAAGGAAAGGGTCGAGCGGGTTCAGTGGTACAGCCTCTACGATCTGCCGCGCGCTTGGCCGGCCACCACCCGGCACAAGGAGGCGGAGGGCTCTTCCTATTACCGGCATTTCTACATGGGTCTTCTGCGCGAGGACGGCTCTCCGAAGCTGGCGCTTGAGGAATTCGCACGGCACACGCCGGAAGTCGGGCTCGTGCAGTGGTTCCATTTCGAGGACCCGCGGCTTGACGACGCCGTCCAATGGATGAAGCGCCTCGGCGTCACCCATCTGCGCACCGGCCTCTCCTGGGCCGATCGATTCCGGCCGGATGCGCTGGCGTGGTTCGATCGCCAGATGGAGGCGCTCGAGGATTTCGGCGTCACCGTCACGTATTGCTTCACGCCGGAACACAGGGGTCTCGCCCCGCACCACACGAGTGCACCGATCGTGCCGGAAGAGTTTGCCGAGTTCTGTGCCGAGATGACCGAGCGCTATGCACCTCACGCGTCGTCCGTCGGCGCCCGAGATCAGCCTCCGGTTTCACCCCGCCCGGCGATGCGATCGATGAGCTTTCCGACCCAGCCCCGCGAATAGGTGACACCCTGGTAAAGGGCGAGCATCGTCGAAGCCCAGCGTGTATAGAGCCATGGCATATGCAGTGCTCTAGCAAGCCAGAAAACGCGATGGCTCCCAGCGCTGATTGAACTGCGCAGCAAGTAGACCAGCATGCGCCGTGCGGACACGCCGCGCCAACTTGGCGCAACGCGCTTGTTCGGCCTTATCCCGGCACGCGGCCAAGTCAGGCGGAAGGCGAGCCCCTCGCGTCGCTGCCTGAATCCGGCCGCTTGGGTTTGCACCACGAAATCGGCATCGACCTCATTGAGATCCAGCCGCCCTTCGCTGGCGGCATCATCGATGAGCCGCCGCAGCAAGGGAGAGCGAACGACAACGACATTCGTGCCCCGACCGTCGGAGGAGTAGGGTTCGACCCAGGCATCCCCGAAGGAAATGTCCGCCGTCTCGGCGACCACGTCATCGCAGAAGTTGCAGGCGGAGTTCTGGAAATATCCGGCTCCCCAGTCGCCATCGACGAGATGCCACCAGTCCTTGCTCCTTGAACTTCCGTCCTTGAGCCGCAGGTGGGCGGTGTACCAGTTCGCCGGTCTGCTGAAGTCCTTCAGCCGGAAGTCGACACCCGCAACCTCTCGCATTCTTGCCTGCAGCTGCCAGGCGAAGCTTTCGACGAAGCGCGCGCTTTTCATGTGCCCGCAAAAGAGACCGAGCGTGAAGGCGATGCGCTCGCGCAGGACCGGATCCTGCCGGCAAAGCAGATGCACGGCCTTGACGAAGCACGGAATGCCGACCACCGCGTAACGCCCGGGGCGGCGCCTGATTTCGTCGAGAACCGCCGACATCTCGACGGGATAGTAGCGCGACTTGGCACCGCTTCGAACGTCTCCCACCCCTCGCGAAATACGGTAACGGAAGAGCGGTTGGCGATCACCCTCGCCGTCGGAGCGGGGTACCACATGAGCGACGCCGTCGACCATCTTCCTTGCCAGAAGCTCGGCGGCCGTCCAACTCGTCATGCCGCCGGAACTGCCTTCCGCCCGATAGTTCGCTTCGCGGACATGGCCGACATAGGCTGCCTCGAACCGCCCGATCAGCGGATCGCGGTACTTGGCCGATGGGAACCGCTCGTCGGCGATTTCGTCCTCGTTGGTGGCATGCGGGGAGAAGGGGCAGAGCGCAGCGAAGTTTGTCGAACTTCTTGCCGCTGACTGGCCTGGGATGCTTGGCTTGAATTGACCATAGCGATCGAGGCGCATGGTTGCATTGCTGCCGCTGGAGCTCGCCGCACAGGCTCCGCACCCGATGCACAAGCCGGACTGAGCGATCCGTCTCGGCGTGAGCCTGGAAGAGCCAGGCGGGATTTTCGGCGGATCAGTCGAGGACATGATCCAAGTAGGCCTGTGAGCGGAGGCGATGCTCCGCGAGCCGCGCTGCGATGGCCGGATGCGGTGCTTCGTCCAGAGCAGCTCCATAGTCCCTTTCACCCGCCCCTTCCGAAATGACGTGGCGTTCTGCGCCGACGAGTTGCGTTAGGTCGTGGATCTTGTTCCAGCGGTAGTCCGACATGACGCAGGCAAAAGCCTTGGAGTAGATCAAGGAGAAGACGCAACCATGGAAGAAATTCGTCACCACCGCCGCAGCACCGGCTATGAACCCGGCGAAATCGAACGGCCCGGCGTCGATCCACTGCTCGTCTGCCCAATCATTCCGATAGCCGACGCTGACGAGCCTGACCGCGCGTGCTTGCGCCCAGTGTCGAACCGAATCCTTGAACCAGTTGGGGAAGGAATGACCATAAACGGCAGCGTAAGGGCGCGGGAGTCTGTTTCTCGAAACCTCCTGGAAAGGCGTGATTGCCTCGGGAAATTGGAGACACGGGTCGAGGACAAGCGTCGCCTCGCGTCCGACCACATGCTCGATAATCGTCTTCGAGTTCTCGTCCCGCACGGAAATGCTATCGAACTTCCGCAGCCCCTCCGCCCAGAAGTTCTCAATCCCGCTTGCAGCGGGATGGTTCCCGAAGGTCGCGGCATAGGAGACGATCCGCCGCGCGGCGAGGCTATCGCCGTAGAACAATCGGCATCCTCCATACCAGGGATGACGCAGATTCCAGACCTCGTCGCTGCCGACGATAACAAGGTCGCAGCCTTCGATGCCGGTTGGATCATCCAGCGAGAAGGCATCGCTGAGGGGAAGCCCTTCAACAGCCTTCAAGAACTTCCTGATCTTTAAGGCGTAGAGCGGAGAGTCGGCAGGCGAAGTTCTGACCGGCAGCAGGGGTTGCAAGGCGCAGCGCCACTCGGCCCGACTGACGCGATCGGAGCTGTGGTTGAGAACGATCGGGTCTCTACCGCGAGAACGCAGCCCGTCGATCAAACAGCGCGTCTGCCAGAACGAGCCGTAATTGATGCAGCGGTGAAATGTCAGGACACCCAGTTTAGCCAATGGCCGGATCCTCTGCGCCTCTAACCGGCCGGACATAAGGAGGTTCCCGCGAGCCTCGCCGCAGCCGAGCGACTCAAAAATGCAGGGCTCCGGAACTGGGTGAGGAACATAAGGGCGCCCCCGGGCATTCGACTGCGGTCTTGGGGTGAAATCATGTCGCTGCTTGGTTGGATTGTCGGTCGGCGTCTTGCGAATCGGGAGCAGCCGGGGCGGAAGATCGGCGCCTTCGAGGGCGTGCCTGCAATGGGCCTCGACGGTCTGGGATCTTCGGCTTACGGGCCGGAGGCGGCGCTCACGATCCTGATACCCTTCGGCGCGGCCGGACTAGTCTACATAGGGCCAATCATGGCTGCGATCATCGCGCTGCTCATGATCCTCTATCTCTCCTATCGCCAGACCATTGCCGCTTATCCGAGCAATGGCGGCGCCTATATCGTCGCCAGGGAAAATCTCGGCCGGAATGCAAGCCTGCTTGCGGCCGCCGCGTTGATGGTCGACTATGTTCTGAACGTCGCTGTCGGCATCTCGGCCGGCGTCGCGGCGCTCGTCTCCGCCGCGCCGGCCCTGCACCCATACATTTTGCCGCTCTGCCTCGGCATCCTCGGGCTGGTCACGATCGTGAACCTGCGCGGCACGCTCGATGCCGGCCGCCTGTTCGCGCTTCCGACCTATATCTTCGTCGCAAGCTTCTTTGTCGTTCTGGGTATCGGCGTATGGAAAGCGCTGAATTCGGACGGCAACCCCGAACCGGTTATTCCGCCTGCCGCCCTCCCCGGCGCCGCGGAAACCGCTGGCGCCTGGCTGCTGATGCATGCATTCGCCAGCGGATGCACGGCAATGACGGGTGTCGAAGCGGTCAGCAACGGCATGAACGCCTTCAAGGACCCGCCGGTCAAATACGGCCGCCGGACGCTCGCGGCGATCTGCGCCATCCTCGGACTGCTGCTGGCGGGTATCGCCTATCTCGCCGGCAACTACCGCATCGTCGCCATGGATCAGGAGAAGGAGGGCTACCGGAGCGTGCTTTCCCAACTCGCCCAGGCGGTCGTCGGCGACGGGCTGCTCTACTATCTGACAATCGGCAGTCTGCTCTGCGTGCTGGCACTCTCGGCCAATACGAGCTTCGTCGGCTTTCCCCGCCTCTGCCGGACGGTCGCCACCGACGGTTTTCTGCCCCGCCCCTTTGCGGTCGTCGGCCGGCGGCTGGTTTTCTCCATCGGCATCTTCTACCTGGCGGCAACCGCCGGATTGCTGCTGTCCGCCTTCGGCGGCATTACCGAGCATTTGATCCCGCTCTTCGCGGTCGGCGCGTTCCTCACCTTCACGATCTCGCAGACAGGCATGGTCGTGCACTGGATAAGGGCGCTGCGCAATGAGAACGACCCCGGAACGCGCACCGCCCATCGCGCCCACCTTTTCGTCAACGGGTTGGGCGCAGCAGTTACGGCCGTGGCCCTGGTGGTGATCATTGCGGCGAAGTTTACCGAGGGAGCCTGGATCACCGTCCTCGTCATTCCCGCCGTGATCCTGTTGCTCAGGTCGATCCGGCGGTATTACGTCCGGCTCGACCGTACGCTGCGCAAGGCGGGACCGATTACCCTTGACCGCATCGAAGCACCGGTCGTGCTGGTCGTCACGGAGCACTGGAACAAGCTTGCCGACAAGGCGCTCAGCTTCGCATTCCGCCTTTCGCCCGATGTGCTTGCCGTTCACGTCACGGCACTTGAGGGCGATGATCAGGATGACGAGCGTAGAATCCGCGCGCTGTGGGCCCGGGATGTCGACAGCCCGGCGCGGGCCGCCGGAATCAAGCCGCCAAGGCTTCTTCTCCTCAAATCCAACTATCGGCTGATGCACGATCCGCTGCTGCGGCTGGTCAAGGAACTGCAGGAGGAGTTCGCGGGCCGAAGCATCGCCGTGCTGCTGCCGGAAGTCGTCAAGACGAGCTGGTGGCAGACGCTTTTGCACACCCATCGCGCCCGGCGCCTGCACTCGAAGCTCCTGCGCTTCGGCGGCTCCAGCCTCGTGGTGATCTCGATGCCCTGGTATCTCGAAGAGCCCGAGATCGAGGAGGGCATCGTTTCAGAACAGCAACCGGAACCCGAGCTTTCGGCGGTTGCCGCGGAACTCGCCGACGGAGCAAGGCCGCGGGACTAGGGACAATCGCGGCTCCTGGCGCGGGCGAGGAACCGGTGGAGGCCCGTCTAGAGAGGAGAGATTTGCACGCCTCGGCCACGCGCTCGCAATCAGAAACGCCGTCGAAGTGAAACTGGCTGCCTTTAGGTCGCCCTCCCAATTCCTTGCCGCGAAAAGATATGCGATGCCGTCCATCCGCAATTCAGCGCCTTCTTATTGAACTGAGGGAAAAGCCGCGAATAAGGCACGTAATCAACGTTTTTGCCGTGCTGGTCTTTGCGGCAGACAGCGCATCCTCCTCATTCCGCGGCTAGTGAACTGCGGCCGTTGTTCAGCATCATCAGCCGCTTCGCTCTTTCTAGACATTCGGCCTGCTCGTAGCGATAACGCGCACCGACCTCCATCATCAGCACCGTGTCGGGCAGGAAATTAAGCTCGCTGAAGATATCCTCCCAGTCGATATCGCCCCAACCGAGCGGCATATGCAGGTCACCGATGCCAAGCGCTGTGAATTCCTGCGGGTAGAAGCCCTTGTAGAAGGCCTGCGGCCGGCCGAAGGAATCGTGGACGTGGAGATGACCCGTTACCCGCGCCATGGCGCGTATCTGTTCACGGAAGTTGAGCCCGCGATAGGTAGATTCGATGTAGGCGTGGCTGAAGTCGATCAGCGCCACCAGGTTGGAATGGCTGACCGCCTTCACCGTTTCCGCAATCTCGGCCGGGGTTTGGCGATACTGCCCCGGCTCCGTGGTGAAGATGTTCTCCAGGGCAATCACCACGCCGTAGGGTTTTGCATATTCGGCAAGCTCTAGCAGCGCCTCGCGCTCCCGCCGGTCCGCTTCCGCCCGCTCGAAAGGCTGGTCGGCGCGCAAGTGCCCGCCATGCTGAACCAGTGTTCGGGCGCCGATCCGATCGCAGATCTCCACCAGCGCCTTGGCGGCCTGCAACTGATAACCCGCCGTCGCCGGATCCATGAAGTTCGAGGAAACGAGGCCATGAACCGTGTAGCGGAAGGGGAACCCGCCGGTGAGCGCCACAAGCCGCTCCGCTCTTTCCTTGATGATGCGTCCGCCCGCGATGAGGTCGATGCTCGTCAGGCCCAGTTCGACCGCATCGACGCCGAGCGCGCTCAGGCGGCGGAGATCGACTTCAAGGCTGTCCAGTTCGCCGTCCACGGACTCCACGCTAAACCCGGTTGCGATGATATTGCTCATAGCTCGTCTCCATTTGGATGGCCGACCGCGGCCGGCATTATGCGGCAATGGTGTCACGTAGGCGGAGCGCCAGATCGGGACTGTCGGATGTCAGATGGCCGATGCCTCGATCGAGCCAGCGGCGGATTTCCCCATCCTCATTCAGGGTCCAGACGCAGAGCCGCTCCAGCGGCATGGTGCTGCGGATCAGCTCCCACTCGGCCGCCATCAACTCGTGGTGGATCGCGACGATGTCGACGAGGTCATCGACCGCGGCGAGAAATGCACCGAGCCCGCCCTGCCGTCGCGCCCAGTCTTCGTTGACGGATACGAGACGCGCGACATGCGGGGCATTGCGCCGGCAGTCCGTCAGCACGGATGTGTCGAAAGAGGTTAGATGGGCGCGTTTGTCCGCCCCGAAGCGCCGAAGCTCCTCCGCCACGCGCCGGGCGATATCCGGATAGGGCGTACCGGATTCATCGACCTTGATTTCGACATGCAGGTGTGGCCCGTCACTCAATGCAAGGACGTCCAGCACTTCGGCCAATGTCGGGATCGTCTCGTCCGTATCTCGCAATCTCGTCGCTGCACGCATTGCGGGCGTCAGCCGGCGCACCGGCCCGGCGGCTTCGGCCGTCCTGTCGAGCATCGCATCGTGGATGACGAGCAGCTCGCCCGAATCCGTCTGGTGCACGTCGAACTCCATCGCATCGACACCGAGCTGAAGGGCGTTGCGGAATCCGGTCAGCGAATTTTCCGGCCACAGATTGCGGGCACCGCGATGACCGATAACCTTTGTCATGGGGATGGTTCCTTAGCGTATCGTCGGGTCGAGCTTGTCGCGGAGCCAGTCTCCGACAAGCGAGATGGAAAGGGTCGTAAAGATGATGACGGCAGCGGGGGCGAGCATGATCCAGGGGGCGCGGGTCAGATATTCCCGCCCGAAGCCCACCATGTTGCCCAGGCTTGTCTCGGGCGGCTGCACGCCGAGACCGAGGAACGACAGTCCGCTCTCCATCAGGATGATCTCCGGAAATGTCAGTGTCATCGAGACGATCAGCGTCGACGCGACATTGGGGAGGATATGGCGGAGATAGACCCGCGCCGGGGTTGCACCGAGCTGCACGACCGCGGCCGCATAGCCCTGCGCCCCGGCCGAGATCGCCAGTCCGCGGGCGATCCGGGCATAGCGCTCCCATCCATAAAAACCCATCAGGCAGACGAGCAACTCCATGGACGAACCGAAGAATGCGAGGACAGCGAGAGACATGATGAGAAACGGCAGGGCCGCCTGGAAGTCCGCAAGCACGAGCACGAGATGCTCGACCACGCCGCGGAAGCGCGCCGCTGCGAAGCCGAGCGCCGTACCGAACACGGCAGACAGAAGCGTCGCGCCAAAGGCGATGATCAACGACACGCGGATCGACTGGATCAGCCGCGACAGCACGTCCCTGCCAAGTTCGTCGGTGCCGAGCCAGTGCTTGAGCGTGCCCGGCGAAGAAAGCCGGCTCGTCAGATCCATGGCGGTGATTTCATACGGCCGCAGGTAGTCGGCAAACAGGGCGATCGCGACCATCGCCGTTAACCAGATGACGCCGGACGCCACCGAAATCGGCATTCTCAGGCGCAGGGATGCAACGGCGCCTCGAAGCCGCCCCGCAGGCGACGTTTTCTCGAGCAGATCAACGGAAGCCATCTCGCATCTCCTCACTGAGCTGCATGCGACCGCAGCCGCGGATCGAGCCAGCCATAGAGCAGGTCGACGACGAGATTCGACACCACCATCGCCGCCGCGATGATCAACAGAATGCACTGCACGACGGCGAGGTCGCGGTTGCTCACCGAAACGACCAGCAGCCGGCCGATGCCCGGCCAGGAAAAGATCGATTCCACCACGACGGCGCCGGCGATCAACGAGCCGACCATGAAGCCGACGATCGTCACGATCGGAACCGCGGCGTTCGGAAGCGCGTGGCTCCAGATGACGTCGCGCCATTTCAGCCCCTTGGCAGAAGCGGTGCGGATATAGGGCTGCCCCATCACCTCGATCATGGCGCTGCGCGAAAAGCGGGCGAGAATGCCGATGCCACCGATGCTCATGGTGATCGTCGGCAGAATGCCATGCGCCCATGTGTCCTGGCCGCCGGACGGCAGCACCCCGAGAAGAACCGAGAAGATCAGCACGAGGACCAGGCCCATCACGAAGGAGGGAATGGTAAACCCGATGATCGCCAGCATGATCACGCCGCGGTCGGCGAAGCTCTGGCGATGGAGGGCGGCATAGACACCGGCCGGGATACCGATCAGAAGCTTGCAGATCAGCGCCGGCACGGTCAATTGCAGGGTAGCCGGCACCCGCTCCATTACCAGCTGAAGCGCCGAAGCCTTGTCGCGCATGGAGACGCCGAAATCGCCGGTGAGGATCGATTTGATGTAGGCGAGGTATTGGATCCACAACGGCTGGTCCAGGCCCCAGGCCCTGCGGAAAGCCTCTACAGCGTCCTGCGGGACGTCCGGACCGAGCATCACCTGGGCCGGGTCGCCGGACATGCGCAGCACGACGAAGGCGAAGGTCACGACGGCCAGAATCGTGATCGCGGCCCGAAGCAGTCGCACGAGAACGAAGCGGATCATGCCCGTCTCCTCAAAGTCTCGACCGACGCGCCCTCACCGGCCACGACGTGGCATGCTGCGGTTCGCCCGCTGCCGATCCGGCGAAGAGGCGGCACGCTCGTGCGGCAGATGTCGCGCGCGAGAGCGCAGCGGGGATGGAAAGCGCAACCCGATGGGCGATCCGCCGGATTGGGAGGTTCGCCCTGAAGGATGACCCGGCCTTCGAGCAGCTTGCCAGGCACGGGCACGCTTGAAACCAGTGCCCTGGTGTAGGGGTGCTGAGGAGAGTGAAAAATCACGTCCGACGAGGCCTCCTCGACGATTCGGCCGAGATACATCACCGCGACGCGATCGGCAATGTTGCGAACGACCTTCAGATCATGGCTGATGAAGACCATGGCGATGCCCTTTTGCTCCTGGAGGTCACGCAGCATATTGACGACCTGGGCCTGGATCGAGACGTCCAGCGCGGAGACCGGCTCGTCGCAGACGAGAAGCTTCGGCCGGGAAGCAAGAGCGCGGGCAATGACGGCCCGCTGCCGCTGGCCGCCCGAAAGCTCATGCGGGAAACGGCCGGCCTGATCGGGACGCAATCCGACCGCCGCCATCAGCTCGGCGACACGGGCTGGACGATGTTCCTTCGGGATGATCCTGTGGATCTCCAACGGCTCGCCGATCTGCGTGGCGATCGTCAAGCGCCTGTCGAGCGCCGCGAGCGGGTCCTGGTAGATGAGCTGCATCTTCGCGCGCAGCGCCCGCCATTCGGCCGTGCCGTATTGCGGCACGGGGCGGCCCTCGAAATTCACCGCGCCCGTCTGCGCCGGGTCGATGCCCAGCAGCATCCGACCCAGTGTCGATTTGCCGGAACCGGATTCGCCGACAATCCCGAGCGTCTCGCCCGGCATCACCGCCAGCGAGATGCCGTCGACAGCGCGTATCGGGCTCGGGCGCCCGAAGAGACCGCGCCGGACTTCATAGATGCGGACGAGATTGTCCGCTTCGACAAGCGGCATCACTGTACCAATCCCTCGGTAATTCTTCTCTTTGCCTCGCTGCGTGTGACCGCCGGAACCGGACGCGGGCAGGCAAGCCGGCGGCCGTCATCCTGCGGCTCGAGAGGCGGACGCGCGGTCCAGCAGGCGTCGACGGCGCGTGGGCAGCGCGGCGAGAAGGAGCACCCCTCGGGTAGATGTTTCGGGTTCGGAACCGTGCCCGGAATCGGAATGAGCCGCTGGCGCGGCCCGTCGATCCGCGGAATCGCGTCGAACAATCCGCGCGTATAGGGATGTCGCGGCTCGGCGAACAGTTGGGCGACGGTTCCCTCCTCGACGATCCGGCCGGCATACATGACGCAGACTCGCTCGCACACCTGCGAGACGGCGCCGAGGTCATGGCTGATGAAAACGATCGCCATGCCGGTCTCTGCCCGAAGCTTGTTCAGAAGATCGAGGATCTGCGCCTGGATGGTCGCATCGAGCGCCGTCGTCGGTTCGTCCGCGATCAAGAGGTCCGGTTGGCCTGCAAGCGCCATCGCAATCATCAGGCGCTGACACTGCCCACCGGAGAACTCGTGCGGGAAAAGATCGAAGCGCCGAGACGCATCGGGGATGCCGACCATGTCCATCAGCCGCAAGGATTCGGCTCGAGCAGCCGCGCCGCGAAGGCCGCGGTGAATGTGAAGCGCTTCGACGATCTGCCTGCCGACCCGCAGGACCGGGTTGAGCGAGCTCGACGGGTCTTGGAAAATCATTGCGATCCGTCCGCCGCGGATCTCTTCGATGGCGGGACGCCGCGCTCCGCACAGTTCCCGGCCATCGACCCTCACAGAACCTGTAACCGCCGCCTTTCCCGGCAGCAGCCCCAGCGCCGCGAGCCAGGTCACGGACTTGCCGCAACCCGACTCGCCGACAAGCCCGAGAGCCTCTCCGCTGGCGACATTGAGGTCGATGCCATGCAGCACCTGCACGCCATCGAAGACGACCTTCAGATCACGCAATTCCACCAGGTTGGTGTTGGCTGCGCTCATTTCTCACTCCGATCGTGTTCCGGCTGCCGCATTGTTGTTTCGGTGCCAGCAGGATTCGGGGCAGCCGCAGCGCTGCCCGAATCCTTGGATCAGCGTTTCACCCGGCCCAGTTAGAGGCCCTGAAGTCCATTGCAAAGGCGGGCGCCGCCTTCCACTTCAAAGAGGACTTCACGCCGGTGAATACCGCGTTCTGGTGAAGCACCTGGTAGACCGGGTCTTCGCGCTCGCAGATCTCGAGCATGCGGGCAAAGGCCTTCCTGCGCTTGGCGTGGTCGGTGCTGGTTTCGAGAATCTGGGCCATCTGGTTGGCCTCCGCATTCGTCCAGTCCTTCTTCTGCTGGACCTCGCCGTTCGGGCCGAATCCGGCGACGATCGAGGAGACGGGATCACCGAATGCGGCACCGGCCGACCAGTCGCGCACGCCCTTCACTCCCGAGGGATCATGGATCTGTCCCCAGTTCTCCTTCATCTGGATCTCGACGTTGAGCCCCACCTGCCGCCACATCTCCACCATGATCTGACCATTGGCGGTCTGGTTCGTGTAGTAGTTGTTGAGAAGACGGAACGGGATCGCATCGCCCTTGTAGTTGGCCTGCTTCAAAAGATCCTTGGCGAGCTGCGGGTTATATTCCGGAACTGTCCAGCCTTCGATGAACATGTCGCCGTAGAAGGGGAACTGGAGACCGGCCGGAACGGTTGTCTGGCCCGCCCAGAGTGCCTCGACGATCGCCTGCCGATCGATCGAATGGGTCATGGCGCGACGGACCAGCGGATCCTGAAGGATCGGGTTCTGGACATTGAAAACCGAGATGCGGTGATTGTGGATGGTGGAGCCCTGTACCTCGTACCCGGCCGCCCCCTGGACGGCAGCGATTTGATCGGGCGGCAAGTCGCAGGCGAAGTCGTACTCACCGGAAAGCAGCCCATTCACGCGCGAGGAAACCTCGGGAACCTCAACGAATCGGATCTCCTCCAGCGGCGGACGACCACCCCAATATTCGTCGAAGGCGACGAGGGTCAAAGAGACATCGGGCTTGTGCTCGCCGACCATATAGGGGCCGGTGGTGATCGGCTTGCGCGCCCAATCGATATAAGTCTTAGCCTCGTCCCAGGCACGGCGATTGGCGATCTGACTGCCGAAGGCGTATAGGCGACCTTCGATGGTGACGTCCGGCGTCGCATTGTGGAAGCGGACGGTATATTTGTCGATGGCCTCGACGCCGGCGAGCGCCGGCCATAGGCGGCGGCCGGTGCCCGGGACGATTGCCGGCAGCTCCTTGGCATTCGTCGGCTTGTGCTCGTCTTCGAAGATGGTCTTGCCGCCTGCGGGCTGCGTGTCACCGAAGACGCGCTGGGCCGAGAAGCTGAACACAACGTCTTCGGCCGTCAATTCATCGCCATTGTGGAACTTCACACCCTGACGCAGCTTCAGCTCGAGCGTCTTGTCGTCGACGCGCTTCCATTCCGTCGCGAGGCCCGCAACGGAACCCTGATTGCCCATCCAGTCACGCAGGATCAGGCCTTCCCAGAGGTTCGGGAAGAACACGCGCTCGCCGACATTCGACGTTTCGTTCCAGACGTCGAGCGTATTGTTGATGGTGATCTTCTGCACCGCAATCGTCACGGAGGGTCGCGTGCCCTGGCTCAACGCGAAGCGTGGCAGGATCATACTGCCCGCAGTCGCGCCTATGAGACCGAGGGCGCTGCGCCGATTGATTGAAAGCATGGGAATCTCCTTTTGCCTTGGATCGAGGCATTACTCGGGGGACACTGCTTGGCGACGCTCTTATGTCCGGCGGCGTGTCGTTTTCCTGATGTTCGGGTGAAACTTCCGTGACATGGGTCGACAGCGGTGCTGCGAGCTGGGCGTCGTAGCTCCTTGGGCGAATGTATCGCTTGCAACCGGTGCGGTGTCGGCCCGCGCACCATCGCAATCGAAAAGCCGAGGAACTGTCGTCATGGAGTACGGCGCCTGGAAGGTTGTCGTTGAGAGCCAATTAATTTACATATGTTACATTGATGTGACGTTTGTAACAACAAGAGAGAACTGCATGGGGCAGCAGGAGTTGATGATCAGGGCCGCCTGGCTCTATCACGTCGAGGGACTGACACAGGCCGAGATCGGCGAGCGCATGAATCTCACACGTCGTCGGATAAATGAGCTTCTCGCGGCGGCGCTGGAAGAGGGAGTCGTCCGCATCAGCTTCAGTTCGCCGCTGGCCGAGAATGTCGAACTCGAATCGCGCTTGCGTAACCGCTTCGGATTGGAAGACGCGGTGGTTGTGCCGACCCCGGTCGATCCGCGCCAGCTTCACTCCGTGATCGGGCGTGGCGCTGCCGGCTATCTGGATCGCTTGATCCAATCGAGAAAACCGGCCTCGATCGGCGTCGGCTGGGGAGCGACGCTGCGTGAAACGGTACTGCACATGACCCCTGCCAGCGAGCCGCAAATCGACGTGCGCTCAATGATGGGCGGCCTGACGCACGGCTCGCAGATCAATACATTCGAGATTGTCCGTGGCTTCGCCCAGATCCTGAAGGCGCAGTGCCACTATTTCGTGGCGCCGATCTATGCGGAAAGTCCGCAGTCACGCGATGCCATCATCGCCCAGTCAGTGTTCCGGAAGATCTTCCGCCAGACCTGTGACGTCGACGTGTCCTACCTCAGCGCTGGCGACATGTCGCAGCAGTCGCTGCAGGTGCGCTTTGGCCTACCGCAAGGAACAAATGTCACCGATCTGATCGCCGTCGGCGCAGTCGGCGATCTGCTGGGGTGCTATCTCGATGCCGAAGGCAACCCCATCGACCACCCAATCAACAGCCAGGTGCTTTCACCGGAACTGGACGAATATCGCCAAATCCCTTGCCGCATCGTCGCCTCAGGCGGCCTGCACAAGCACGCCATTCTCCTGGCGCTGGCAAGAGCAAGATTAGCGACGATCATCATCACCGACGCCGAGAGCGCCAAAGCCATGCTGCAGCAAGCTTAGCGGCGAACGACCGTCACGAGGACCTGCGGGTAATGAACCGCGTCTCGAGGTAAGCCTCGATCAAGCTGGTGATCGAGGAGAAAGAGGCGGCGGCCCGGCGCTGCGCGCCAAGTACACCCCGCTCCAGTTCGAGAACTGTGGCCGAAATGAAGAACCGTGCCGCATCCTCCGCTGGCCTGACTGGTCATAGCAAGTACCGTTGGCCCAACCTATCTGGCGCCTACTCCGTGCGACAAGCCAATCGGCGACGGAATAGAAGTCGCGGCGTTACGTTTCTCCCGGGTCACTCAACTGGAGAACCGGGATGTTTCATTTTCTGCAGAAAGGACCGCGGGTGATCCGCTTTCTCTGCCGTCCGGAGGACCGCGACGTCATCGCGCCGCCGGTACCCGCCAAACTGGCCCTGCCGGATTGGTTCCGCAGGCTGCCGCCGGTCGACAAAAAGCACCTGTCGACGACCAATAACGGTCTAACCGTCAAACGCTGCATGCCATTCCTCGACGCGATGACCACCGGCTGGATCCTGCCGATCGCTGCAACCGTGCGACTCGAGATCAAGGATGGCGGCCGCGATGTCGAGGCCGGCTGGGAGTTCGACCGGGTGATGGTCAGCAATCACGGCGCCCATCAGGTGGCGGGTAATCCCAGAGAGCCCTCGCCGCCGTGCAAGTTTCATAACTACTGGTCGATCCGCACGCCGCCGGGCTGGAGTTGCCTGTTTCTGCCGCCGCTCAACCGGCCGGGACAGCCTTTCGAATGCGTGGCGGGCATCGTCGACACCGACACCTATGCCGCTCACATCCATTTTCCCTTCTTCGCGACGGCACCGGACGGTCTCCATGTCGTTGAGAAGGGCACGCCGCTTGTGCAAGTGATACCGTTTCGCCGCACCGATACCGCCGTCACGGCAGAGATCCGCACCGAGACACGCAACGAGGCCGCGGAACGCGATACGATCTACCGGAATACCATTGCCGGCGAAGGTTGGTATCGCAAGACGGCGCGTGCTGCTCGCTGAAATTTATGAGGCGCATAGAGAACGGGGGCCGGATCGATCCGGCCCCCGCTCTTTTTTACCCGCCGCTTCACCGCCATACGCGCCAAGGCTTGCCTGGACGATAGTCACGGCCGGAGCTGTTCGAACTCGAATTGGACGATCTGTTCGAGGACGAGTTCGAAGATGAATTGGAACTCGAGTTCGAGGATGAGTTGGAGCTCGAGTTCGACGAGCTGTTCGACGACGAATTGGAGCTCGAATTGCTCGAGGAGTTCGAGCTCGAATTCGATGAACTGTTGCCGGCGACGATGATTTCACCGTCGGACCGGCCAGTCGTTTGCGCGTTTTGTCTGGACGCGTTCTCGACGTCAGGAAGAGTTAGCGGATACTCTCTTGCCTCGGCCGAAGGGCCCGCAAATGCCGCCAGGCTGGCGAGGAGTGCCGTACTCACTTTCCAGTACTTCTTCATGCCATTTACTCCTTTAGAAAAGCGGACCGATCAGTCGGTCCGGCGGAGTAACGGGCTACACCTCCCTCTATTCCATGATCGGCGTTCGCCACGCCCTTATTTTTGTTGGCGCAGGCCGTCGAGGACTTTCGCCTCTTCCTCTGGCTCGAGCGGCACCCCGGCGTCAATCGCCGCCAGATAGGCGTCGAGCGTTTCGGTGGATGATGCCGGCGCATAGCCGCCGCTATCGCCCTGGGCGACGACGGCAAAGGTCACACGCCATTCGGCGTCGGCGCGGCAGGCAACGGAAACCACCGTCGAGCGGTCGGGCGAGTCCACTTCGAACTCCCGGCACAGGGCCTGGTCATTGTCGCGGAACGTGGCGATCGCACGGAAGCGCTGGTTGGGACCCGGCAATTGCCTTTCTTCGCCTGAGACGACGGTCTCGAGCGCCTCTTCAAGCGCGGGACTGCTGAGAACCGTCGGAGGCAGGACGCCCTCGGCCACGGTTTGTTCGCCAAGACCGAGCCAGTATCCGCCGAAGCCGGCGATGACCGCCGCAAGAGAGGCGGCGACGGGCGCGAGCCAGCGGCTTGTGCGCCGATCGTTTGCGGGCCGGCGCGGGAAAGGCAGAACGCTGGCGCCGGATTCGTTCTGCGCAGAGGTCTTCTCCGCGACCATCCTTTCGACGGCGGCCGTTAGTTCGGCCGGCAGCGGCTCAGCGAGAAGCGGCTTCATGGCTGTCTTGGCCGCGTGGCGCGTTTCGATGAAGAGCGCCACCCGCGAAACAAGCGCGTCGTCCGTTTCCATTTCCCGCTCGATCTCAGCGGAGGTCTCGGCATCGAGCTCGCCGTCGGCGAAGCGCATCAGTATCTCGTCGGAGAAATCCGTCCTGGTCATTCGTTTACGCCCTTCATCACCCGAGAACGTGCAGTCGTCGTCGTTATTCCCGCGGCCTCGGCCAGAGCCTTGCGCGCCCGCGCCAACCGGCTCATGACAGTTCCGATCGGAATGTCGAGGACATTGGCAGCCTCGCGATAGGAAAGCTCCTCGACGCACACGAGAAGCAGCACCTCCCGCTGCTCGTCCGGCAAATCGCCGATCGCTTCAGCCACAGTCTTGAGGGTCAGTCGCGCTTCGGCCTCGCGCTCGCCGGATGCGCCGGCGAGATCGTGCCGTTCGGAGATATCGTCCTGGACGCCCGCGGTCTTCTGCCTGCGCACTTGATCGATCCACAGGTTGCGGAGAATGCGGAACATCCACGCGTCAAAGCGCGTGCCGGGCTCGAAGCGCTCGGCACTGGCAAGCGCCCGTTCACAAGCCGCCTGCACGAGATCGTCGGCGATATCTCGCGAACCGCAGAGCGAGATGGCGAAGCGGCGAAGATTGGGCAGGAACGCCGTGAGGCGTTCACCGACATCTTTCACCGCATTGCTCATGTCCCGAACTCCGCAATTTGGACTAGAAGAGGGAATAGATCGACGACTCAGCCGTTTCCATCCAATCTACAGGCACTCACCCGTGCCTCCAAGAAATGCGCTGCCCGCTTGGAGCACGACAAAGCCGACCGAGGTTCTCAGATGCTCTCCACGCTGAAACTCGCTCTGATTGCTCTCCTTGCTGCAATCGCACTTGTCGCCGGCGATGTCCTGGCTCCGCGTCATGCAATGGTGCTTCAAATTCTCGGGAGCAGCCAAGCTCTGGCCGACGACGACGATGACGGCGGCGGCGATGACGACCGCGGGGCTTCCGGGCGCTCCGGCTCTTACGGTGCGGGCGCTGGATGGAGCGATGGCAGGAGCCTGTTCCGATTCCGTGACCTCTTCCCTCGTCGGACCACTTCACGGCGCGCAAGGGCCTCCGTTCCACCTGCACCGACACAAGCCTCCGATGAGATCGTCGGGCTCGGTTTCAGCCCGGCTCAGCTCGAGCAGTTGACGGAGGCAGGCTTTCAAGTCCTGGAGCAAGGCACGATGGCGACATTCAACGCTGAAGCCGCCAAGCTTCGCATCCCCTCGGGCCTGACACTGGACGCCGCGAGAGAGCGGGCGCGAGGTCTCGCGCCCGAGGCCGTCGTCGACTTCAACCACTATTACCGACCGGAGCAACGGGCCGAAGCGGGATGCGCTGCTGGCGACTGCATGGCGCGCACCGTGATCGGCTGGCCCACGGCGCAGGACTGGCCCGGCGCTTGCACGGGCGGAGCCACGATCGGTCTGATCGACACGGCGATCAACCCTGAGCACGCTGCCTTCGAAGGCAGTAACATTGAAATCATCCGCCTTGCCGACGCCGAATTGCCAGAGTCCGGCAAGCAGCACGGGACGGCTGTCGCGGCCCTGCTCGTCGGCTCGGCGATGAGCCGCACGCCGGGTCTGATACCGGGCGGCAAGCTGATCGCCGTGGACGCATTTCACCGTGCCGGGCGGCAGGATGACCGCTCGGGTGCCTTTGACCTCGTGCGTGCTCTCGATCTGCTGGCCGGCCGCCAGGTACAGGTGATCAATCTGAGCCTTTCCGGCCCGCCCAATCTGCTGCTCGAACAGGCCGTGAAAAAGCTGGGGGCGCGCGGCCACATTATGGTTGCCGCTGCCGGCAACGGCGGGCCGAGAGCGGAGCCGGCCTATCCCGCAGCCTATGAGGAGGTCATCGCGGTTACCGCGACGGACAAGCGCAAGCGGCCTTACAGGCGCGCCGGTCGCGGTGAGCACATTGACTTCGCCGCTCCGGGCGTCGCGGTCTGGACCGCGGCGTCGATCCGCGGCGCACGTCCCAAAACGGGTACTTCCTTCGCCGCACCATTCGTCACCGCCGCGGTGGCGCTGATGAAGGCATCCGAACCGGGACTTGCGCCTGAGATGATCCGGGACAGGCTTACCGGAAATGTGGAAGATCTCGGCGATCCGGGAAAGGATCCGGTCTTCGGTTGGGGCCTGTTGGATGCACGGGGAATCTGCACGGCGGCACCATGAACATCTGGCGAGAAGGGTCCGGCGGAAAGCGGCAAGGCGCTGCTCGATCCAAAGCCAGAATAAGGATGAACCCATGCCCCGCATGATCTTCGTCAACCTACCCGTCGCCGACCTTGCTAAGTCTATGGCCTTTTACGAGGCGATCGGCGCGGCGAACCAGCCCAAGTTCACGGACGAGTCCACCGCCTGCATGGTGTTCTCCGACACAACCTTCATAATGCTGCTCACGCACGACAAGTTCGGTCAGTTCACGTCCAAGCGGATCGCGGATGCGCATTCGACGAGCGAAATGCTGCTCGTCATTTCGCAGGAGAGCCGCGAGGCGGTGGATGCGATCACCGACAAGGCGGTCGCCGCCGGCGCACGCGAGGCGCGCGAAAAGTCGCAGGATACGGCTCTCATGTACAGCCGCTGCTTCGAGGATCTCGACGGCCATATTTGGGAGCCGCTGTGGATGCATCCCGATGCGGCCGTCCAAGTGCCCGAAGCGTTCGCCAATGCAGGCACTTGACCGCATGCCTCGTCAAACTCTCTACCACGGCTCGCATTCGTTACCGCCATGGAACGGCACAGCGTTACCCGAGCCATCGGCTTGTCAGTCGCTAGTTCGGCGCGGTGGCTGCGGTTTCACCGGGCGGCAAGATCCGGAACAGAAAGGTTGAAACCTTCTCGCCCGGCTTGAAAGGTCCGGGAACGTGATTGGATACCGGTTTCAGGCTTTGAAGGAATACTGCGATTGACGTCACGTCTTCTTCCGTGAGCTGCGCGAATGCATGCCACGGCATGATTGGTGCCAGGACGCGACCGTCCGGCCGCTGCCCGGTCTGAAGCGCAGTCACAATCTCTTCCCGGGTCCAGCCGCCGATGCCGGTCTCCTTGTCAGGCGTAATGTTGCGGCCGACGAAAACACCCTGCCCGGGGATTTCAAAACCGACGTCCGATCCACCCAGAAATCGCGAGGTGTCCGGCTTTCCGAAGAAATACCCCGGTGTGTGGCAGTCGTTGCAGCCGCCGATCGTGACCAGGTATTCGCCGCGCGCAATCTGCGTGTCATCGGCAGCTGCCATGCTCGGCTGTAGCCACAATGCGGAGGAGGCTAAAAATGCATACCGAGCGCTCAATCGAAACATCTTACCCTCCGTGATACAGAAGCTCGCAATTTCAAACGAACTGAATATCACGACGAACTTGTTCTATATATTAGCTATTTTGAATTATCGAAGATTACGGGAGATGGCGCCTCGGGCCGGCGCGGTGTTCATGGAGTAGCCTCGCGGTGCATTCCACTCCGTTCCGGTCAAGACACGTATACACCCGTGGTTTACATCCGCCGCCAGCGCCCTAGATTCTCCAGCATTGATGCCGGCAGGTCCGGCTGTCGCGCGGCGCAAGGCCTATCAGGGCTGCGACCGCAAGCTCCTCATGCAAAAATCGAGAGCAAGACATGACCGAAGTCAAGAACGGCGACGTCGTTCGCATGCACTACACTGCCAAGCTGGCGGATGGCTCCGTCATTGATTCTTCCGAAGGTCGCCAGCCGCTTGAATTTAAAGTCGGAGCGGGCAAAGTCATTGCCGGCCTCGATCGCCAGATAGCCGGTATGGCAATCGGAGAAACCAACACGGTTACCATCCCTGCAGATGAGGCTTACGGCCCACGCGATGACACCAAGGTGCAGATAATCCCGCGTTCAGCGGTTCCCGAGGATGTCGAGGTCGGCACGAGACTTCAGCATACCGCCTCGGATGGGCGGCAGACGGCTGTTACCGTTACCAGGGTCGAAAACGAACAAGTGACAGTAGACACCAATCACCCGCTTGCCGGCCAGGATCTGGTTGTCGACGTCACCGTCGTGGAAATCCTTCGTCCGTAACGGGTTCGCGATCGGTGCGCCATGTCCACTGCAATCATTCTCGGGGGAACCGGTCAGATCGGCCTTGCCGTTGCCGAGCGTCTTGCCCGCGACGGTTGGAAGGTCCGGCTCGTCAGCCGGACCCCGCCACCAATCTTTGGTCCATGGCAGCACGTTGTCGCCGACCGCGAGGATCCTGCTGCACTCCGCAAAGCCCTTGCGGGCGGAGCGGAATTGCTACTCGACTGCGTCGCGTTCGACGTACGACATGCCGATCAGCTGCTGGAATTTCGGGATAGTGTCGGGCGCCTGGCTTTAATCTCCAGTGCCAGCGTTTACTGCGATGCGACGGGCCGGACGCTCGACGAGGCAAGCCAACTTGGCTTTCCCGCTTACCCACTGCCGATCCCCGAAGATCATCGTACGGTTGAGCCGGGGCCACAGACCTATTCGACGAGAAAGGTCGCGATCGAGCGTCGTCTTTTGGATGAGGCAATAATTCCGGTCACCGTCCTGCGACCCTGCGCGATCCACGGTCCTTACAGCAAGCACGCGAGGGAATGGTGGTTCGTAAAGCGTCTGCTCGACGGTCGCAAACGCATCCCCCTGGCTTATGGCGGTCGTAGCCGGTTTCAGACCACCTCGACGCAAGCGATCGCTGAGGCGCTGTGCTTCTCGCTGAACTCCAATGGGTCGCAGGTGCTGAACGTGGTAGACGCCGACGCGCCGACTGTCGCTGAAATCGGCCGCGCAATCATGAACGCGATGGAGCGGCAAGCCGATCTTCTGGGGCTTCCGGACGCGCCCTATCCCCCGACCTTCGGCGCGACGCCGTGGTCGGTCGAAAAACCGATATTCTGCGCCTCCTCAGTTCCAAATGCCGAAACCTATGCAGAGCGGGTCACGCACGCGGTGCGCTGGCTGATCGCGGCGACACCAGGCCGGGACTGGCGCGAGATACTTCGGCAGCTCGCCGCCTATCCTTGGCAACACTTTGACTATGATGTTGATGATCAAGCGCTCGCCATAGAGGGCGCGGAAGATCTCGCCATTTGAAAGGAGCCGGCCGATTTGCCGGGCATCCCATGCCACAGCCACTCATGATGGGAGCTGGCCTTGCGATTCCTGGCAATCTCATCCGGAACGCACTGGTCCTTCGAAGAGCCCCAGATCATCGCGGCTGAAGGTCACCAAGTGCCAGCGGACGAGAGCGCCCGCGACATCCAACGTCTCATAGCTCAGCCTGTCCGGACTGTCGATCCTGCGCATAGCCTCATGATCGATTACGCCGGACCTGATAACTTCAGCTGCTCGGTCGCGGTCGCCACCGAATGCATCCTCGACGAGCTCGTGCGTGAGTATAACGCCTTTACGGGGACGGCCACCGTCTTCGTCACGGGCCAAAATGATCATGGCGGCGCCGAGCTTATCGGTGGTTTCCTGGTCAGCCAGGATTTCGAACGATGACATGGGATTCCTCCGACGAGGTGTACATACCCCCAGCAACTTTCTCGGCGCATGGCAATTGCATGACCTAACCCACCCTTTGGCCGGTCTATTGACGCTGGGTCGGGTCTGGCCAGAGTGCCCGTATATCCTGGGGCAGACTTTCGCGGATCTTGCGGACTTCGCCGGGATCAAGGTGGTGCGACAGCACGTGAAATACCGTTTGCACCGCCTCCTTGGCATCGACCGGGCGGGTGAACGCGAGTTCCTCTTTCACCCGGCCAAGGAACTCGTCCAGGGTCCGCGACTGTACCGGCTGTCTGGAGGGCTCGTATTGATCGTAATAGGTCCCCCGCACGAGCAGCGGCAGTTGCGCGGAAAGATGAGCCGACAGGTCGGCGGACAAGCGATCGCGCAGGGTGTGAAGAACAGCGCTCAGAATATGCCATGCGCGCTGACGATCCGGCCCCTGGTGTTCCATGATTTCATCGAGCCAGATATTCGTGGTCTGGAGCGTCTTGTCGAAGACGGCGATACCGGAAGCACTCATGATGCTCTCCCGTTGTTGATGATCGATGCCGGTCGAACCAGATGGATGGGCAGATGTTCCAGCGCAGCTTGCTTCTCCATGCAACTGGGCAACGTCACCTCGATGAATAAGCGTCGCCGCTTTCTACAAGCAGCGCCCAATCCCGCCCTAAAGCACCTCGGAGAGCACAAAGACCGTGAGAAATCCGGCGGCGATCGAGATCGCCGCGGATTCCTGGTACTGGTGTTCCTCGGCTTCTGGAATAAGATCCGTCACAGCGAGATAAAACATGCCTCCACCGCCAGTGGCGAGCAGGAAGCCGAGTATGACCTCAGACAAATTCCGGAAAAGAAACCACCCCAGCATTGCGGAACCAAATAGGGAAATCCCGATCAGGCCGGTCCACTTGAAGATGGGCCAGGCATAGCGTTCCTGGTTTTCCTCACGCTGGAGGGCGCCGATGCTGAGCGCCTCCGCGATATTGTCTATTCCGACCGCCAAGCCGGCAATGACTGCCACCGTCGGATCGATCGCAGAGCCAACGCCGATGGTCAGCCCTTCGATGAGCTCCTCAACGCTCGTGGCTCCGGCAAGCACGGTCACCTGGCTGCCGCGCGGCGCCCGGCGCTTGTGATATCCCTCCACCCAGCGTCTCTGCGAGGATTTCGGGCCTGCCAATGCGCCACGATTGATATAGAAATCAAGGCCATAAACTAGGCCGAAACCGAGGGCGAAGCCGCCGGAAGCAATCAAGAGTGATGACTGCTCTAAGGCCTTTGGCATCATCTCGAACGCGAAGGTGCCCATCAAAACGCCACCCGCATAGCCTACGAAAATGGAGAGCAGCAGTGTCGTCGGATTGAGCAGGATGGCTATGAGGCCGCCGAGCGGAGATGCCACGGCGGCGCAGATAGCGACCGCGAGAACAACCACCAGCTGGCCGTCCATGACTGTCAGTCCTTCCGTCGAAGAGCCTAATGTATCGCCAGGATGAACACGGTCCGAAAAGCTCCGGAGTAAGCGTTTTGGCAACCTTCTACTGCACCGCCTCCCTCGGCAGTACGGCCGGGGCGATCTCCATCTGAGATGGTCCAGGGGAAAGCGGATCGCCCGTTTGAGGCTTCTCCGGTTCCGTATCGTTGGATGGCCCCGCCTGTATAGATTGTTCCGTGGCGTCGGCGTCGGGGCTGGCGCCGCTCGTCGTCGCGTCACCACTTTGTCGATCCGTGTCGATCGGCCTCGGCGTCACAGATCCGTCTGCGGCCGCAACCCGCCAGACAGTGTTGCCGGCATCGTCGGCGACGAGGAGCGCACCGGTGCCATCGATAGCGACGCCGACCGGTCGGCCACGCGCCTCATCACCCTCGATGAAGCCCGTCACGACATCCTGAGCCTTTCCCGCCGGACGACCATTCTCGAACGGAACATAGACAACCTTGTAGCCATTGAAGGCGCTGCGATTCCAGCTGCCGTGCTCCCCGATGAAGGCGCCATTGGCAAAAGGCTCCGGCAAAGCGGAGCCGTTGGAGAACACCAGCCCCAGCGCTGCGACGTGACTGGAAAGGGCGTAGTCGGGTGCGATCGCCTTCTCGACCATGTTCGGGCGCGGCGGGTGGACCCGTTCATCTACGTGATCGCCGAAGTAGCTCCAGGGCCAGCCGTAGAAGCCGCCTTCCTGCACCGACGTCATATAGTCCGGCACGAGGTTTGGTCCGAGCTCGTCTCGCTCGTTGACCACGGTCCAGAGAACGCCGGTCTGGGGGTGGAAAATCAGACCGTTTGGGTTGCGCAACCCCGATGCAAAAACGCGGGCAGCGCCCGTTTCCCGATCCACTTGCCAGATGGCCGCACGGCCCTTTTCGGATTCCAATCCGTGTTCCGCTACATTGGAGTTGGAGCCGACCGAGGCGTAAAGGTAGCGCCCGTCCGGGCTGAGTGCCAAATCCTTGGTCCAATGGTGGTTGATAGGCCCGCCGGGAAGCGGGGTCAGCACGCGTGGCGTCCCGCTGATCGCCGTCTGGCCGAGTTCATAGGGGTAGGCGAGGATCGCATCGGCCGCCGCCACGTAAAGCGTTCCGCCATGCCACGCGAGGCCGAAGGGAGAATTGAGGCCAGTCAAAAGATTGTTGCGTTCGTCGACCTGACCGTCGCGGTTGGTGTCCCGCAGCAGCGTAATCAGATTGCTTTCCCCTTTGGGGCCGCCGCCGCCTCGCGCCATCGACATGATCCAGCCGCGGATCAAGTCCTTGGGCCGGGTGGTGGGCTTGCCGGGCGGTTCACGCGATTGGACGACAAGCACGTCGCCATTTGGCAGGGTGTGGAGCGTGCGGGGGTTGACAAGCTTCGTCGCATAAGCGGAGACGGAAAGGCCCTCCGGCACCTTGGGCGCCTCCCCTTCTCGCCACCCGACGACCTCGGCGATTCTCATATCGGGAAAAAGCTCCGAGGTGGGTTCCGGCAAGACCGGATCGGGGCCGATCTGCTGGGAGACGTCGAAATCGGCGCCGTCGTCGCCGCAGCCTGCAAGCGCGAAAGTAACAACCGAGCCAACGGCAAGTGCGAGTACGCGGGGGGAAGCAGGCCTACCCATATTTGCTCACCCCGGTGTGAGCTCGATAGAGCAGAGCGCGATCGAGTACGGCAGCGACGACTATCACAAACACGGTCACAGCCGAGAGAATCAGGCCGTAAGGAACGACGGCGGTCCAGCCATCGGCCGCGTGGACAAGATTGTTGACGAAAGCAATCACAAGAATGACCAAGTAACAGATTGCATGAGGCAATACCTCACGAGGTGCGCGTGTATCCCGGCGAACCACGAATTCGACCGCGCCGGCCAAGGCCGCGATGGCCCCCAAAGCCACTCCGGCAAAGAGCAGCCAGGCCGAAAAATTCTGCCACATCACATGCGCCGTTTGCCAAAAGGCGATGTCGGTCACAAGCGCCAGGGTGAAACAAGCGATCGGAAACGCTGCGAACAGCGAATGGATCGAATAGCGCGGGATCGTGGCTGTCGATGGGGAGTGTCCCAGGCTCATCGGCGCCTCCTGTCTGGGGTCGCGATCTGAAACAGCGGCACGCGCGTTTTGTTCCTGCGCCGAATGTGTCGAAATCCAAGATGGGCCCAAAGCACTGGCCGGGCCGGAACCATGGCGTTCCGTAGCAGTTTCCCAATTCTGCGCAGCAGATCGGTGCCGTGGTCCGAGCACGGCATGGACTACCTGGACCCGGTGTAGCGCGGACCGAGTTCGTCAGCTGGATTGTCAAAGCGCGGCATTGCTCGGCCGCTTCGGAGCAGAAGGGAAGGACCGATGGGGCTGCTGGCAATCCACATGACGATGCACATCTTGCTGATGAACCTCCTCGCGCCGTTGGCAGCAATCGCAACCTTGCGTTATGGCCGCGAACGGCGGCAAACGACGCCAGGAGCGCTCGGACTGGCAACACTTGCGCAACTCGCCGCTCTGTGGGGCTGGCACGCTCCGCCCCTCCTCGACCGTGCCCACGAATCTCCTGCAATCCACATACTGATGTATGCCAGCCTCTTTCTCACCGCCTTCCTGTTCTGGCGGCTGGTGTTTCGCTCCAATGGCGAGGCTCGCTGGAGACCAATCGTTGCCCTCCTTATCACCAGCAAGTTCTACTGTTTGCTGGCGGTGCTTTTCGTTTTCGCGCCTCGCGTGCTCTATCCGAACGTCGCCGGCGCCCACTCGGGTCACAGTGCTGAGGCCCTGAGCGCAACACTGGCCGACCAACAGCTCGCGGGCCTCCTCATGTTGGCCGTCTGTCCGGCAACCTACGTCATTGCTGGGATCGCGATCGGCGCGCGTTGGTTGTTCGCAATGGAAACAGGTGAAGCCCATCAGAGGCCGAAAACAGGTGGAGAGGCGTGGACCTGAAGAACCTGGACTGGATAACGATTGCGAAGGTCGCCGGCCTGGTCGCCGGCGGCATGATGGTCGCCGGCGCCGCGTTCACATGGTCAGGTATCTACAATGTTGCGGCCTCCAAGGACCACCTGGGAATTACGACCTGGATTTTCGAAGTGGTCCGCGAGCGTTCGATCGCCGTCCGGAGTTTGTCAATCGAGGTCCCGCCACTCGGGAACGAGGGGATGATCCGGCTTGGTGCTTCCCACTACGAAGGGGGCTGCGTGCCTTGTCATGGCCGTCCCGACGAAAAGACAAACCCGATCGTCACCGGCATGCTGCCCCCGCCGCCCAACCTCGAGGACGTCAGCAAACGGCGTCCACCGGAGGAGATCTTCTGGATCGTCAAGCATGGCATCAAATACACCGGCATGCCTGCATGGCCGAACCCGCAACGTGACGACGAAATCTGGGCAATGACGGCGTTCCTGGCGAACATGCCCTCCTCACCAAGCGGTTATTCGGACCTTGCGAGGCTCACACGCGACCCCGTCGACAATGGCGAGGGACTGGCAAACGGCCGCGCCTTTACCCGCTGCGGACGCTGTCATGAAAACGAAGGCATCGGCACGAATGGCGACCATATCCCGCGGCTGGCGGGACTGTCCGAGGACTATCTGCTTCGCAGCCTCCAGGAATATGCGCGGCGAACCCGGGCAAGTGGCGCAATGGAGCCCGTCGCCGATCTGTTGGACGACAGCGGAATGCGGGGGCTGGCGGCTTACTATGCGGAGCTTCGGCCGGCAGTGAAAAAGTCGTCCGCCGCGCACGACCCGGAGCAAATACGGCGCGGCAAAGCGATTGCAAACAGCGGCATTCCGCAACAGCAGGTGCCGGCCTGCATGAGCTGCCATTCGGGCCGCCAGTCACCCCAGTTTCCTCTCCTCGCGGGTCAGCATGCCGCCTATATCGCCGGGCAACTGCGCCTGTGGCAGAAAGGAGGACGTGGCCAGACCGCCTATGGAAGGATCATGGCGGCGGTCGCACGGGCGCTCGACGAGCGACAGATCGAAGACGTCGCGGCCTATCTGGCGTCGCTGCCTTCCGGATATGCACAGACCGCTCCTCTAGCAGAGGTGGGCCGATGAGGTCTGCCGTATCGATCGCGCCGCTCACGCTTCTCCTCTTGCAAGGCTGCACCGGCGTGCAGTCCGTCTTCGATCCCTCCGGTACCGAGGCCGAGCGCATCAACACCCTCGCCTGGACGCTCATTCTATTGTCTACCGCAGTTCTCGCTGTCGTCTGTCTTATCGCGGCTGGAGCGCTCTGGGGCGGCGAGCGCCGGCGGGCGCGCATTTCCCGCGAGAGACTGGTGATCGGAGGCGGCCTCGTTTTTCCGACCCTAACCCTCAGCATCCTGCTCAGCTATGGCTTCTACCTCATGGGATCCGGCTTACCTGCCGCGCGGAGCGACGGCAGATTGCGCATTGAGGTCGTAGGCGAACGCTGGTGGTGGCGGGTCACCTATGTCGACGACAGCGGTCGACGTGCAGAGAGCGCCAACGAGATCCGGCTGCCTGTCGGGCGGCCGGTAGAGGTTGAGCTGACATCGACCAACGTCATTCATAGCTTCTGGGTTCCCCGACTGGCCGGCAAGCTCGACATGATTCCCGGCCGCACGAACATCTTGACGCTTCGAGCGACAAAGGCCGGGATCAGCCGTGGCCAGTGTGCCGAATATTGCGGCGGCGCGCATGCTTTCATGTCCTTCTATGTCATAGCAATGCCGCCAGATCAGTTTGACGCCTGGCTTGTTGAGGAGGCAGACGATGCCCGTATTCCCACCGGCGCTAATCCGGCGGCAGGGCAAGCGCTTTTCCTCTCCGCCGGGTGCGGCGCATGTCACGCGGTCCGCGGGACAGAGGCACGGGGCACGATCGGCCCGGATTTGACGCATGTCGGCAGCCGCCGCTCGCTTGCCGCCGCAACACTCGAGAACGATGCGGACGCCTTCGCCCGCTGGATCCGCGACAGCCAGCACGTGAAGCCGGAGAATCTGATGCCGTCTTACGGCATCTTCACCGAAAGCGAACGGTCGCAGCTTGCCTCCTATCTGGACCAGTTGAGGTGACGACGATGCTCGATTTCCTTCGCCCTGAACGAAGCCTCGCCCTCCTGGTCGCCCACTCTCGCGACGCTAACGGTGGTAGCGGTTGATGAAACTGCCCAATCCCGATCCCCGGCCGAAAGGAGAAGTTCGCGATCTCGAGCGTATTTGGGCAAGCCCGCGCGGCTGGCGGCTCGTGACGGCTGTCAATAACACCACCGTCGGCCTTCTTTATCTCGGTGTGGCGTTCCTCTTCTTCCTGTTGGCGGGTGTGCTGGCCATCCTCATGCGCACGCAACTGGCCGTCGGCGACAATCGGCTCATCAGTCAAGATCTCTACAATCAGATGTTTACCGTCCACGGCACGACGATGATGTTCCTGTTTGCCGTACCGGCTGTGGAGGCGCTCGGCGTCATGCTGCTGCCACAGATGCTCGCGGCTCGCGACCTGCCGTTTCCGCGTCTCAGTGCCTTCGCCATCTGGGCCTATGTCGTCGGCGGACTGGTCTTCTTCTCGACGATCTTCTACGACCTGGCGCCCAAAGGCGGCTGGTTCATGTATCCGCCGCTGACGCTGACGGAATATTCTCCGGGCGACAACGCTGACTTCTGGCTGCTTGGCATCGGCTTCATCGAGATCTCGGCCATTGCCGGGGCAATCGAAATCGTCGTCGGCGTGCTCAGAACCCGGCCACCGGGAATGTCGCTTGCCAAGATGCCGATCTTCGCCTGGACGATGCTGATTTTCGCCAGCATGATCATGTTCGCCTTTCCCGCGGTGATCCTGGCAACAATGATGCTGGAGCTTGAGCGGGCGTTCGCCTGGCCTTTCTTCACTGCAGCGCTCGGGGGCGATCCACTCCTTTGGCAGCATCTCTTCTGGTTCTTCGGGCATCCGGAAGTCTACATCATCTTCCTTCCGGCCGCCGGCCTCGTCTCGATGATCGTACCGACCATGGCGCGCACGCCGCTCGTCGGTTACCACCTGATCGTGGTGGCACTGATCGGCGTCGGCTTTTTCAGCTTCGGGCTGTGGGTGCACCATATGTTCGCGACTGGCATTCCGGCGCTGAGCCTCGCCTTCTTCTCCGCCGCCAGCATGACGGTCGCCATACCGTCGGGGATCCAGGTGTTCGCCTGGATCGCGACAATTGCCGCCGGTCGAGAGCGGTTTCGCATCACGACCGCGTCGCTCTTCATCCTCGGCTTCCTGTTCATCTTCACATTGGGTGGCTTGACGGGCGTGATGCTGGCCATGGTGCCGTTCGACTATCAGGTGCACGACACCTATTTCGTGGTCGCGCATTTCCATTACGTCCTGATCGGCGGGTTCGTATTCCCTCTTTTTGCCGCCTTCTACTACTGGACACCCTTGTTCAGCCGGCGAATGCTCTCCGAGCGGCTGGGCCGCTGGGTGTTCTGGCTGATGTTCATCGGCTTCAACATCGCCTTCCTGCCGATGCACTTGACCGGGCTCAAGGGCATGCCGCGGCGCGTGTGGACCTATCCGGCGGATATCGGCTGGGAGACGCTGAACATCGTTTCCACAATCGGCACCTACGTCCTGGCCGCCGGAGTCGTGCTTTTCTTGATCGATCTCGTCAGCAACTTCCGCCTCGGAAAAGGTGCCGTGGAAAATCCCTGGGAGGCGGGCACGCTTGAATGGTTGCCGAACGACGTCTATTCCACCCGCAGCATACCCCACGTCACCGGTCGCGAGCCCCTCTGGGACAGGCCGAGCCTGCCTGAGGAAGTGCGCGCCGGGCACCATTACCTGCCCAATGCCCCCACGGGCGGCCGGGAAACGATCGTGACGTCCCCGATCAATGCCCACCCGCAATATGTCATTCAGATGCCTGGACCAGGCTGGTCGCCATTTCTCGCCGCGGTCTTCACGGCAGCCTTCTTCCTGCTGCTGACGGTCAAGCTCGTGATGATCGCCATCCTCTGCGGGGTGATCGCCATCGCCTTCTGTCTCGTCTGGGCCTGGGGACTCGACCCCGGACCGTCCAAGGGCATGATAGAGGTGGCGAAGGGAATGAAGCTGCCGACCTACATGACCGGACCGTCCTCGCACTCCTGGTGGGCCATGGTCATCCTGATGTTCGTCGGGGGCTCTCTCTACTTTGCCTATGTTTTCTCCTATCTGTTCCTTTGGCTTGTCTCACCCGATGTCTGGGCAGGATCTCCGGCACTGCCGTTCGCCTCCTGGCCGTTGACCGCCGCCGCGCTCCTGATGATCGGGGGCGGCTCGTTGTGGCTTGCCAGCCGGACATTCGAAAGGATTGCCGTATCTCGCCTGGCAACCGCAGCGGTTCTGCTGTTGTCGCTCGGGTGCCTGATGAGCGCCCTGGGGCTTGAAGTGCTGGGGCATCTGCTGAGCGGTCTGCGGCCCGGCGGCAACGCCTATGGAGCAATGGTCTATCTCGGCGCTGTCCTCTTCGGTCAACTCGCCTTCGCCTTGCTGATCATGGGCCTGTTCACGATCGCCCGGCATCTCGCCGGCAAGCTGGACAAGGAGCGTCGGGTTACCTTCGACAACTACGTATTGTTGTATCAGTTCACCGTCACGCAGTCGCTGCTCGGACTGGCACTGATCCATGGTTTTCCGCGTCTTGTCGGGTAGGGTGAGATGGAACGTTCGACAAAAGACCCGCCCCTAGCCGTCGCGATACTGATCCTGCTGTTCGGCCCAATCCTATGGGCGGGTCATCTTTTCCTCGTCTATGCCTTCCAATCGGCGACATGCGCCATCTCCGGCGTCGCCGCGACAATCTCACGAGCCGCCGTCGCGGCGCCGGTGATCCTGCTGACGCTTGCTGTCGCGGCTTTCCTTGCTTTGGCGCTCTGGCGTTTCCGCTCCTTCGCATGGCTTCTGCCCGATGAGACGCATAACCTTCGCAACCAGCGCTTTTCCACCCAGGTTGGGCGTCTGCTCATCCTTCTGTCGCTGGTCGGGGTCGTATGGACGGGCGCCGCGGCGCTTTTTCTGGATCCATGCGGCCAAATCAGGTGACGGGTATCGGCTTCTGATTTGTGACCTGCAACTTGGAACAGATCGCCGCTCACGACGTTGTGCTCCGCCCGTGGAGACGTGCAATGTGGGCTTTTAGGGCGGCGATCCTATTCGTGGCGGCCATCTTCGTGGCCGCGGTTGCTTTCTTCGTCTTTGCATGGCGCTCCGAGATTCCGGAGGAGGAGGTGGCCGCCGAGGCAAGCTTCTCTCCAGAGCTCGTTGCCAAGGGCGCGCAGCTGGCGGCGCTTGGCAACTGCATCGCCTGCCACACGGTTCCCGGTAAACCCGCTTTCACCGGTGGACTGGCGTTGCCGACGCCCTTCGGCACGATCCATTCCACCAACATCACCCCCGATCGTGAGACCGGCATCGGCGGCTGGAGCGAGGCAGCCTTTGAACGCGCGATGAGGGACGGCGTCGACCGGGAAGGCAACCATCTCTACCCAGCGTTTCCCTACGACCACTTCACGCGGGTCTCGGCGGAGGATACGCACGCCCTCTACGCTTTCCTGATGACGCGTGTCGCAGTGAGGGCCGAAGCCCCGAAAAATGATCTTCCGTTTCCTCTGAAGTTCCGCCCCTTGCTTGCCGGGTGGAAGCTGCTGTTCTTCGACAGGGGAGAACTGGAACCGGATAGCGCCCAGAGCGAGGCCTGGAACCGCGGACGCTATCTCGCCGAAGGGCTCGGCCACTGCGGTGCTTGCCACACGCCCCGCAATGCATTCGGTGCCGAATATCCCGACCGGCACTTCGGCGGCGGCGAGGCAGAGGGCTGGCAGGCTTACGCGATCAACCGGGAGTCCAAGGCACCGATCCCATGGGACGAGCAGAGCCTCGCCTTCTATCTACGCAATGGCTGGCATGAATTCCACGGCGTTTCGCGCGGGCCGATGGCGGAGGTCACCGGCAATCTCTCCCTCCTGCCCGATAGCGACATCGCGGCGATCGCCACTTATGTCACATCGATCACCGATGATCCCACGCCTGAGCGTAGCGAGAGAGCGGCGCGGTTGCGCGAGCAGTTCGAAGGGGATCGCTTGGAGCAGATCGCTGACAGCCAGAGTTCTGCGGTCAGTACCGCAGGCGGTGGTTCCGGCGAGGCGATCTACCTTGCCGCCTGTGCAAGCTGCCACGAAGGACGGCGGCGCCAACCCTTCGGCGGCCTGAACTTCGAGCTCAGCACCGCCGTCAATGCCCCGAACCCGCAAAACATCGTCAACGTCGTCCTTTTTGGTCTTCCGCCGGCGGACGGAGAGGCAAGCGCGGTGATGCCGGCCTTCCGCCACTTGCTGAATGACCAACAGGTGACCGACGTTCTCGCTTACATGCGCGAGCGGTTCTCCGAAGAGCCGCCATGGAGCGGGCTCGGAGAGCAGGTCGCGAATACCCGCTCCGGCGCCTACAAGGTCACGGTCCGGCCGTCGGATGGCATTGAAAGGGCGCCGCACAATGTCGGCGCCGAGGAGGAATGACGATGGTATCGCTGACAGTCAACGGCAACCAGCATCAGCTCGACGTCGATCCGGCGACGCCCCTGCTCTACGTCCTGCGCGACGATCTCGCTTTGAACGGCGCCAAATACGGCTGCGGACTCGGCCAGTGCGGTTCCTGCACCGTGGTGGTTGATGGCGAGGCGGTGCTCTCGTGCATGGTGCCGGTCATGCTTCTGGAGGGGCGCGAAATCACCACGATCGAGGGTTTGGGCACGATCGAAAAGCCAGGACCGTTGCAGCAGGCGTTTATTGAACTGCAGGCGGCGCAGTGCGGCTACTGCATTCCCGGCATGATGATGAGCGCACATGCGCTTTTGCGCCGCAGCGCTCGGCCAAGCGAAGAGGAACTTCGCGAGGCATTGGCGACGAATCTCTGTCGCTGCGGCACGCATATGCGGATTCTGGCGGCGATCCGCCGGGCCGGCGAATTGATGCAAGCCGCCTCGTTGCCTGGTGCCGATGAAGGGAGGACCGGCTGATGGACATTCTTCAGGAAGAGATCACCCGCCGCAGCGTCGTCGTCGGCACCGGCGCCCTCGTCGTCAGTTTTTCGCTTGGCCGAGCCTTTGCCCAGGAGCCGCCGGCGACCACCACGCCGACGCCGCCCGTGTCCCTGCCGGGCAGTCTTGACGACGATCGCTTCCTCGATTCCTGGATCCGGATCGATGCCGCCAATTCGGTCACCGTCTTCACCGGCAAAGCCGAGCTAGGCCAGGGTATCCGTACGGCCCTGCTGCAGGTTGCTGCCGAGGAACTCGAGGTCGATCCCGCGGAAATCCAGCTTGTCACGGCGGATACCGGGCGTACGCCGAACGAAGGCTTCACCGCCGGCAGTCAATCGATGCAGAACAGCGGCACTGCCATCCGAAACGCTGCCGCACAGGTAAGGGCACTTCTCCTGGCGGAAGCCGCCAAACGCTTTGGCGTGGCGGCGACCGAGCTCAAGGCGGAAAACAAATCCGTCCTGGCGAGGGACGGAAGAAGCGTGAGCTACGGCGAACTTGTTTCCGGACAAATACTGCACGTCGAGGCCCAGCCGCAATCGACCTTCAAGCAGCCCGGCACCTTCCGGGTCATAGGCAAGTCGCTACCTCGCGTCGATATCCCGGCCAAGGTGACGGGCCAGCCGGCCTATGTCCATGATCTGCGCCTCGATGGCATGCTGCATGCGCGCGTCGTGCGCCCGCCGAGCCCGGCGGCCGAGCTTACGAAATTTGATAGTGGCGGCGTCGAGGCGATGCCGGGCGTCGTCTCCGTCGTGCGCGACGGCAGCTTCCTCGCCGTGGTCGCGGAGAAAGAATTTCAGGCGGTCAATGCCATGCGGACTCTGGCTGCGGCCGCGAAATGGCAGGAACAGGAGACGCTTCCCGACCAGGTAGATCTGCCGGCGGAGCTGCAAAAGCTGGAGCGCGAAGTCGGTACGGTGGCTGAGGCGGGCATGCTCTCGTCCGGCGGCAAGGTTTTCGAGGCGACCTACACGCGCCCTTATCAGATCCATGGATCGATCGGCCCATCCTGCGCCGTCGCATTGATGAAGGAAGACGGGGCGTTGGACGTCTGGTCGCATACGCAAGGCGTTTTTCCCGATCGCGCCGCGATCGCGGAGATGCTGGCCATGCCGGAGGACAAGGTGCGCGTCGTCCACATGGAAGGATCGGGGTGCTATGGCCACAATGGTGCCGACGACGCGGCTGCGGACGCCGCGCTGATCGCCACCAAGCTTCCGGGCAAGCCTGTCCGGGTTCAGTGGATGCGCGAGCAGGAGCATAGCTGGGAGCCATACGGTCCCGCGATGCTCATGAAAGTCAGCGCAACACTCGACGCTCAAGGCAAGATCACCAGTTGGGCCTATGATCTTTGGAGCAATACCCACTCGACCCGCCCGGGCGGAGCTGGTGCGCTTCTGGCCGGGCGCCACAAGGCTCAAGCCTTCCAGCCGAAACCCGCCAGGCTCAGCATCAGCCCGTCCGGCAACGGCGACCGGAATGCCAATCCGCTCTACGTGACCCCGAACAAGCGGGTACTCTGGCATTTCCTGCCCGACATGCCGCTGCGTGTCTCAGCGCTGCGCGCGCTCGGGGCCTACGCCAACGTCTTCGCGATCGAGAGCACGATCGATGAACTGGCTCTGATGGCCGAAGCCGATCCGGTCGAATTTAGGCTGCGCCACATGGAGGATCCGAGGGCCAGGGCTGTCATTGAGCTGGCTGCCGAGCGCTTCGGCTGGAACGATGCGCAAATGCCGCGGAATCATGGCCGCGGCTTCGGCTTCGCTCGTTACAAGAATCTTGCCGCCTACCTGGCGGTTGCGATGGAGGTGGAAGTCGCGCCGGAAACTGGCCGTGTTCGCGTGGTGCGCGCCGTTTCCGCCATCGATGGCGGCGAGGTCGTCAACCCGGAAGGAATTCGCAATCAGACGGAAGGCGGCATCCTGCAATCGATTAGCTGGACGCTCTACGAGGCCGTGACCTTTGACAGGACAAGGATCACCAGCACCGATTGGTCGAGCTATCCGATCCTGCGTTTCGCAAGTGTGCCGGACAGTATCGAGGTGCATATCGTCGAGCGGCCCGGAGAACCGTTCCTCGGCACGGGAGAGGCAGCCCAGGGGCCTGCAGCCGCGGCCGTGGCCAACGCGATCAGAAATGCCACCGGCAAGCGTTTTTATGATCTGCCGTTTACCAGAGACCGTATTCGAGACGCCGTCGGAGGCGTCTGAGGTTCGAAAGCGCCTCCGGGCGCACTGTTGGATGTTCGGCTCCATAGATAAGGCTTATCGATCAGCGCCCACTGTTCACCTCTATCCGGCGCCCTAGCTGAACCCAACGCATGGTGGAACGTTCCCGCCGCTCCGCAGTTTGGCGTTCGCGGATTGTTGGACAGCCGCGCCGTCCTAGACCTTTCATCATCAAGACATGGAGCTGGATATGCAAAGTCCTGGCGCACTCGAAATCTCGCGGCGCGACCTGCTCGTCGCCTCGGCCGCTACCGTCACAGTGGCGAGCGCACCCTCGCTCAGCCACGCGCAGACGAATCCCCCCGCCGCATCACAGAGCACGAGAGTCTCTTTCACGGTAAATGGCGAGCGGCGCGAGTTTGAGCTCGACAACCGGACGACGCTTCTCGACGCGTTGCGCGAACATCTGCATCTGACGGGCACGAAGAAGGGGTGCGACCACGGCCAATGCGGCGCCTGCACCGTTCTCATCGACGGACGCCGAGTCAATTCATGCCTGACCCTCGCGGCCATGCATGAGGGCGATACCATCACCACCATCGAAGGACTCGGGCAGCCCGACAACCTCCATCCGATGCAGGCCGCCTTCGTCAAGCATGACGGTTTTCAGTGCGGCTACTGTACGCCGGGCCAGATCTGTTCCTCCATCGCCATGCTCGAGGAGATCAAGGCCAATATTCCGAGCCATGCAACGAGCGACCTGACGGCGCCGGCCGAGATCACGCCCGCCGAAATCCGCGAACGGATGAGCGGCAATATCTGTCGTTGCGGCGCCTATTCGAACATCGTTGAAGCCATCACCGAAGTTGCGGGGAGGAAGGCATGAGGGCTTTCAGCTACGAGCGCGCCTCGTCGATCGAGACGGCGGCAAAGGTGGCGGCCAGCAAGGACAGCGCGAAGTTCATCGCCGGCGGCACCAATCTCCTGGACCTGATGAAGCTCGAAATCGAGACGCCGACCCATCTGATTGACGTCAACGGGCTCGGATTGGACAGGATCGAGCCGACGCCGGATGGCGGCCTGCGCATTGGCGCCCTCGTCCGCAACACGGATCTTGCGGCCGACGAACGTATTCGCAAAGACTACGGGCTTCTGTCACGGGCTCTCCTCGCCGGGGCGTCGGGCCAGTTGCGCAACCGGGCGACGACGGCGGGCAACCTGCTTCAGCGTACCCGCTGTCCGTACTTCTACGATACCAACCAGCCCTGCAACAAACGGCAGCCCGGCGGCGGCTGCGCGGCGCTTGCCGGCTTCAGCCGCCAGCTTGCGGTCGTTGGCGTCAGCGATGCCTGCATCGCCAGTCACCCAAGCGACATGGCCGTCGCCATGCGCGCACTCGACGCCCTCGTGGAGACCGCCCGTCCCGACGGGACGACGCGCAGCATCCCGCTTGCAGATCTCCATCGCCTTCCCGGAGACACACCGCATATCGAGCATATCCTCGACCGGGGGGAACTGATCACGGCTGTCGTCCTGCCAAAGCCCGTGGGCGGCGAGCAGATCTACCGCAAAGTTCGCGACCGCGCTTCCTACGCCTTCGCGCTCGTCTCCATCGGCGCCATCGTGCAACCGGACGGGACCGGCCGCGTCGCGGTCGGCGGCATCGCGCCCAAGCCCTGGCGCGACGAAACTGCCGAAGGAGAGCTTCCGAACGGAGCGAAGGCGGTCACCGCCAAGCTTCTCGCCAACGCCCGTCCGACGGAACAGAACGCCTTCAAGCTCACGCTCGTCGAACGCACGCTGAGTGCGGTACTCGCCGAGGCAAGGGGGTAAGACAATGAAATTCGACACGCCAGCAACGACGAACCCGATCGACCAGCTCAAGGTCGTCGGCCAGCCGATCCACCGCATCGACGGTCCGCTGAAGACGACTGGCAAGGCTGTCTATGCCTATGAATGGCATGATCCCAATACGCCCTACGCCTACGGATATGTCGTCGGCTCGGCGATCGCCAAGGGCCGGATCCGGTCCATGCACGTCACCGCTGCACTGGACGCTCCCGGCGTGATCGCCGTCGTCACCTCCGACCGCGTGGGGGATCTCAAGAAGGGCAAATACAATACCGCCAAGCTCTTCGGCGGCACGGCGATCCAGCACTACCACCAGGCAATTGCCGTCGTGGTCGCCGAAACATTCGAACAGGCCCGCGCCGCGGCTCAACTCGTCAAGGTCGATTATGTCGAGGAGGCGGGCGCCTTCGATCTGGCGGCGGCCAAGGACAATGCCGTCAAGCCCAAGGATGGCGAACCGGATTCAGCTGCGGGCGACTTCGATGCCGCCTTCGAGTCGGCACCCGTCAAGTTCGACCAGACCTACACCACGCCGGACCAATCGCATGCGATGATGGAACCTCACGCCTCGATCGCCGCCTGGAATGGCGACGAACTGACGGTCTGGACATCGAGCCAGATGATCGACTGGTGGAGGACCGACCTCGCGACGACCATCGGGATCGACAAGGAGAAGGTCCACATCATGTCGCCTTTCATTGGCGGCGGGTTCGGGGTCAAGCTGTTCCTCCGCGCAGACGCGGTGCTGGCGGCGCTTGCCGCGCGCGAAGCGAAGCGTCCCGTAAAAGTTGCCCTCCCTCGTCCGTTCCTGATGAACAACACCACGCACCGCCCGGCAACGATCCAGCGGATCCGCATCGGCGCGGGGCGCGACGGCAAGATCACCGCGATCGCGCATGAGAGCTGGTCCGGGGATCTGCCGGGCGGCGGCGTCGAGGTCGCGGTTCAGCAGACGCGCCTGCTTTATGCCGGCGAGAACCGGATGACCGCCATGCGGCTTGCCACACTCGATCTTCCCGAGGGAAACGCGATGCGGGCTCCGGGCGAGGCGCCGGGCATGATGGCGCTGGAGATTGCGATCGACGAAATGGCCGAGAGGCTCGGTCTCGACCCGGTCGAATTCCGGATCATCAACGACACGCAGGTCGACCCCGAGAAGCCGGAACGGCCGTTCTCGCACCGCGATCTCGTCGGCTGTCTGCGCACCGGCGCCGAACGCTTCGGCTGGCAGGACCGTAACAAGCGGCCGAGAAGCCGCCGCGAGGGAAACTGGCTCGTCGGCACGGGCGTTGCCTCGGCATTCCGCAACAACCTTGTGCTCCCCTCGGGGGCGCGCGTGCGCCTCGACCGCGAGGGCATCGTCACCGTTGAGACCGACATGACCGACATCGGCACGGGCAGTTACACGATCATCGCCCAAACCGCGGCGGAGATGCTTGGTGTTCCGGTCGAAAAAGTTGCGGTCAGCCTGGGGGACTCGCGCTTTCCGGTTTCCTCAGGCTCGGGCGGCCAGTTCGGAGGAAACTGCTCCACCGCTGGCGTATACGCCGCCTGCGCCAAGCTGCGTGAGGCCGTGGCGCAGAAGCTCGGATTCAACAGCTCCGACGACCTGGTGTTCGCCGGTGGCGAGGTCCGGTCCGGCGACCGCCGCATGCCGCTTATGGAGGCCTCCGGCGCTGAAGGGCTCGTGGCCGAGGACCGCATCGAGTTCGGAAAGCTCACCGAAACCCATCAGCAGTCCACCTTCGGCGCGCATTTCGTCGAAGTCGGCGTCGACGTAGCGACCGGCGAGACGCGGATCCGGCGGATGCTGGCCGTCTGCGCCGCTGGCCGCATCCTCAATCCGATAACCGCACGCAGCCAGGTGATCGGCGCGATGACGATGGGCGTCGGCGGCGCCCTGTCGGAGGAGCTCGTCGTCGACAAGGAACGCGGCTTCTTCGTCAACCATGATCTGGCCGCCTACGAAGTGCCGGTCCACGCCGACATCCCGCACCAGGAGGTCATCTTCCTTGACGAGACCGATCCGATGTCGTCGCCGATGAAAGCCAAGGGCATCGCCGAACTCGGCCTGTGCGGCGTCGCGGCGGCTGTTGCGAATGCCATCTACAATGCCACCGGCGTGAGGGTGCGCGATTATCCGATCACTCTCGACAAGCTGATTGACCGCCTGCCGGATGTGGCATGAGTGAGGGCGCCGTCCGCGGGCAGACGCCAGCGCCTTCGGCAACGGCCTGCGGCGTCTGCCCGCTCTCGACCGTCCAGCGGTCGATCGACCGATCTTGCCAAGACGCTGGCCGCTGCTCACCACCGGTCCTTCCCAACTGTTCACTGAAATACAGGCGCCGCCCATGCAGGTGCCACCGGCGCTTTGAGGACTGAACCAATAAACTTGAAATGGAGCCTGAGACAGCACAAGCCGAAACGTTCACATGAGCCAGCCCGCAGCGACAACCGGCTTGAGGCCGGGCAAAGAGATGACCACGAGAAACATGCAATGCTCCGGAACAAGATCGCGCAGCGAACATTCCTCCCCACTTGGTCATAAATGCCCATGCCCGTGGAGGGTAGGTAACATCGTCAAAGGGGAGCGACGTGGCGCCAATTGGAGTGATCGTCGGCCCAACGCCGCGTGAGTTCTGGATCGGTCTTGGCCGCGCCTTCGCCGGAGCACTGATTTTCGCCGTACCTGTGCTGATGACGATGGAAGCTTGGGCGCTGGGCTTTCACCTTCACCCATTGCGGCTCGCCCTGTTACTGGCAGTCACCGTGCCGATGCTGGTGTTGCTGCACAAATATGGAGGGTTTCGCCAGACAATGGTGCTTCGCGACCGAATCGCGGATGCATTCGTAGCCCTCTTGGTTGCCGCTGTCGCGGCGGCTGCAGTTCTACTGATATTCGGAATCGTGAACGGGGATATGCCTTTGCGGGAGGTGGTTGGGAAGATCGCCGTCCAGGTTGTGCCGGGCAGTCTGGGAGCATCGTTGGCGCGGGCCCAATTGGGCCCAAGTCCATTGGAGGACGACGAAATTCCGGAGCCCGGTTACACCGGCGAATTGTTCCTGATGGTAGTCGGAGCGCTGTTTCTGTCCGTGAACATCGCACCAACGGAAGAGGTCGTCCTGATCGCCTATAAGATGAATCCCTGGCAGGAAATCGCCCTGGTAGTAGGAACCGTCGGCCTCATGCACGCTTTCGTATATGAACTCGAATTCCGCGGCACGCACAATCCCGAGCCAGGCGCCGGGTTCTTTAGCATCTTCTTTCGGTATGCGATCGTCGGCTACGTCTTGGTGATGCTGGTGAACCTCTATATCCTTTGGACTTTCGGCAGAACCGATGGTGCCGGCCTCTCTGAGACGCTCAGTGCAGTCGTGGTTCTCTCCTTTCCAGGCGCGTTGGGGGCGGCGGTGGCGAGGCTCATCCTGTGACAAAGAACGCCGCAAAGGACCACAAGCAACAGAAGCAGCAGTCCGACGACGAGGGAATCACACGAAAACCGGGAACCTCCATCACGGAGTGGGTGGTGGCAGGAATAAGCTGCCTCGCCCTTCTTACGGTACTTGCCTACCTCATCCTTGACGGCTTTAGCGGGCGCAACGGAACTGCCCAGATCATCGTGCTGCCGGTTGAGGTCACGGCCACCGACGGCGGCTACGTGGTTCAGTTCGCCGCCGAGAATCGTGCGGAAAAGTCTGTTGCATCGGTCGAGATCAAGGGTGAACTCCGCAATGGCGATGAGGTCGTCGAAGAGAGCAGTGCTACGCTCGACTATATTCCACAGGAATCCGAGCGGAAGGGCGCACTGATCTTTCGGAGTGATCCCAAGGCTTACGCACTGCGTCTTTTTGCGAGTGGATACAGTGAGCCCTGAGCGTCCGGTTGCCGGCCACGAGCAGTGGCCCGGCTGCGTGATGACCGCCGACCACGCTGGCGCAACATGCTGGCCGCCCCCGATACCGCCCCAGCCGGAACGGACATCTCGCCGCATCAGGATCAGTCGCTCCGGTCACGAAGACCCATGAAACAGACGAGTTTCGACTGCTTGCCCTGAGCGGACTCGAACTACAGGCCATGTTTTCGATTGAGCGGCGTAAAGCCCTATTGTGGAACGATAAATCAGGTGGGGACGGCCATTATTGCCGGCATGTCCTGCTGCGGCCATCGCTGCAGTGCTTCTCGTCCGGCATCGGTCAAGCCGTAGACGCCTCTGTCAAGCCGTTCAAACCAGCCATAGACATTCGCAAGCAAAATTTTCCCGGCATCCGGTATGCCGGATCTGATTTCGCCCACGCGCAGCGGTCCTGATGCCAGCGCTGAAGCACAGCCGAGCGCCTGCTGTCGGTACGCGGTCATGACAGGAGCGCGCGTGCTTCCGCCTACTGCCGGATCGCCGCGTCGCCTCTGGTGTTCGCGCATGAGCTTCGAACGCCGTTTCGGATTGGTTCGCGGCATCGGCGATACGGAGCCGACGATAACGCTGACGTCGCCGGCATCGGAAATGCCGAGCATGCCGATCCCGAGCCTGCGGCAGAGGTCGCGGTAGCGTTTGTCGGCCTCGCGACTATTGCCCTTGGCCGAGACTCGCGCCGCGATCCAGACCTCGTCCGCGACAGCCGCGCGATCGACGGCCTGCAGGATGAGCTCCAGATTGAAGGTCAGTTTTAACTCGCAGATCACGACCACAGACGGATCGCCATCGCTCAAACCGACGAGATCGCAGCCGCCAACTTCGCCTTTGACGACATAACCTGCCTTTTCGAGAAAGCCTTTGACAGGCAGATAAAGCGACGTTTCCATATGCCTGCAGGTTTAAGCGAAGAATCGTTCCATAAACTACATCGTTCCGCCCGCATGGACACCGCATTTATCGCCGCCGACGCGGTTACACGGCTGGCTGGCAGGCAGCCGCCAACGCATCCTGCGACAATCGGCCACTTCGCCGCGGCATTGGAACGATGCTCTTGAGCGGATGCGAACCGCCGGCTACCAATCGATTCAAACGGCGGGAATGTCCGATCGGTCAGTGACTGTTCGGCTCCTGCATCCACTGCGAATGTCCGCTTGGCATGAAGCAAGCGCCACACGTCGACGTGACCTGGCTGGTCGCGATAGAAAAAGACCGGCCGCTCCCCTTCAAACCACGAGTCACACGTCGCAATACCGAACCCGCGGCATGGCAGTGGCGCAGGTTCCAGTGGATTATGCGACTCTCGCAGCACAGACGAGAACACCAACAGAAGACCGCTCTGGGTGCTAGTGCTATGTGATGCCCTTGGCGGCCTGAGTGGAGACGATGTGCCGCTGGAAGAGCACGAAAAGGATAATGACCGGCACGATCGAGATGAACGCGCCCGCCAGAACGACTCCCCAATCGCCCTGCGCGCCTCCGAACGAACGGCGCAGACTGAGAAGGCCGACCTGGACCGTCAGCGCTTCCGGTGGGCTGGTGATAAGAACGAGGGGCCAGAAGAAGTCGTTCCAGGCGCCTTGGAAGGCGAGAATCGCGTTGACCAACAAAGCCGGCTTGGCGTTTGGCAGAACGATCTTGCAGAACACTTGAAAACGGTTGGCGCCGTCGACTATTGCAGCTTCCTCTATCTCTCTTGGAAACCCCTCGAAAAACTGCTTCATCAACAGGACATTGGCTGAGGCGACGAAAACGACGATCACGCTCCACGGGGTGTTTAGAAGCGACAGATCCCTGAAGATCAGATAGTTCGAGACGAAGGTCACTTGTGCCGGAATCGTCATCGAGAAGAGCAATGCAGCGAATAGCAAACGGCTGCCCCTGAACTTGAGCCGTGCAAGCGCATATCCGGCAAGGCTGGCGACGACGAGCGTCAGGACCAGGCGCCCGATGGCGATGACAAAACTATTTACCAGCCAGCTCCCGAACAGACTCTTCCCGGTCTGCAGGTCAGCCGTCTCGTTTATCACCCGCCGGTAGTTGTTGAAGATCAACCCGAGAGCGCCTGGTGTGATGTTGTCCCAACTCAGCAGACGTCCGCGACGTTCGGATCGCGATGGCGAAATCGGACTGTCGATAAGTGTTTGAGAGGGCGGAGCGGTCAGATTGAAGGGCGTGCGTTCGATCCGGGGTCCGTTTGGGCGGTCGGTACTGTAGGTGATCTCATAGGCGAATGTCCGCGTCTGCCACTCTTCCCGTACTCCCCTCTCGTTACGCACCTGCATCGTTGCCGCACTGGAACTTTTCAGCGCAATTGACGCATAGTCCGCCGCATAATCGCGCATGAGCGCAGCGGCGATGCCCGAGCCCGGGCGGCGACGAGGGACCTCGGCCTTCGGTTCAACGATCGGAGTGTCGGCGGGCGCTGCGTACGTCACACTGAAGTCAACTTTGGCGCCAGGAGAAAACCCTCCCCACAGAGCGTCACCCCCGCCCTCCTGCCCCAGACGGGCGGCGGCGATCCATGCGGCCGGGTTGAGCTGATCGAAATAGATGCGGAACGGTTTCTCTAATGGATCGACCTTCAGGCTCGCCATAAAGGCTAGAACGAATGTCCCTGCCATGATGGTCGCCACGCCGAGAAAGATCAGATACAACCAGGCGCTTGCCGCAAGCTGCCGCCGGCGAAGCGCGCTGGCCGGCAGACGGCGGCGCGACGGTGAGGCAGCCGCGGCGGTCCTCCTCGCCATCACTCGGCGCTTTCCTTCACGCCGACCGACTTTTGAACATAGACGACCGCGATTGTGAGAATCCCAAGGACGAGCGCCGCAGCACTAGCCATGCCGATTCTCGAAGAGGCGCCTGCCGGAAAGGCGTTCTCATAAACGTAGTAGGCAAGCGTCACGCGGCTTGCGAGGGGCGCCGCATCTCCTAGAATCGCGACCTGATCGAACATCTGTAGGGTACCGATGATGCCCATCGTAACGACGGCAAAGGTCACCGGCCTGAGCGCCGGCACGGTTATGTGGCGAAATCGCTGAACAGCGTTGGCCCCGTCGATCTCGGCTGCGTCGTACAGGTCACTCGGGATCGACTGTAGCCCCGCCAGGAACAACAGCATCAGCGTCGGGACCGTGGTAAAGACATTCATCAGCGCTACGGACCACAGCGTGACCGGCATGAAGAGGAATTGCTGCTGGGTGTTCAGCCAGGAAATCAGCAGATCGTTAGCGAAAACAGGCAGCAATCCCACAAGGGCGCAAGCAACGACAAGCGCCAACGCGCCGGCGGCGGCGGCGAGCAGGAAGAAGGGATCGAAGATCGAAACACCTTCATAGCTGCGCCGCGCGTTGAGAACGAGTGCGCCCTGGAGCGCAGCGAAGCCCACGAAGAACAAAAGGATGTGCGGGCGATAAGCAAGCACGACGTTGATGATCGCGGTCATGAAGCCATCTCTCTGGAAGAGCCAGAGAAAGATAAGCGTCATGGCCGCACTGGACATGATGGATGGCAGGTAAAACACCGTCCGAATAAGTCCCCTCGCCCGGACGGCGTGGTTCACGAGAACCGCCAGGGCAAGCGCAAGCACGGTCTGGACCGTCGTGACGATGAGCGAGAAGCCGATCGTGTTGCGCAGGGCGATGAGGAAAAGTTCGTCGGAGACGAGTGCAGCGTAATTGGACAGTCCAACCAAGCTCGGAGCCTTGAACAAGTCGAAATCGGTAAAGCTGTAATAAGCTGTCCGGACGATCGCATAGACGAAAAACAGCGTCATCGAGATTGCAAAGGGCAATATGAAAAGCCAGCCGCTCCTCTCTTCTGAACTACCTCGCGACATGCATGTCCTCCCGCGGGTGCCCTGCTTTACTTGGCGAGCATCCGATCAAAGGCGCTTTGTGCCGATGCCAAAGCTGTGTCGGCATCCGCCTCCCCCAGGATGACAGAATTGAGCGCAGCATTGATCGGCTGCATCCAACTCCCTCCGACGTCTCCGAAGAAATACGGCATGACGTGGTCGTCCGAGAGGCCCTCAAGAACCACTCGGCTTGTCATCTGTTCCGGCTGGCCGCCCCGCAGCCAAGGGTTGTCAGCCAGACCGGTCCGGCTCGGGAGGGCGAGCCCCTGCTCCAAGACCCACTGCTGGGCCTCCTCTGTTGTCAGGAGCTCGGCGACTTTAGCAGCAGCCCTACTGACCTTCGAGGCGGCGTTGACGGTCCAACCGACGGTAAAGACGATATTGCCTCGTTTGCCGCTTTCAGGGTCTTTCGGCATCCGGACAGTGCCAAGATTCATGTTTGGAGCACTATCGCGCAGGGCGCTGATGATCCAGGCGCCCTCGAGCGCTATGGCAGCCCGCTCGGACGCTAGGCAACCGCCACTCCAGCTTTGACCCGCGTCGGCGGCCATGACGGCGGCCCCGGATTCCACGAGGCCGGTATAGAAATCGAAAGCCCGACGAAACCGCTCATCGAGCACGGTCCTTCCCTGACTATCGAAAGGGGACCAGCCTGTCGCCAGTGCAAAGGCGCCGAACCGGGCATATTCCGGAACGATGCAGAGGCCATCGACCTCCGGAAGAGCCTTGTGCACTGCCACGAGTTTCTCCTGCAGCGTCGTCCACGTATCGTCGTCGCTCGGATAGGCCACCCCCGCATCATCGAAGATATCCTTGTTGAAATGTACCGCCAGCGTGTTGAAGTCCTTCGGGACTGCGTAGAGCTTCCCATCATAGGTGAAGGCCTCGAGGAGATTGGCTGCAAAACCGGAAACGTCCTGCGTTACCGGTGCTGCTTGATCGGCTCCGAATATGGAGCGCGCCCAGAAGATATCGACGTAAAAAAGGTCTGGAGCGGTGCCCGCCGACAGGCCGTTGATAATGAATTGCGAAAAGTCGCCATCAACGGGCTCGTACTTGACCGTGATGCCCTCCTTCGCGAGATCGTCGGCAAGTACGTTGGTCAATAACCCATTGACAATGGCCACCTCGGACCCGCCCCAACCAGACATCCGCACGGTATCGTCGGCGAACGCCGGCGACCCAAGGAGCATGGTCGCCGCGGCAAGGGCTCTCGTAGGACAGAACAGCATATCGGTCCTCCCTCCGATCAGATGGCCACGTAGGAGAGCGGCAAGTACGGGACAAAAGGCGTCCCGCTGATCAGGAGGTAGATAGCTTCGTAAGTGAAAACGTCGAGCGGCACTCCGTTACTCGCCGAAGCAGCAGCCCGTTGGCTCTGCACACACCTTGAACGAAGCTTCGATCAGCGGGCATGCGCTGGCGCTGCTGGGGTTCTTCCTTTCTGGGCCGTATCTACGAGCTGGCCCTCTTATCTCATCTTCGGCTAAACGATTGCCCGCTTTCCTCGTGTCAATTTCCAGCGAACTGCGGCCCTGCCGCATGCGGCACGCTCAGGATGCCGTTCCGGTCGATGGGGCGTCTTGTCGCTCTGGCCTTCAGGGCCGACGACGTCCCGCGCGGTAAACCGGCGCCTGATCTGGTGCTCAATGCCGCGAGCAACCCAGGACTGGCTCCTGATCGCTGCGTGTTCGTCGAGGACTGCTGTAGGCTCCGGTAAAAATTGGCGATCTGGGAATTTTGCTCTGCATCTAGTCGGTCCGCCCAAGCGCATGGAGAAGCCAGACGAGGCCTGTGTCCATCAGCGCCGCCTTCGGCACAACCGCCTGGACGGCGGGCGCGCCAAGTATCAACGGCAGCTTTGCGGTGGCAACTGCGAAGCGCTCCGCGTGCATCTCGACGAAGCGTTTCGGCAAGACACAGATGAGCTGCGTCTTGGTGAGGAGATCGAGCGCCAGCATGAAATTCGGTACAGCCAAGCTCACACGGCGGGAAAGACCATGGCTTTCGAGCAGCTCGTCGACGATGCCCGCGGGGTCGCCCCTAGGCGCGACGAGCAGGTGCTGCATGCGGCAGTAGTTCTCGATCGTCGGTTCTTTCAGGAAGGGATGGCGGCTCCGCGCGGCGACCACGAACTCCTCGTCGTAAAGCGCTTGCGCCGCGAAGCGCGCCGGCAGCTCGTAGAAGGGCGCGATCGCCACATCGATCAGCCGCCCGTCGAGATCGGAAAGTGCCGTCTCCATCTGCATGTGCCGGACGACGAGATCGATACCCGGCGCAGTGCGGGCGATCTCGTCAAGCAGCGGCGGCAGGAAGACCGAGAAGCCATCGGCAGTGCCGATGGTGAAGCGACGGCGGGTGCGCGCCGGATCGAAGGGCTCGGCGGTGGAGATCACGCTTCGCACCCGCGCGAGAATTTCGCCGATCGGCGCCGCCAGCTCCCTGGCGCGCTCGGTCGGCACCACGCCCTTCGGCGTCTTCAGGAACAGCGGATCATTGAGCAGCCTCCGAAGGCGGCCCAGACCGTGGCTGACGGCGGACGCTGAGAGGTTCATCCTTTCCGCAGCGCGGCCGACGTTCCCCTCGTCAATCACCGTTTCAAAGAGCACCAGCAGGTTGAGATCGGTGCGGGATAGATCGATTTCATTCAGCATAATAGTGAAATCATATCACTTCATTCAGCATGAGCAAAGGCGTAGGTCTTCCGGGTGGCGAGGCCGTGCGGTCTCCCAACGGAGGATCAAATGAGCGACTTCATCGGCTACATCGAAGCCCTGGCGCTGCGCAGCTTGCAGCCTGCAGAGAGGCAAGGCCACGCGCCGGCGCCTGCCGATCCGGCCTTCAACACGCGGCTGCGCGAGGCGCTTGCCGGTGAGCACGAGGCGGCGGCCATCATTGGCTTCTGGCGCAAGGCAGGGCCTGCGCGCTGGTTTGCCAAGGAGCCCAAATTCGATCGGGTCTTTCGCGAGGGCTTCCTCGGGTCCCACGAGGCGGCGGCGTGCGGCGAACTCTTGCACTGGACCGCTTCGCCGGAGAAGACGCTGGCGCTCCTCCTTCTCCTCGATCAATTCCCGCGCAACGCCTTTCGCGGCACGCCGCGCATGTACGCCACCGACGCTCTGGCGCTCGGCGTCGCGCGCGCCGCCGTCGACGCGGCTTACGATCTCAAAGGACCGGCCGACCTGCGGCTCTTTTTCTATCTTCCCTTCGCCCATTCGGAAAACCTCGCCCACCAGGAGCGATCGGTCGCGCTTGCCCGTCGCCTCGGCGAGCCGAGCCTTTCGCACGCCAAGGGCCATCGTGACATCATCCGCCGCTTCGGCCGCTTCCCGCACCGGAACCAGATTCTCGGGCGGGCATCGTCGGAGGAGGAGCAGCGGTTTCTGGACGAGGGCGGGTTTGCGGGCTGAGTTTCACGGGCATCTCCGCCATTCATTGCACCATCCGCGGCCGAACCCTGTAGCTGCCGCCAGCTCCCGCTCACTGGCGGTCAACATTCGCTTGAGGCGGTCTTAGCGACACCGTTACAGATTCGTGCCTGCAACTCTCCCCTCGTAAAACGCATAGGGGGCCTGCCGCGGCGCCACGCCGTCGCCGATCTCGACGAAGGCCACTCCCAGTTCGGCAAGTTCGTGTGCCAGCCAGTTGGCGGCTTTTGCCCGACCTGAGAGATAGGTGACGTTTTGTACCGGAGACATGGGTAACACTTTTCGCTTTTTGGGCGGAGGTGTTGATGCCGTGGAAAGAGACTTCGGTAATGGAGGAACGTCTGCGATTTGTCGCCCGGCTGCCGGAGGGCGAAGGCATGAGCGATGTGTGCCGGGAGTTCGGCATCTCGCGCAAGACCGGCCACAAGATCTTCAACCGCTATAAGGAAGACGGCCTGGAAGCGCTGACGGATCGGTCTCGGCGGCCGGTGCGCCATGCCAATCAGTTGCCCGAGCCGGTCGAGGCGATGATCGTGCGCCTCAAGAAGGAGAAGCCGCATTGGGGCGCCAGGAAGATCAGGGAGCTGCTGGTGAAGCGTCTGGCCGGCGATGTGCGCGTGCCGTCCAAGAGCACGGTGCATGCCGTTCTCGACCGGCATGGACTGGTCGCTCATGCCCGCAAAAGACAACGCTTTCGGGCCGAGGGAACACCCCTGTCGCAGGCGCTCATGCCGAACGACCTGTGGTGTGCCGACGTCAAGGGCGAGTTCAAGCTTGGCAATGGCCGATACTGTTACCCGCTGACGGTCACCGACCAGGCGTCACGTTATCTTCTGTGCTGCGAAGCCTTCGAGTCGACCCGCCAACCGGCCCTCTTTGACGCCTTCCGGCGGCTGTTTGCCGAATGTGGCCTGCCTGCCGCGATCAGAAGCGACAATGGCTTGCCATTCGCCAGTCCCAACGGGCTCTACAATCTCTCCAAGCTCTCCGTTTGGTGGCTGCGGCTCGGCATCACGCTTGAGCGCATCAGGCCGGGCCGTCCCCAACAGAACGGCCAGCATGAGCGCATGCACCTGACGCTCAAGAAAGAGGCGACCCGACCACCTGGCAGAAACATCCTCCAGCAACAGGCACGCTTCGACGCTTTTATCAGTGAATCCAATACCGAGCGGCCGCACGAGGCGCTGGAAATGAAGGTGCCGGCTAGTCTCTATGTCTCGTCCTCAAGACCCTGCCAGGGCTTGCCGGAAATCAGCTACCCTTTCCACGACAGAGACGTGCTCGTCACCAATTGCGCCGTATCTGCATCTATCGCAAGAAGATCAACATCTCGACCGTACTGGTAGGACAGAAACTCGGAATCAAGGAAGTCGACGACGGCATTTGGCTCGTCAGCTTCATGCACTATGATCTCGGATATATCGATCTGGAGCAGAGAACTTTGCAAACCATCGACAATCCGTTCGGCACGAGATTGTCACCTATGTCTTAGGTACGATCTGTTACCTATGTCTCCGGTATGCACAAAGAACTGAATGGTAGCGGAGGAGGGATTCGAACCCCCGACACAAGGATTATGATTCCTCTGCTCTAACCTACTGAGCTACTCCGCCGCCGGATGCCGTGGCAGCTTCTTGGCGAAGCCCGTCTCGGCTGGACGGGCGGCTTATAAGGTGCTGTTCCGGCTAGTGTCAAGCAATGTCTTCGGGAAAGTGTGAACTTTTCCTGACACGCCGGATCGAGCTCGTTTAAGCGGCCGCAGGCGCCTGCAGAAGGGCCTGAAGTGCTGCCTCCGCCGCGGGTTCGCGTTCCGATTTGCGGATGAATCCGCCGCCATAGACGCGGGCGTTCTCGCCGGTGCCGGAATAGAGTGCGCAGGCCTGGCCGGGCGCCACGCCCGCCTCGCCGTCGAGGAGCTCGACATAGATGCCGTCGGTGTCACGCCTCATTACCGCCGGTGCCGGCTGGCGGGTGGAGCGGACCTTGGCGAAGCATTCGAAGTCGCGGGCGGCTGCCTCGTCGATTTCCTCGTCGCCCAGCCAGTTGACGTCGCGCAGATAGACGCGGCGGGTCTCCAGCGCCTCCCTCGGCCCAACGATGACGCGGCGCGAGCGGGCGTCGAGATAGACGACATAGAGCGGCTCGCCCGTCGCAACCCCGATGCCGCGCCGCTGGCCGATTGTGTAGTGCAGGATGCCCTCATGCGTGCCGAGCACACGGCCGTCGAGATGGACGATCTCGCCGGCGAGCGCCGCATTCGGCTTCAGCTTCGAGACGATGTCGCTGTACTTGCCCTGCGGCACGAAACAAATATCCTGGCTATCGGCCTTCTTGGCAACGACAAGACCCATCTCCTCGGCGAGCGCGCGCGTCTCCGGCTTGGAGAGGCTGCCGAGCGGAAAGCGCAGGTAGTCGATCTGCTCCTGGGTGGTCGCGAAGAGGAAATAGCTCTGGTCGCGCTCGGCGTCAGTCGGCCGGTAGAGGGCGCGCTGGCCAACATAGCGCGGCTTCGGGCTCGGCCGCGAGCGGATGTAGTGGCCGGTCGCCAGCGCGTCGGCGCCGAGCTCCTTCGCGGTCGCCAGCAGGTCGGCGAACTTGACGGTCTGGTTGCAGGCAACGCATGGAATCGGCGTTTCGCCGGCAATGTAGCTCTCGGCGAAGGGATTGATCACCGTCTCGCGGAAGCGCGCCTCGTAGTCGAGCACATAATGCGGAATGCCCAGAGTCTCGCAGACGCGTCTGGCGTCGTCAATGTCCTGGCCGGCGCAGCAGGAGCCGGCTCGGTGCACCGCCGCACCATGGTCGTAGAGCTGCAGAGTGATGCCGAGAACATCATAGCCTTCGCGTTTGAGCAGCCCCGCGACCACGGAGGAGTCGACACCGCCGGACATGGCGACGACGACACGCGTATCTTCGGGCTTGCGGTCAAAATCGAGACTGTTCACGGGATCCAATCCGGCATCCGGACGCGGCTATCTTTGCCGGCGTCCTGTTTTACCTTGACGCCGCGGGCGCTGATCACAGCTGCGCTGGCGGCCTTCCTTCGGCTTTCTATGCGGCGACATATAGAAACTTGTGCTTCGCGGGGCAAGAGCGCAGGCGGGCCGGCCGCGCGGATGCCGATCAAAGCCGCATCCAGGCCTGCCCTTGACCGGCATTTTCGGCGCTCCAAGATCGCTCAAATTATGAGCAAATCGTTACCGGCCGCTTAGGCAAATGTTAAATGTGGCAAGCTAAGGTCGCCTCCATATGGTCTTGAGTTTGTGTAGAGAGTCCCATGACCGAAATGATGCGTCCACGCGTAAAATATGTCATCGGCCCCGATGGCAGCCCTCTGACGATTGCGGATCTGCCGCCGGCCAACACCCGGCGCTGGGTGATCCGCCGGAAGGCCGAGGTCGTCGCTGCCGTGCGTGGCGGCCTCTTGAGCCTTGAAGAGGCCTGCGAGCGTTACACCCTCACCGTCGAAGAATTCCTGTCCTGGCAGTCCTCCATCAACGACCACGGTCTCGCCGGCCTGCGCACCACCCGTATCCAGCAATATCGCCACTGATCCACCCCTTGACAGGGCCATACGTCGAACCGGCGGCTCGGGACCTTCCCGCAGCCGCCAGTTCCGTTTCGGAGAGGCGCTTCAGCCGAAATCAGCTTTGCTTCACGGGATTATCGCGTAGCATCGGCCCCGGAGTGCGGAGGAAGACGAAGGCGAACCGATGGACATCATTGAGGAGAAAACCGGCGCCAAGGGCCGCTACGCGACGAGCGTCGACGGTCACACCGGCGAAATGACCTATTCGCGGTCGTCGCCGCAGCTCGTGATCATCGACCACACCTTCGTGCCTGACGAATTGCGCGGCAAGGGTGTGGGCCAGGCGCTCGCGAGGCACGCGGTCGAGGAAGCGCGCAAGGGCAGTTGGAAGATCATTCCGCTCTGCCCCTTCATGCGCGCCCAGGTGATGCGTCATCCGGAATGGCAGGACGTTATCCAGGCCTGATCGCCGCCATACTTCGGATGCGCGACCGCCCGCCTCCCGAAAGGGAAGCGGGCGGTTCGTTACTATTTAAGACGAAGGACCTCGCCGCAGTTGCGATCGAGGCCCCGTCAAAGACCGAGCCAACGGCGTCTTCTCAGGCGCGAAGCCGGGTGGACGTATCCCGCTCTTCCAGAGCCGCGGCCTTCGCATATTCGGCCTGAACTCCGGCAAGCGCCAGTTCGGCCGCATCCTGTTGCACCTTCAATTCGCGGATCGACACCTGGAGGTTATCGGCGCGCTGGCGCGCAGCTTTGGCAAAGGTCGGATAGGCAAAATGCGAGGGATCGGCGATCCCCGACTTCTTCTCCTCGAAGACGATCTGGCTTTCGAGTTCCTTGGTCATCCGCTCGAATTCGGACATCATCATCTGAAGCTGGCTCAACTGACGCTGCTTCTCCCGCACCTGAAATTCCTTCAGGCGGGTTAGGCTCTCACGTGCTTTCATACGCAATACTCCCGTGGATAGCGAGACCCCGGTTACCGATTCCTGCGCCCGAATACCGGCCCCACTCGGGCCGGAAACAAAAAACGACTGCGATCTTAACAAATACCTACCGCTGGTAACCTTTCGTTTACGGGCATCATTAATCATAGGTGCGATGATTTAAGGCTCCGTAAATACTGAGGTACGAAATATGGCGCCTTCAGCATTTGCGAGTCGAAAGAGTCAGTTAGCGGCTATTCCTCATCTATCGCATGAAGAATGCCATTTCGAATTCACGTTTGAAATCAGGAGACTGCTAAAAATATTTAACATTTTCGATACACCTTGCCAGAGTGAATCAGAATTTGTTAACCATTTGATGGCAGCCTCCAAATCAGGCAACGACTGGATCCGTATCGCGTAAGGGGGCCATGACGACCTTGGGCGGCGGAAAAGGGGAAGACTATGCGGGTTCTACTGATCGAAGACGACAGCGCGACAGCGCAAAGCATTGAGCTCATGCTCAAGTCCGAGAGTTTCAACGTCTACACCACCGATCTCGGGGAAGAAGGCGTCGATCTCGGCAAGCTTTACGACTACGACATCATTCTCCTCGACCTGAACCTGCCGGACATGTCGGGCTACGAGGTGCTGAGAACGCTGCGCCTGTCGAAAGTCAAGACACCGATCCTCATTCTTTCCGGCATGGCCGGGATCGAAGATAAGGTTCGCGGCCTCGGCTTCGGCGCCGACGACTATATGACCAAGCCTTTCCACAAGGACGAACTGGTGGCGCGCATCCATGCGATCGTGCGCCGTTCCAAGGGCCACGCCCAGTCGATCATCTCGACCGGTGAGCTGATCGTCAATCTCGACGCCAAGACGGTGGAAGTCGGCGGCCAGCGCGTGCACCTGACCGGCAAGGAATACCAGATGCTCGAGCTCCTCTCGCTGCGCAAGGGCACGACGCTCACCAAGGAAATGTTTCTCAACCACCTCTATGGCGGCATGGACGAGCCGGAACTGAAGATTATCGACGTCTTCATCTGCAAGCTGCGCAAGAAACTCGCCAATGCCGCCGGTGGCGCCAACTATATCGAGACGGTCTGGGGCCGCGGCTATGTGCTGCGCGAGCCCGACGGCAACGATTACCTGGAAACCGCCTGATCCCAGCGGCAGGCGCCATCTTCCACATATCGACAGACTTAGACCTACGCGCAGACCCGCCTCACCGGCGGGTTTTTGCTTTCGTGGCGAGGACTTGTGTCTCGCTCCAGAGCGCCCTCGCCTGGTCGGTTGTCGCGAATGCAAAAAGCCGCGGCAAACCGCGGCTGTCATGCTCGGCGATGCACTATGCCAGTGCGTCAGGCGGCCATCGATTGACTGGCGAAGACGCTCGTCAGGATCTTGCGGTCAAAGGGCTTCAACAGGAAATCGTCCGCCCCGGCCCGTTTGCCGGCCATCATCTTCCTGAGATCCGCCTCGACGACGCAATAATAGATGCGCACCGACGCGGCCTCGGGCAGCCGGCGGATATTGGCGATGAGTTCGAGGGCGCCGTCGAGCCCGGAGTCGACGATGAGGATGTTCGGCAGCTCGGCTTCGCAGCGGACAAGCGCCTCGAGGCTGCTCGGCGCTTCGGAAACCAAGAAACCCATTCCCGACAGGATGCGCTTCCCGACCTTCCTCACAACATCCGAGCCATCGGCAATCATCAAGCGCCGCATGTCCAACTCCTTCACGCCTCATCGGACGCGAAGAGGCGTCCATGAACCAGGCTAAATAGATTTGGCAAAGAAACCGTTACCGGCACAGTTGGCCGACGATTTTCATTTCTCGCCCGGCAATAATCCGCCGAGGGGAAAATTTACGCGACCCCCGGCATCCGAAAAAGCGAAAGGTCTCCACCGCGTCGACGGATGGAGACCACTTTTCATGCCACCGGGTGATTGACAGCGCCTGGATCAGGCTCCGGTTCGTGCGGTGAAGACGATCGCCTCGCCGGTCGAGGCCACGTCGATGGCCATGCCGGCCTCCTCGGCGAGCAGCACCGTGTAATAGGGCTGGATGGAATGGGCGTCGACCGCTTCCTCCGGGGTGCCGGAAAGGAGCTCGACCAGCTTCGGCGGGACGCGCATCATCCGCCCCTTGGCGACAAGGGTAAAGATCGCGTCGTACTCCGGGTTCTCTAGGGTGATGTCGATCGAGCCGCCGCGCGGGATCGCACCGTAAGCGATGAGGAACAGGTTCAGCAGCAGCTTGACCCGGTTCTTGGCGATGATCGCCCGCGGCCCGCTCCAGTTGACCTCCGTCTTCTTTTCCGCCGCGGCGAAGTCCTTGGCGGCCTTCTCCGCTTCGCCGGTGTCGATCGAGGCGCCGACCGAGCCGGAGGCGCCGAAGGCAAGCCGCGCGAATTTCAGCCGCACCGAGGCATTGAGCGCGCTGGTGCGGATCAGGTCCATCGCATCGGCGTCGGCGCCGCCCTCGTCCAAGAGTTCGAGGCCGTTGTTGATGGCCCCGACCGGCGAGATGATGTCGTGACAAACCCGACTGCAGAGCAGCGCCGCCAGATCGTGTCCCGTCAACGTCAGGTTCGGATTCTTTGCCATCATTCTTTCCTGTTCCGTTCCATCGAATAACAACACGGGGCGCGATGCCACGTCCGACGACGCTTTTCGCCCGTGCCCGGCATATCCATGCAACCCGCGCCGATCAATAGGCCATAATGACATCACATTTGGTAAACCGATTGTTAAGAGGATCGGTTCAAATTGTCAGGGCACCCCTCGGATTTCGAGTGGAATCACGGAAAGCGGATTGGGTGCACGCGTTCGAGACCCGCGCTGGCCCGCGCAAACGATGCATGAGCTGGTCATGACGGCCGGCCGCGAGCCGCATTCGCGCCTGACGGAGGAAACGATGCAGCCGATCATGAAGGCAACCGCAATGGCCGTCCGCGCCATTCTGACCACGATGCTGCTCATAGGCAGCGCCGTGATGTCCGCCGCGCATGCCCAATCTCCGAATGGAAGCCAGTACACGATGCAGGAGATCGTCGACGCCGGCCACGGCTTCTTCGGCGAGACCTCGGGCGGCCTTGCGAAAGTCGTGGAGCGCGCCTTCGAGCGCTACGGCCTGCCGAACGGCTATATCCTCGGCCAGGAAGGCTCCGGTGCCTTCATCGCCGGCCTCACCTATGGCGAGGGCGAGCTCCACACAAAGAATGTCGGCCAGCACAGTGTCTTCTGGCAGGGCCCGTCCCTTGGGCTCGATTGGGGCGGCCAAGGCAGCCGGGCGATGATGCTCGTCTATAATCTGCCGAGCGTCCCGGCCCTTTACAAGCGCTTCGGCGGCGTCTCCGGCTCTGCCTATGTCGTCGCCGGCGTCGGCATGACGGTGCTGACTGACGAGCACGTCGTCGTCGTGCCGATCCGCACCGGCATCGGCGCAAGGCTCGGCCTCAATGTCGGCTATCTCAAGCTGACGCAGCAGCCGACCTGGAACCCCTTCTGACACCAAAAGGCCGCATGCGAACCTCTGGAATCAGCGAAGGGCGTCCAATCCTGCAGTAATTGTTGCAGCTTTCGAGCTGTCGTGTTTACTGCAGGAGAAGGAAACAACCGCCACCGCATGGATCATCGGATCCGGTCCAGACTGAAACGGCCAGCACGTGATTGAATATGCGCTCCTCTTTGCCCTGGGCTTCTTGACGGCGGCCATCATCGGCCTTCTTGTCGCGCCGGCCATTCAAAGGCGCATCGTCCGCTTCGCCGAGGATCGCCTGAAAGCGACGATGCCGCTGAGCCCCCAGGAGGTTCGCGCCCAAAGGGACGCCGCGCGCGCCACCTATGCCGTTGAGAACGCAAAGATGTCGCAGACGCTCCGCCGCGAACGCGACAAAGGCGTGGCGCTGATGCTGGAAAACGAAAGGGCGCTCAACGAGGCGCGGCGCCTGGCCGGCGAAAACACCGATCTCCACAGGCAGCTTGCCGACATGAATGTCGAGGCCGCCGACATGCGCTCGACCGTCCGCCAGCTCGAGCTGCGGATCGCCGAACTCAGGGCGTCATACGATAACCTGCAACGTGACACCGGCGCCAAGAACGAGACAATCCGCGCCTTGAACAGCCAGATCGACAAACAGGCGGCCGAGCTCGACAATCTGCGCATCGACCTTGCCGCGCGCGAAACGCAGATCGAACATTTGAAGGGCCGGGCCGCGGGGCTGCGCGACGAGCGCGAGGCGCTGCGTGCCGATCTCAAGTCTGAAAACGCCCGGGCTCGCGAAATGGAGCTGCGGCTGGGACGCGAAGAGAACCGCATACGGCAGCTCGAAACCAAGCTCGCCCGCGAAACGGCCGCCAATGCCGACCGCGAGAGCGCGCTTGAGCGGCGGGCGGAAGAAATTGAGCGGCTGAAAACTCGGGTGAAGGCCGCCAACCAGGAAATTCGCGAAGCGGCGAGAGCGGCGGGCGCCAAGCTGTCGAAGCGAGCGGAACAGCACGAGATCGCGACAATGGGTGCTGAGGGCGAAGCGGATGGAGCCTCGCCGGCCCCCGACGTGACCAGCCTCTCGGACGATCTGCGCAACCGCGCGACGGCGCTCACGGAGCGTCTTGTCAATTCGAAATCCCCCACCCATGATGAGGCGCTGCGCGAGGAGGTGGCGGAGATTGCCGCCGGCATGGTGGCGCTCACGGCAATGCGGGAAGGCTCGTCCTCGCCGATCCACGCGCTTCTCGCCCGTGAGGAGACGGGAAGCACGGGAACCCGCAAGAGCTTGGCGAGACGAGCCAAGGAAATGCTGCCGCCCGAATGACGGCGAACGAGCCCGCTTCAGATGCGACCGTTGGCGCCGGCGACCTGATGAAGCGCGATGCCGGCGGCCATCGCCACGTTTAGGCTGTCGAGGCCCGGACGTTGGCGGATTCGCGCGGTGCGGACCGCAGAAAGGATCGCCTGCGGCAGCCCCTCGCCTTCCGTGCCCACCAGCAATGTGGTGCGCGGCGCCGGCGGAATTGCGGTGATGTCGATCTCGCCGCGCGGCGAAAGTCCCCATATCGCGAAGCCTGCCCCCTGAAGCCCTTCGATCAGTTCGGCAGCGGTTCCCTCGCGCACGAATGGCAGCGTCAACACCGATCCGACGGAGACCCGGATCGACTTGCGGTACATCGGGTCGCAGCTTGAGGCGTCCATCAGCACCGCGTCGACGCCGAAGGCGGCTGCATTGCGAAAGAGCGACCCCATATTGTCGTGGTTCGATATGCCACAGGCAGCAAGTACCAGGCTCGCGGCAGGAAGGGCAGCTATGAGGGCATCGCGGCCGGGCATCGCATCGGATCGCCCGAGCGCCAGAACGCCGCGATGCATGTTGAAGCCGGCGATTGCGTCGAACACCCGGGCATCGGCCACGAAGACCGGCACATCGGCGGGGAATTGCGCCAGCAGCTCTGCGAGGCCGGCGATCCGATTTTCGAGCAGCAGGATTGCCTCGGCGGTGATGCCGCGCCCTGAGCGGTGCGCGGCCGCCAGCATGCGCAGGACGACCGTCCCTTCGGCGATGAAGCCGCTCTGCCGACCGGTCAGATCCCGCTCCTTGATCGACATGAACGCAGCGATGCGGGGGTCCGTCGGGTCCTCGATGCGGATCGGCGCTACGGCAGCCATCGCGTCACTGCGTCCTGACGGTGACATCCGCGACGATGCGCCCTGCTCTGATGTCGAAGACAATCGCCCGTGGTTCGGCGCCCGGCAGGCTGCCATAGAACAGCAGTTGCGAACCGGAAAGCGCCACATCAGTCACGGAGAAGTCGGCCGGCAGCGCCGCAATCGCGGTCAGCGGTGCTTCGCCAGGCACGCTGACTGCCGACAACGCCGCCTCCGCAGCGCCGTCGCTGCGCGTCAGCTTATAGACAATCGCCCCGAGGACGGCCATAAGCATGATCAGCATCACGCCGGCCGAAACGAGCTGCAGGCGCACCATCTTGCGGCGGACATTCTCCATCGCCGGGTCAAGCGGCTTGTCTTCCTGTTCATCGGTCTCGATCGCAGTCATGGCTGGCTTTCTATCGGAATTGAAACGGAATGAACGATCCCTTTAAACAAGCAACCGGCAATAGGAAAGTCCTGAGGGCCGACGAGAATGCCGCCGGGCGGCTGGACGCCTTTCTGACGGAGGCGCTCTCGGGCGAATTTTCGCGCAATCGCATCAAGGCGCTGATCGAGCAGGGAGCCGTTTCGATCAATGGAGCGACAGTGCTCGAGCCGAAGAAAAAGGTTCACCCGGGCGACAGCTTCGAGATTGTCTTGCCCGCCCCCGAGGACCCCGAGCCGAAGGGCGAGGATATCCCGCTCGACGTTCTTTACGAGGATGATGATCTGATCGTGCTGGTGAAACCGGCCGGTCTCGTCGTCCACCCGGGTGCCGGCAACTGGACGGGAACGCTCGTCAACGCCCTCATTCACCATTGCGGCGACAGTCTTTCCGGCATCGGTGGCGTCAGGCGACCCGGCATCGTCCACCGGCTGGACAAGGAAACGAGCGGCGTCATGGTCGTAGCGAAGAACGATACCGCCCATCGGCACCTCTCCGACCAGTTTGCCGATCACGGCCGGACCGGACCCTTGGAACGCGCCTACCAGGCGGTCGTCTGGGGGCGTCCCTGGCAGTTGAAAGGTACGATCAATGCGGCGCTCGGTCGGGCCGGCGACCGGACGAAACGAGCCGTCAAGCGCGAGGAAAGCGATGACGCGCGCGAGGCGATCACCCATTACGAGGTGGTCGAACGCTACCACGAGAAGCCGGACGGCACCTGCCTCGCTTCCACCGTCGAATGCCACCTGGAGACCGGCCGGACGCACCAGATCCGCGTCCATATGGCCCATATCGGCCATCCGCTGATCGGCGATCCCGACTATGGCGCCGCTTTCCGGACCAAGGCGAATCTGCTGCCGGAAGCCGCCAAGAGCGTGGTCAACCGCTTCTCCCGGCAGGCGCTGCATGCCTTCATGCTACAGTTCGAGCATCCGTCCAGCGGTGACACGATGCATTTCGAAGCACCCATGCCCGTGGACATACAGGAACTGGTCGCCGCGCTTCGCGCCGAAGCGTGACAGGGTCTTGAAATTGTTGCGAAGAATTCCGATCTTAAGGGCGCTTCAATAGGAAACCTCCTTTCCTCCGGTCTCACGATAGCGTGAAACCGGACTCCTTGAATCATGCTTTCGCCGTACTTATCTTCTAGCCTCGTGGGGTCTAGACGAAGACCCACGCCCGGCCTGCCGTCCGGAGGCCGGAGATCCACAAAGGGGGTGCTTCATGGCCCGCAACACGTTGCCGTCCATTGCCGCTGGAGAGGGCGGTCTCAACCGTTACCTCGACGAAATCCGCAAATTTCCGATGCTCGAGCCGCAGGAAGAGTACATGCTCGCCAAGCGGTATCAGGAGCATGACGACCGCAGCGCCGCTCACAAGCTGGTGACGAGCCATCTGCGCCTCGTTGCCAAGATCGCCATGGGTTACCGCGGCTACGGCCTGCCGATCGGCGAAGTCATGTCGGAAGGCAATGTCGGCCTGATGCAGGCTGTCAAGAAATTCGAGCCCGATCGCGGCTTCCGCCTGGCGACCTATGCGATGTGGTGGATCAAGGCGGCCATTCAGGAGTACATCCTGCGCTCGTGGTCGCTGGTGAAAATGGGCACGACCGCCAACCAGAAGCGCCTGTTCTTCAATCTTCGGCGGCTCAAGGGCCGAATCCAGGCTCTCGACGAAGGCGACCTCAAGCCGGAGCAGGTGAAGGAAATCGCCACTACCCTCAAGGTCAGCGAGGACGAGGTCGTTTCCATGAATCGGCGCCTGTCCGGCGACGCGTCACTCAACGCGCCGATCAAGGCCAGCGAAGGCGACTCCGGACAGTGGCAGGATTGGCTCGTCGACGAGCACGACAATCAGGAGGAAATCCTGATCGAGCAGGACGAGCTCGACAGCCGCCGCGCGCTGCTCGCCAGCGCCATGAAGGTCTTGAACGATCGCGAGCGCCGTATTTTCGAGGCGCGCCGGCTGACCGAAGAACCGGTGACGCTCGAAGATCTCTCGACCGAGTTCGACATCAGCCGCGAGCGTGTCCGCCAGATCGAGGTCCGCGCCTTCGAGAAGGTGCAGGAAGCGGTCCGCAAGGCGGCTCTCGAGCGCGCCAACGCCCTACGGGTTGTCGAGGGCGCCTGATCGGCTTCTCCCCGTCAAGAACGAACAAAAGCCCCGGCTGGACGCCTCCAGCCGGGGCTTTTGTTTCGTCTCCATATCCCTGCTCTACTGGCCGCTCGCCGCCGCCGCGCTGCCGAGTGAACTCCAGGCCTGCATGGCCTTGTTGAATGCCTCGATGCCGCTTGCCCCTTTCTCGAGGGTGAGCAGGGCGCGCCGTCCGTTGCGATAGGTGATCGGGATGTCGATCCAGCTGCGGCTGCGCAGCAGCTCGGTGTTGTTGCCGACGGCTTCCGCGAAGTCGTTGAGCGCGATCATATGAAAGTCGTCGGTGATCTTCGCCGGTACGGCGATGAGCGGGTCGCCGCGATCCTGCTCCGTGCGCTTCATCGAAACACGCTGGACGCCCTCGATGCTGCCGCCCTCGAAGTTTTCGGGCAGCGAGAAGACGAATTCGATCACATGACTTGCCGGCAGTGAGGGATCAACATTGCGCTTGATCGTCATCAGCGCCGTCAACGCACGGTCGGGCACGGTGATCTGGGCCTGGATCGCCGGCTCGGGCTTGGCGTCGCCACCGGGCGATTCCTCCTTGATGGACCAGGCGACGGCGCCGGGGACGGCCGTGGGCGAGGATTGGCCAAGCCGCTCCTCATAGAGGAACATCTTCTCGCCGTCGGCGATGGATACCTCGGTTTGGGGCGCTCCGCCGTCCTGGTTGGGTGCAGCCGGAGGGGTCTGGGCGGCCGCCTGCTGGCCTCCCGTCGCGGCGCTCGGCGGTTGGCCGGCCTCCGTCTGAGGGGCGACCGACTTGCCCTCCTGCGATATTTCGGTTTCGTTCGCGCCCGAAGGACCCTCGTCGCGTTCGGATCCATCGGCAAGCAGACGCTGCGTAAACTTGCTCGATTTGTCCTCCGGCAGCGCCGTACCCTCCTGCGTTCCGGACTGTTCGCCCGGCTGCACGGCGGGCTCGCCCTCGCCGGTTGGCGGCGTTTGAGTCTCGGGGCCGGCGGGGATGATTTTCGCGAGCATGGCAGAGAGCCAGGCATTGCCCGCTTCCCTGTTTACCCAATAGGCAAAGCCGCCACCGCCGAGGAGAAGCAGAATCACCGCGCCAATTGCCAGGCTCTTTATACCGAATCGGGACGGCTTGGGGGAAACGCGGTAGGAGGCAGGGCGCGGGGACGCCGCCACCGGCGCCACATCGCTGCCGTCCTCCTCCTTGGCGGCCGCGGCCGCGCCGTTCGCCTTCCGGCCGGCCTCCTCGAGGCTGAGCAGGTCGTCGATATGATCCCACGCCGTGCCCGCGCGGTCCTCTTCGTTCGAAGCGGCCGGCGCCTTCTCTACGGGCCAGGCCCATTCCGAGACGTCCGGTTCGGCCGGCTTGTCCTTCTTGGCCTCGGTTGGCGCGGCGAAGGGATCGCTGTCGTCGAAGGACCAGGCCTGCGCCGTCTCCGCCTCGCCGGCCCGGTGGGCGGGTTGGCTTGTCTCTGGCTCGACCGGATGCATGCCGAGCCGCTCCGGCTCGGCTGCTTCGTCGCGGGGCACCTCTGGCGCCGGCGGCTCCTCGCTAGGCCCTGCAACAGGCGGTGCATCTTCCCACTCCGGCAGCGCCCATTCGGAGGAATCCTGTTTCGCCGGCGCTGCCTCAGTCGGCGGAGCTTCTTCGCTCACCGGTTCTTGCGGTGCCCCCGGTTCTTCTGGGCTCACCGATTCCACGGGTTCCGGCTCGGCCCTGGGCTCGCCGCGATCAAATTCCTCGGCCTCGGCCTCTGGCGCGCTCGCCTCTCCGGCGGGCGCCTGCTGCCAGGTTTCGACTTCCTCGGCGGCCGGCTGCTCCTCTGCCGGCGCGCCCCACTGCGGCTCGGTCGGGACGGCCTCCGGCTCTTCGCTTACCGCGGGCGGCTCCTGATATTGCTCGGCCGAGGCGGCCTCGTGGGCAGGCTCGGCTTCCCGGTGATCCGGCGCCTCATGCTCGGCGACCGAAGAGACGTCGTCGGCCGGAGCCGGTTCTTCGAAGAGTTGCTGGGCTTCCGGCGCCGCTTCCTCGATGTGTTCCCCGGCTGCGACCTGCTCAGGCTCGGCTGCGACCTGCTCAGGCCCGGCTGCGGCCTGCTCAGGCTCGGCCGGCACCGGTACCGGCTTCGGCTCTGCCGAAACTGGAACGGCAGGCTCCTCTTCGGCGGGCGCTTCGACGGCATCCGGCTCGAGCACGTCGGTCTTCTCGAGCGCTTCGGTCTCTTCGACTGCCGGCAAAGCCTCTGCGTGCTCGCTTTCGACCTCGGAAATTGCCAGTTCCAGCTTGTTCAGCTGCCGGTTGATCATGTCGTCCGATGGCCGCGGGGTCATGTTCTCGAGTTGGCGGCGCACCGCACTGCGTGCCTTCTCGTAGACCCTGCCCCGCATTTCGGGTGTGTTTTCCGACAGGCCGTCAACGGTCCTGCGAATAACTGCAACAAAATCCGCCATCAGATGCTTTCTCAAATCCTAGTCATGCAGCCGCAATGCGGCGCGGCTTCCTTGCGCCGACACTAGTCCTCAAAAGGGTCGGTCACAAGTATTGTGTCGTCGCGCTCCGGGCTCGTCGAAAGAAGCGCGACCGGCGCGCCGATCAGTTCCTCGACCTGGCGAACGTACTTGATCGCCTGTGCCGGAAGTTCAGCCCAGCTGCGGGCTCCGACTGTCGATTCCTTCCAGCCTTCAAGTGTAATGTAGACTGGCTTTACCGAAGCTTGCTGTGCCTGACTTGCGGGAAGATGATCGATCTGCTGTCCATCCAGAGTATAGCCGACGCAGATCTTCAGCTCCTCGAGGCCATCGAGCACGTCGAGCTTGGTCAGCGCGATGCCGGTGATGCCGTTGGCGGCGACCGACTGGCGCACCAGGGCGGCATCGAACCAGCCGCAACGGCGCTTGCGACCCGTGACCGTTCCGAATTCGTGACCGCGCTCGCCGAGGAACTGGCCGACCTTGTCATTGAGTTCGGTCGGAAACGGCCCTTCGCCGACGCGGGTCGTATAGGCCTTGGTGATCCCGAGAATATAGCCGAGCGAGCCCGGTCCCATGCCGGAACCGGCGGCCGCTTGCCCGGCAACCGTGTTCGACGAGGTGACGAAGGGATAGGTGCCGTGGTCGATGTCGAGAAGCGTGCCCTGCGCGCCCTCGAACAGGATGCGCGCGCCCTTGCGGCGCTCCTTGTCGAGCAGCAGCCAGACCGTGTCCATGAACGGCAGCACGCGTGCGGCGACGGAGGAGAGTTCGTCCATGATCGCCTGGTGGCTGATTTCCGCCTCGCCCAGACCGCGGCGCAGCGCGTTATGGTGCGTCAGCAGCCGGTCGACCTTGGCCGGCAGCGTGTCAAGGTCGCCGAGATCCATGACGCGGATGGCGCGGCGGCCGACCTTGTCCTCATAGGCCGGGCCGATGCCGCGGCGCGTCGTGCCGATCTTTGTGCCGCTGTTCGAGGCGGCGTCCTCGCGGAAACCGTCGAGCTCGCGATGCAGCGACAGGATGAGCGTGGCATTGTCGGCAATGCGCAGGTTGTCGGGCGTGATCTTGACGCCCTGATTGCCGAGCTTGTCGATTTCCGCGATGAGCGCATGCGGATCGATGACGACGCCATTGCCGATGACGGCAAGCTTGCCGGGGCGCACGACGCCGGAGGGAAGCAGCGACAGCTTGTAGCTGACACCGTCGATCACCAGGGTATGGCCGGCATTGTGGCCACCCTGGAAGCGTACGACGATATCGGCGCGCTCCGAGAGCCAATCCACGATCTTGCCTTTGCCTTCGTCACCCCATTGGGATCCGACCACCACGACGTTCGTCATAATTCTCTTCCTGTTCACGCGCGCACGAGGATGTTGCGCTGTTCTCAAACCCGCGCATCTATACTGTGTTGTCTTTCGGAAAGCGACCCCGTTATGCCCGAGGACGGGCCCTTTTTGCATGACAAGCTATGGCGTTAGCGCCTATACCTGGACACTCTCCCGCCGGTTCGGCAATCCATCCTACCTTCCCAATGCGGATCGCAGCACCGTGAATTCCAGAGCCTATTTCTATCTCGCCATCACCGCGCTTTTCTGGGGCGGTAATTCGGTTGCCGGCAAGATGGCCGTCGGGCACGTCAGCCCGATGATGTTGACGACGCTGCGCTGGCTGGTCGCCGTCATCGTCATTCTTGCTCTGATGACGCCGCAGATCCGCCGCGACTGGGACAAGATCCGCCACCACTGGCTGCAGTTGATTGCCTATGGCGCCGTCGGCTTCACGATGTTCAATGCCTTCCTCTATTCGGCGGTGAAATATACGAGCGCTATCAACGCCGTTATCCTGCAGGCCGGCATTCCAATGCTGATCTTTCTGTTCAATTTCGCCTTCTTCCGGACGAAGGCTTCGATCGCGCAGATCGTCGGCTTCACCGTGACTCTGATCGGCGTGCTCATCACCGCCGCCCACGGCGACCTCACCAGCTTGATGCGGCTGCAGTTCAATTTCGGCGACGGGCTGATGATTCTCGCCTGCATCGTTTATGCGGTCTATACGGTCACCTTGCGCTGGAAGCCGACGATGCATTGGCAGAGCTTCATCGCCGCGCCGGCTTTCGGGGCGCTCCTGAGCTCTATCCCGTTGCTCATCTGGGAAGCCTGGAAAGACAGCGCGATCGTGCCGGACGCCACCGGCTGGGCGATCGTTCTCTATGCCGCGATTTTTCCGTCGTTGATGTCTCAGGTTCTCTATGTGCGTGGTGTCGAAATGATCGGCGCCAATCGCGCCGGCCTGTTCATCAATGCGATCCCGGTCTACGGAACTTTGCTCTCCGTCCTGCTCGTCGGCGAGACGTTCCACCCTTTCCACCTGGTGGCATTGCTGCTCGTCCTCGGCGGCATCGCGATCGCCGAAAGGGGGCGCCCTAAGCTGCCGCACTGACAGCACACGATATCGCGGAAACAGCGTTAGCGCTCAAAGAGAAACGCGCCGGAGTGGGCCGGCGCGTTCGCGTTTCATTTCAGACTGACAGCAACGTGCCCCTTAATCGACGTTGAACACCAGCGGCTTCGCTTGGCGTACCGCCGGGTGCGCACGCAGCTTGTCGAGCACGGTCTCGGAAACCGGGCCATCCACATAGAGCAGCGCGATCGCGTCGCCGCCCTGCTTTTCGCGGCCGAGCTGGAAGTTGGCGATGTTGACGCCGGCGTCACCGAGCGTCGTGCCAATGAACCCGATCATGCCGGGAACGTCGGTGTTGGTGAGGTAGACCATGTGGCTGCCGACATCCGCGTCGAGGTTGATGCCCTTGATCTGGATGAAGCGCGGCTTGCCGTCGGAGAAGACCGTACCGGCGACAGAGCGGGTCTGGTTCGCGGTCTTCACCGTCAGCTTGATGTAGCCGTCGAAGACCCCCGTCTTGTCGCGCTTGACCTCGGAGAGGATGATGCCCTTTTCCTTGATCATGATCGGCGCCGAAACCATGTTGACGTCGGCCACCTGCGGGCGGATCAGGCCGGCGAGCACGGCGCTTGTCAGCGCCTTGGTATTCATCGCCGCGGTCGAGCCGTCGTAGAGGATCTCGATCTCCTTGATGGCGCTCTCCGTCGCCTGCCCGACAAAGGCACCGAGAACGTCGGCAAGCCGGATGAATGGCTTCAGGATCGGCGCCTCCTCGGCGGTGATCGACGGCATGTTGATGGCGTTGCTGACGGCGCCCTTGACGAGGTAGTCCGCCATCTGCTCGGCAACCTGCAGCGCCACGTTCTCCTGCGCCTCGGTTGTCGAGGCGCCGAGATGCGGCGTGCAGACGACATTGGGCAGGCCGAAAAGCGGGCTCTCGGTGGCCGGTTCCACCTCGAAGACGTCGAAGCCCGCACCGGCGACGTGGCCGGACTTCAGCGCATCGGCGAGCGCCTTTTCATCGACAAGGCCGCCGCGGGCGCAGTTGATGATGCGCACGCCCGGCTTGGTCTTGGCGATCGCGTCTGCGCTCAGGATGCTGCGCGTCTTGTCGGTCAGCGGCACGTGCAGGGTGATGAAGTCCGCTTGCGCGAGCAGTTCGTCCAACTCGACCTTGACGACGCCCATTTCCTCCGCCCGCTCCTTCGACAGGAACGGATCAAAGGCGACGACGTGCATCTTGAGGCCGATCGCACGGGCGCAGACGATCGAGCCGATATTGCCCGCACCGATAACGCCGAGCACCTTGCCGGTGATCTCGACACCCATGAACTTCGACTTTTCCCACTTGCCGGCCTGCGTGGAATTGTCGGCGGCGGGAAGCTGACGGGCCACCGCAAACATCAGCGCGATCGCATGCTCGGCCGTAGTGATCGAGTTGCCGAACGGCGTGTTCATGACGATGATGCCGCGGCGCGAGGCAGCCGGGATGTCGACATTGTCGACACCGATGCCGGCGCGGCCGACGACCTTGAGATTGGTGGCTTCGGCGATCAGCTTTTCCGTCACCTTGGTGGCGGAACGGATGGCGAGACCGTCGTAATTGCCGATGATCTCGGCGAGCTTTTCCTTGTCCTTGCCGAGCTTCGGCTGGAAATCGACTTCGACGCCGCGGTCGCGGAAGATCTGGACGGCGGTTTCCGACAGTTCGTCGGATACGAGAACGCGAGGTGCCATGAAGGCCTCCTTGGAACAGGGTCTAAACGGAATTGGGAGGGGCTTCGCCCTCAAGCAGAGCGAAGCAGTCGCATCGGATCAGGCGGCTGCCTGCGAAAGCGTCGCCTTCTGGGTCTCGAATGCCCAGTTCAGCCACGGCATCAGCGCTTCCATGTCGGCTGTCTCGATCGTCGCGCCGGCCCAGATACGAAGGCCGGAGGGCGCATCACGATAATGACCGACGTCAAAGGCGACGCCTTCCCTTTCGAGCAGAGCGACGACGCCCTTCGCGAACGCGGCCTGGCCGTCGGCATCGAGAGCCGACACGTCCTTGTCGACGATCTTGAGGCAGACCGAGGTGTTGGAGCGGGTCTCTGTCTTGATCGCCAGGTTGGCAATCCACGCATTTGCGTCGACGAACCGATGGATTGCGTCGGCGTTGGCGTCTGCCCGCGCGATCAGCCCCTTAAGGCCGCCGACCGACTTCGCCCAAAGCAGCGCGTCGATATAGTCTTCGACGCAGAGCATCGATGGCGTGTTGATCGTCTCGCCCGAAAAGATGCCTTCGATCAGCTTGCCGCCGCTGGTCAGGCGGAAGATCTTCGGCAGCGGCCACGCCGGTGCATGGGTCAGCAGCCGTTCGACTGCACGTGGCGAAAGAATGAGGACGCCATGCGCACCCTCGCCGCCCAGAACCTTCTGCCAGGAGAAGGTAACGACGTCGAGCTTGGTGAAATCGAGTTCCTGGGCGAAAGCGGCCGAGGTCGCGTCGCAGATCGTCAGCCCCTGGCGGTCCGCCGGGATGAAGTCGGCGTTCGGAACGCGTACGCCCGAGGTCGTGCCGTTCCAGGTGAAGACGACGTCGCGGTCGAAATCGACCTTGGAGAGATCCGGCAGTTCGCCATAGCCGGCTTCGAGGCGGCGGACATCGGTAAGCTTCAGCTGCTTGACCACGTCGGTCACCCAGCCGGCGCCAAAGCTCTCCCAGGCCAGCATGTCGACGCCACGCGCGCCGAGCAGCGACCACAGCGCCATCTCGACGGCGCCGGTGTCGGAAGCGGGCACGATACCGATACGGTAGTCGGCCGGCACTTCGAGAACTTCGCGGGTAAGGTCAATGGCTTGCTTGAGCTTCGTCTTGCCGAGCTTGGCGCGGTGCGAACGACCAAGCGCTGCATCGGAGAGAGCCTCGAGCGTCCAGCCGGGACGCTTGGCGCAAGGACCAGAAGAAAAATGGGTATTTGCCGGGCGCACGGCCGGCTTGGCAAGCTTCGTCATATGCTATCCTCTCAGATAGAAGCCCCTCGTTGGGGAGGGGTGTCCCGCCGTCGGAAATATTGTGGAGCGGAGAGGATGTCAAGCGACTTGCGTCGCGTTTGAAAAGATTTTTGGCGTTTCGAGAAGATCCCGCAGGGCGATCGAAACCCGGCAAGCCGCTCACCAAAGGGCGAACCGCAAGCCGGCGCGGATTTCGTGACGGGAGAGGCCATCATCATAGCCCTTGCTGCCATTTGCACCGGCAAGGGCCTCCGCGCCAAAGCTGAACATGCCGCCGTCGGCGATGCGGGAATAGCGATAGCCGATCTCGAACTTCAACCGGTCGGTAACATCGTAGGAGACGCCCGCCATCACAGCATAGGTGAACCGCCAGCTGTCACGGCCCCCATAGGAGGTTCCGCCCGCCGCCCCGGAACAGGCGCTGCCACCCGCGACACAAGTCGAGCTTTCGCGAACGGTCTTCCAATCGATATGGGTGGCGCCGATGCCGGCGCCGACATAAGGCGTGAATCCGGCGAGGGTGGCCAGATCGACATAGCCGTTCGCCATCAGCCCGAGAGCGGAAAAATTGGCGCTGTGGGAGAGAGCGCAGGAGGTGCCGGCCCCCTCGCCCGCGCAGGGATTTGCCGAGAGTGACGAGCCGTCGAAACGACCCTCGAAATATTCGGCTGTCAGATCGGCGCGGAAGACGTCGCTGAACCGATAACCGACACCAATCGTGCCGGAGAGCGGCTTGTCGAAGCGGGCGCTGTCGAACGGTACATTGCTGTAGCCGCCCGTGCCGCCGTCAAAGTTGCGGTAGAAGGGATCGCCTTCGTCGAGCCAGCCTGAATAACCGATGTCGCCGCGCAGATAGACGCGACCGCCCTTATCAGCCTCGGTGGAGATCTTGATCTCCGGTGCGTCGAGCAGATCCTCGTCCGCGGCCCGTGCCGCGGCGGGGGCCATTAGGCCAATGCCCAAGACGATGCCGCAAATCCCGTTCCGCCAGTTCATGTCCCGTCCGCCCGCCAATCGTCAGAATGAGCCGTGACAGCTCGCCTACTGGCGTTAACTATTGGCAGACACAAGTTAACCAGCGGTTAAGCATGTTTGTTAACCGATTGCGCTGCCCTCCATACAGAAAGGGCCGCAGAAATGCGGCCCTTGGGAAATGCGCTTGGTGGAACATTCGTCATTGCAGCGCGTAGCGCATGCCGAGCTTGAAGTCATGCGACGTGATGTCCTTGAAATGCATCGGCGCATTGACGGTAGCACCGTCATAGGTGCGGATGTTGCCGGTCTTCGCGTCGCCGAGGTCGACATAGCTGTAGCCGAAATCGATCGCCAGGCGCTCGGTCGCCTGATAGGCGACGCCGGCATGCAGGGCCCAGGCAAAGTTCCAAGTCGGGTCTTCGTCGGCATAGGCGACGCTCTGAGTCGGTACATTGATGTCGCGGAAGCCCGAGATCGTGTTGCGCGATGCGCCGATACCGGCGCCGACATAGGGCTTGACGCCATACCAATCGCCAATGTCGACATAGGCGTTGGCCATCAACAGCCATTCCGACTTGGCGCCGTCATAGTCGTTGGTGCCGTCCCACACGCCGTCGCCGTCGCCGTCATAGCGGTCGAGGGCGGTGAAATCCGCCTTGCCACGATATTCGACGATACCGTCGAGGCGCAGCCACTCGTTGAATTGATAGCCGATACCGACGCCGGCGAGCGGCGCGCTGTCGAAATCACCATCGTCCAGAAATTCATGAACGGCGACCGCGTCGAACAACTCGTGGTCCATGCTGCCGAGGCGCTGGTTACTCATGCCGAGATGACCACGCAGGTACAAGCCGCCAGGCACGACGGCAGCCGGAACCACCGGATCTTCGACGTAAAGGTCGGCCGCCAGCGCAGGCGTGCCGCCCAGCCATGCGGCCACAACCACAATCAGAGACTTCTTCATAACATGCTCCGCGAACATTATTTTCTGCCGGTATTCACCAGGCAGACACCAATTCTGTCGCGTTAAAACTCGCATGCCGCGGTTAATATTGGATTAAGTATAGAAATTTACTTCGTTTCTTAAGAATCAGCGGTCTTGGGTACGCCACATAGAGAGAGGCCGGCAGTGATGCCGGCCTCGCTATACGGACTGATTGACCTAAAAGTCTATGCGGCGTTGCGCACGCTGCCGATCACGCTGACCAGTTCGTCGACGATGCGCTCGACCTTGCTGCGGTCGTCGCCTTCCGCCATCACGCGGATCAGCGGCTCGGTACCGGAAGGACGGATCAGAAGCCGGCCGCCCTTGGCGAGCTCTGCTTCGGCATCGGCGATTGCCTGGCGTACCGCCTCGTGTTCCAGCGGCTTGCCGGTCGACACGCGGACATTCTTCAGTATCTGCGGCACCGGCTCGAAGCGCTGACATACCTCGCTAACCGCCCTTCCCTGCCGTTTGACGACGGCGAGAATCTGCAGCGCCGCGACGAGGCCATCGCCCGTCGTTCCGAAATCGGAAAGGACGATGTGGCCGGACTGCTCGCCACCGACATTCAGGCCGTCCTGCCGCATCTGCTCGACCACATAGCGGTCTCCGACCTTGGTGCGGTGGAGCTTGAGCCGGCGCGCCTGGAGGTAGCGCTCGAGCCCGAGGTTCGACATCACGGTGGCGGCGATACCGCCGCCCTGCAGCATGCCGTCGGCCGCCCAGCTGTCAGCGATCACCGCCATCAACTGATCGCCATCGATCACCGTGCCCTTTTCGTCGACGATCAACACCCGGTCGGCGTCGCCGTCGAGCGCGATACCGATGTCCGCCCTCACCTCGTGCACCTTTTTCTGCAAAGCCTCGGGGTGGGTCGATCCGCATTCGAGGTTGATGTTGACGCCGTTCGGCTCGGTGCCGATCGACACGACTTCGGCGCCGAGTTCCCAAAGCGCTAAGGGAGCGACCTTGTAGGCGGCACCGTTCGCGCAATCGATGGCGATCCTCAGGCCCTTCAGGGTGACGTCGCGCGGGAGTGTGCGCTTCGCCTGCTCGATATAGCGGTAGATGTCGCCGTCGACGCGCTTGGCACGACCGATATCCTCCGGCTTGGCAAGCTGCCCGGACATGTCCTGGTCGATGAGGTCCTCGATCTTTTGTTCGATGTCGTCGGAGAGCTTGTAGCCGTCCGGCCCGAACAGCTTGATGCCGTTATCGCGGAAAGGATTGTGCGAGGCGGAGATCATCACGCCGATGTCGGCGCGGAGCGACCGCGTCAGCATGGCGACACCCGGTGTCGGGATCGGGCCGAGCAGGAAGACGTCGAGACCGGCCGCGGTGAAGCCGGCAACCATGGCATTTTCAAGCATATAGCCCGAAAGACGCGTGTCCTTGCCGATCACCACGCGGTGACGGTGCGCGCCATTGCGGAAAATGGTTCCGACCGCAACGCCGACACGCATGGCGAGATCCGCCGTCATCGGAAAAATATTGGATTGGCCGCGAATACCGTCGGTGCCAAAATACTTGCGCTTCATAAGAACTCCATCGTCCTGCTTCGGCAGGATCTCTTTTGAGGGCCGTGTCCGGTTGCGTGTTCCACGACTGTTTTTCATGTCCCCGGGACCTCGCCGGCAGGCCTTATCCAAGGCGGGATTGGAAACGCGATCGCGCTTCCGCCCCTCGCTCCAACTTTTTATTGAACGCCCTTCCGATCAAATCGGAAAATCGAGCGGCTTTACGCCATCTTTGGCACAAATGCACAACAAACTGCAGCAACACTATCATCAGAATTCATTACAGCGCGTTACCAAGCGCGCTCGCAACGGTCGCTGACCCGAAGCCGGCAAAAAGCCGCCGCTCCTTCCGGAAGCGGCGGCTCTGATGACATAGCCTGTTTCCCACCGGCTGCAACTATTGCGGCTGCGGTTCGAACCCGCCTTCAGGTTCGTCACCCTTGTTGCCGACTTCCTTCTTCGTGCCGGCCGATGGCACTGCCGAACCGCGATGCGGCGGCGTGTCGTCGCCAAGGTCGCGGGCGGGCTTCTCGCCGCGGATCAGCGCCTTGATCTCGTCGCCGGTCAACGTCTCGTATTCCAACAGGCCCTCGGCGAGCGCCACGAACTCGTGGTGCTTTTCCGTCAGGATGCTGCGTGCCGCTTCATAGGCGTCGTCGATCAGGCGGCGGATCTCGTTGTCGATCTTCTGCGCGGTGGCTTCGGAAACATTCTTCTGCTGCGCGACCGAATGACCGAGGAAGACTTCCTGCTGGTTCTCGCCATAGGCGACCTGGCCGAGCTGATCGGAAAAGCCCCATTGCGTCACCATCGCCCGCGCCAGCTTCGTCGCCTGCTCGATATCGGACGATGCGCCGGAGGTGATGTTCTCCTTGCCAAAGGTCAGTTCCTCGGCGACACGCCCGCCCATCATGATCCCAAGGCGCGAGATCATCCACTTGTAGCTCATCGAGTAGCGGTCGCCTTCCGGCAATTGCATCACCATGCCAAGCGCGCGACCGCGCGGAATGATGGTCGCCTTGTGCAGCGGATCGGCCGAAGGAACGTTGAGTGCCACGATCGCGTGACCGGCTTCGTGATAGGCGGTCAGCTTCTTTTCGGCCTCGGTCATGGCGGAGGAGCGACGCTCCGCACCCATCATGATCTTGTCCTTGGCGTCCTCGAACTCCTGCATCGTGACGAGGCGCTTGTTGCGGCGCGCCGCCATCAGCGCCGCCTCGTTGACGAGGTTCATCAGATCGGCGCCCGAGAAGCCCGGCGTGCCGCGCGCCAGAACCTTGAGATCGACATTCGGCGCCAGCGGCACGTTGCGGACATGCACTTTGAGGATGCGCTCGCGGCCGTTGATGTCCGGATTGGGCACGACGACCTGGCGGTCGAAACGGCCCGGGCGCAGGAGCGCCGGATCCAAGACGTCGGGGCGGTTCGTCGCGGCGATCAGGATGATGCCTTCATTCGCCTCGAAGCCGTCCATCTCGACGAGCAACTGGTTCAGCGTCTGCTCGCGCTCGTCATTGCCGCCGCCGAGACCGGCGCCGCGATGACGGCCGACCGCGTCGATTTCGTCGATGAAGATGATGCAGGGCGCATTCTTCTTCGCCTGCTCGAACATGTCGCGGACGCGCGAGGCACCGACACCGACGAACATTTCGACGAAGTCGGAACCCGAGATGGTGAAGAAGGGCACGTTCGCTTCACCCGCAACCGAGCGGGCAAGCAGCGTCTTGCCGGTTCCGGGGGGCCGACCAGCAGCACGCCGCGTGGGATACGGCCACCGAGCCGCTGGAACTTCTGCGGATCACGCAGAAATTCGACGATTTCCTCGAGGTCCTGCTTGGCCTCGTCGACGCCGGCGACATCGTCGAAGGTCACACGGCCGTGCGCCTCCGTCAAAAGCTTGGCCTTAGACTTGCCGAAGCCCATCGCGCCGCGCGAGCCACCTTGCATCTGGCGCATGAAGAACAGCCAGACGCCGAGGATCAGAAGCATCGGCAACAGGGTACCGATATAGCTCAGGAAGCCCGAAGAACCGTCGGTTTCCGGACGTACCGTCACCGTCACGTCCTTCGCCTCGAGCCGCTCGGTCAAGGCCGTGTCGACGGCGGGAGCATAGGTCTGGAACGTCGCACCGCTCTCGACATAGGTGCCGATCACCTTGGAGCCCGTAATTACAACTTCCTTGACGCGGCTGGCATCGACGTCCTTCAGGAATTGCGAGAAGGGAATTTCACGCGAACCCGTCCGCTCGGTCGGCTGCTGGAACATGCTGAATAGCGCGATCAGAAGAAGCGCTATAATTGCCCACAGGGCAAAATTTCGAAAATTAGGGTTCATCGAACTCCCCGGAACCTGTGACAGCCCGAGCTTTCGCCGGGCCGCTTTCTGTTCCTTAACATAGGGTTCCGGCAACGCCTTGCCAAGGAAAACCGCCGGTTACCCTGCCATTTCTGTCAAAACATCATCAACCGGCGGCGCGGGGTATCTGTCGCGCCCGAACAACAGCGCGATCGTGTCCGCCATGATCCTGTCGAAACCCGGCAAAAAGGTGTCATATGGGCCGATCCGGCACTCGAGCTTAGCCTCTGCGGCCTCGTAGCCGAGGCTGCCGATATCCGCTGGGGCGATACGCGGTGCCACCAGCGACGCCCTCTTGGCAACTCCCTGGGGCAGGCCTGCGGCAATAAGCCTCTGCCTCCACGCTCCGCCCTCAGCCTCCGCACTGACCGTCACCGCTTGGCCGGCGCTCGTCACGGTGAAACGGCCATCCCATGTGCCGCTCTCCCTTGCTCCTATCCTCAGAGCCGGTAGATTGCGTGCCTCCCGATAGAGATAAAGGCCGCCTCGGCGCCGGTCGAAGACCACGCGCCCTGCCGTCATGCGCCCTGCCTCACCCGATTGCAGAAAGCCTGCCAGGCGCTGGATCGTTGCGCGACCGGGCAGATGTTCACGGCCGCCGATGACCGCGCCGACGGTCAGCAAGGCGCGGCGCCAATCGGGATCGTCCATCCGTCCAGCCTGCGGCGCTGCGATCTCGGCGACGAGACACGCGTGAACGCGCAGATGCTCCGCCAACAAGGTAGCCGCCCTTATAGAGGAGGAGGCACGTTGCGACCCGCCACGCTTAGAGGCCGGCGCAAAGCCCGACACTGCGAGGCTGGCGCGCACCCGGACGCGCTCGAACACGGGATTTTCATTGCTCGGATCGTCAAGCCAGCCGATGCCGCGAGCCTCCAGGAAGGCGCGTATGTCGGCCCGTCCTACATAGAGGAATGGGCGCAAGACCCAGATACGGCGTCCGTAGAGCATCGCCGCCGCCATCCCTGCACTGCCTTGCCCTTGCCCCTGGCCGCGAGCGCCGCGCATGGTGATCGTCTCGTTCTGATCATCGCGCGTGTGCCCGGTGACTATGCAATCGGCACCGAAAAAGGCCGCTGCATCGGCCAGCAAGCCGTAGCGGCTGCGGCGGGCCGCCGCCTGAATGCCGGCGAGCGGTTTGTCGCCCTGCCAGCGACAGATGCGGTGGGGAATGCCGAGCCCGGCGCAAAAAGCCCCGACGGCCACGGCCTCATCGGCGGACTGCGGCCTCAAGGCGTGATCGACCGTGCAGGCGACAAGCGAGAACCCGTTGAATTCGGTTGCTTCGAGCGCCGCATGCAGCGCTACGAGAAGCCCCTTGGAATCGCTGCCACCGGAAATCGCGACGAGAATTCGGCTCGGCTTGATAAAGGAACTGAGAAAACGTCTTGCCGCAGCGATGACGGCGTCTGGCATCGGGTAGGCCTCAGCAGCCAAAGCGGCTCTGCTCGCTCGTCACCTTCGTCTTTACCGCGGCCGATGCCTTGGGGTATCGCTTGTTCACCTCGCGCAAGGTGGCGCAGGCGGTTTCCTTGTTGTCGAGAGCCCCGAGCGACATGCCGAGCTTGAGCAGCATCTCGGGCGCCTTGGGCGATTTGCCATAGGTCTGATGCGCGTTCAGAAAGGTCTTGGCGGACTCGCTGAACTTACCTTGGGAATACTGTGCCTCGCCCATCCAGAAGCTTGCGTCGGCCGCCTTGTCGCCCTCCGGAAAGGCGTCGAGATAATCGCGGAACTCCTGCTCGGCCATTCCGTAGTCGCCAGAGAGAACATGGCCATAGGCGGATTGGTAAAGATCGCCCGGATTGCTGAGCGCAGCCGTCTGCTGCTCGCTTCCGGGATTGGCGTTGAGGCCGGCATCGCCTTGACCGGCGATCCCCGTATCCACACCGGGAAGCGTGGCGTTGTCGCCGGGCCGTGTCTCTGTGGTCGCCGATACCGGGTTGCCGTTTTCGTCGAAGATGATCTGGCCGAGCGTGCTTGGGGGCGGTGCCGCGCCCGTTGCGTTCGGATCGGCGCCGGCCATGTTCGTGCCGTCCGCCGGAGCAGTCGTCGGGCTATCCGTCACCTCGGGGGTGACGGACGCCTGATCGCTGGACTTCGGCGTTTCAAGTGCGCCGCTTTTCTTGGAGGAGGACTTGCCGCTTTCAAGATCCTGGAAGCGGAACTCGTTGTCCTCCTGGAACTTCCGGATCTGCTCCTGCATCTGCAAAAGCTGGAAGCTCATTTCCTCGATACGCCCGTTGAGCGAGCGGATCTGTTCCTCAAGTTGGCCAATCCTGCCGACTTCGGCCGATTGCACCTTCACCACCGGCAGATCGCTCTTGCTGGCGGCATCGGCATGGGTCGCGCGGGCCAGCAGCCCCGAGAGCGGCATGGCACTGGCCGTTTGGCCGAGGCCCGCAAGGGCCGCAAGACCAATCAGCCCTGCCACGACAAATTTCTTCATCTCATTTGTCCTGTTCGATAGATTGTGCCCGCCCCGGATCGCGCTCCGCAGTACATCCGACGATTCCCTAAGGCGAGTGCCGCACAGTTTTCCAATTGCTGTGAAAAAGCAACGGAGTTCGGCCAAAGTGTGGTAAAAAAGAAAGGGCGGCCTGCGGCCGCCCTTCCAAATTCATCTCAAATGGCTCGACTGTTAGCTTCCGGCGCCGCCGAGAACGGTGACGGCGCGGCGGTTCTGCGACCAGCAGGAAATGTCGTCGCAGACGGCGACCGGCTTTTCCTTGCCGTAGGAGATCGTCCGCATGCGGTTCGCCGGAACGCCGCGGCTGGTGAGATACTCGCGCGTGGCAGCGGCGCGGCGGGCACCGAGCGCCAGGTTGTATTCGCGCGTACCGCGCTCGTCGGCGTGGCCTTCGACGGTAATCGCGTAGTTCGGATACTTTGCCAGCCACTGGGCCTGGCGGTCGAGCGTCGCCTGGGCGTCGGCACGGATGGAGCTCGAGTCGGTATCGAAGAAGATGCGGTCGCCGACATTGACGGTGAAGTCCTGCTGCGAGCCCGGCGTCGCGGCGCCTGCGCCGAGACCGAGGCCGGCGGCGTCGTTCGGCAGGTTCTTCTTGGAAGCACAGCCGGCAACGGCAAGTGTCATGAAAAGGGCGAGCATGACGGGATTGCGGGCAATGGTCTGCATGCGGCTTGCTGCCGGGGTGTCAATTCGGCTCATGGGCCGGGTCTCCTTGAGAAGTGTCTGAATTCACGGTTGCCAGACTGTAACCGGAAGCGGTTAATTGCTTTTCAACAGGTATGGTTAACAAATCGACAATCTGCATCGGAGCGCCTGCTACAACAGCACTTTGCGGCGAGAAAGCGGCACGTTCGCCACATTTGCACCCATACCTGTGGACACTCGATCACGATGGTTTTGGGTGGATACGACCCGTGAGGTGATGAATTCCAGTTGGTGAGCGTGATGCAGGCGGAAGATCGCCTGCATCACGATCTCGCGCTACTCCATCAGCGGCGACCAGGCCGGATCCGAGGCGAAGCCCTGGGTCTGGACGAGCTGTTCGTTGTAGCCCGTCAGGTCGATCGAGTAGAGCTGGGGCCCGCCGGCACCGGCGTTCTGGCGGAAGAACATCAGGACGCGGCCGTTCGGCGCCCAGGTCGGGCCCTCGTTGTGGAAGCCGGTGGTCAGAATGCGCTCGCCGGAGCCGTCCGGCTTCATCACGCCGATCGAGAATTTGCCGCCCGACTGCTTGGTGAAGGCGATCAGGTCGCCGCGCGGGGACCAGACCGGCGTCGAGTAGGACCCGTCGCCAAAGGAAATGCGCGTCTGGCCGGAACCGTCGGCACCCATGACGTAGAGCTGCTGCTTGCCGCCGCGGTCGCTCTCGAAGACCACCCGGCTGCCGTCCGGCGAATAGGAGGGCGAGGTGTCGATCGCATTGGTGTTGGTCAGCCGCGTCGTCGTGCGCGAGCGCAGGTCCATCGTATAGATGTTGGCGTTGCCTTCCTGCTGCAGGCTCATGATCACCCGCTGCCCGTCCGGCGAGAAGCGCGGCGCAAAGGTCATGCCCGGGAAATTGCCGACCACTTCGCGCTGTCCGGTTTCGAGCTGCAACAAGTAGACGCGCGGCTGCTGGTTCTCGAAGGACATGTAGGTGATTTCCTGACGGTTCGGCGAGAAGCGCGGCGTCAGCACGATGTCGTTCGAATTGGTCAGCGCCCGGGCGTTGAAGCCGTCCTGGTCCATGATCGCGAGCTGACGCTTGCGAGCATTCTTCGGTCCGCTTTCGGCGACATAGACGATGCGCGTATCGAAATAGCCTTTCTCGCCGGTAATTCGCTCATAGATCGCGTCGGCGATGATATGGGCGACGCGACGCCAGTTTTCCGGCTGGGTGTAGAACTGCTGGCCGAGCATCTGCTGTCCGGCGAAGGTGTCCCACAGGCGGAACTCCGCCTTCAGCCGGCCGTCGCCTTCCTGCGTGACGCGGCCGGTGACGAGCGCCTGCGCGTTGATGACCTTCCAGTCCTCGAAGCGCGGAGCGGCATCCGGATTGGAAATTTTCTCGATGAAGGCCCCCTTGTCGATCGGCGCGAAAAGCCCGGAGCGCTTGAGATCGGCGGCAACCACGTCGGAAATCTTCTGGCCGAGCTCGCCCTGCAGGAAATCCGTGATCGCGACCGGCAGCGGCTCGACGTTGCCTTTGTTGATATTGATCTCCACAACCGCGTTTGCCGGCGCGGCAAAGAGCGCGCCTACGAACACCAGCGTGAAAAGACGGAAAAAATTGCGTCTCAGCATTTCCATAAAGCCTTTCAGCCTTTCATCTTTCTGGGCCGGGTGAGCAAAGTGTGCGCGGTTTTCCGCCACATCACTCCCCAGCCTGTCTAGAGCATTGAGCTCGGGTCGAAGTTGACGACCACCTCGCTCCACGAATCGTACTTGTCGGAGGGCAATCCCTTGAACGGCGCGGACTTCAGAACGGCGCGTCGCGCACCACTGGCAAGCGCCCGACGTGCCGCGTCCGAGCCGCCTGTCGCTTCTACTTCCGGCTCACCGATCAACTCGCCGTTGGGATCGAGCTGGAAGGTCACCTTGATGCGGACATCCGCCGCATCGGCCATGCCGGGAATGATCGACCAGTTGTTCTGGATCTGACCGCGCAGCGCGTCCATCTCGCTCTGCGAGAGCGTGTTGCCGCTGGTGGTCTTCTTGCCGCCGAGCGCTGCCTCTTCGGTTGAGCGCTTCGCGCCGCCGCCGGAGGAGTCCTGTTTGTTGAGCAGCGCCGCGATCTCGTCCGCGTTGAAGTCGCTCTCCTTCTGGGAGGACGCCTTCTTCTGCTCCTTCTTGGTCTCTTCCTTCTTGCGCTCCGGCGTCTTGGCCGTCTGCGCCGGCTTTTCCACCTTCGGCCTGACCTGCGGTGTCGGCACCTTTTCAGGCAACGCCTCGGCCTCGGGACTTTCGGTCGGCTGTTCCTCGGCCGGTGCCGGTTCCGGCGTCGGTTCGGGCTTCACTTCCTGCTTCGGCTCTGGCAGCGCCGCGACTTCGGTCGCCGGCTCCGAGGCAGGCTCGGGTTCTTCGACCTTCTCGATTTCTTCCTTGACCGGATCCGGCGTGGGTGGCGCCTTCTCGGTCTTTTCCGGAGCAGCCGCAGATTCGTTCGGGACGGGCTTGCTGTTGGGCGTCGGCGGCGTCTTCAGGTCGACGTCGTTGTCGCCGACGTTCTCGGCGTTCTCGACGGGCGTCGGCTTCTTGGTCGGGACAGGCGACGCCTTTTCCTTGGCCGGTGCCTTCTTGTCGCCCTGCTGGATCTGGGTGATCGATTCGACCGGCACGATGTCGACCGGCAGCGCCTCGACGTCCGCGACCTGGAATTCGGCCGGGCTGCCAAGCGACACCAGCGCCCAGGTCAGAACCAGGGCGTGGAGGACAGCAGATGTAGCAAGACTGCCCTTCATCTCAGGAGATCACTTTTCCTGTTCTTGAAGCGTTACGAGCCCGAGATTCTTGAAGCCGGCGGCCGAGACGCGCGCCATGACCTTCATCACCGTGCCGTAGTCGGCATTGGTGTCTCCGCGCACGTAGATGCGCTCGTTGTAGCCCGTCGTGGCAATCGCCTCGAGCTTCGGAACGACCTCGTCGATGCCGATCGGCGTCTCCTGCAGGAAGATCTCGCCAGCCGGATTGACCGATACGGTGATCGGCTGGGTGTCGGCGTTCATCGCCTTCGCCTGCGTTTCCGGCAAGTCGATGGGCACGCCCACGGTCATCATCGGTGCGGCCACCATGAAGATGATCAGCAGCACCAGCATGACGTCGACCAGCGGCGTGACGTTGATTTCGCTGATCGTGCCGTTCCTGCCTCTACGTCGGCGGCGTCCGCCGCCCGACCCCTTGGCTCCGCCTACTGCCATACCCATCAGCGTCGTCTCCGTGCTCGAAGGTCGTTATTGCGCGGCCTGGCGCGAAGAAGGCTGCAGCTTCTCGTCGATCTGCCGCGACAGGATGGCGGAGAACTCGTCGGCGAAGGCTTCCATGCGAGCGCTGAGCTTGCCGGCGTCGGCGGTGAACTTGTTGTAGGCGATAACGGCAGGGATAGCGGCAAGCAGGCCGATGGCGGTCGCCAGCAGCGCCTCGGCGATACCGGGGGCGACGACGGCGAGGTTGGTCGATTTCGAGCCGGCGATCGCCTGGAACGAGGTCATGATACCGACGACGGTACCGAACAGGCCGATGAAGGGGGCCGCCGAACCGATCGTCGCGAGCGAGCCGAGCCGCGCCTCGAGAGATTCGGATTCGCGGGCAAGCGTCACGTCCATGGCCCGGTCGATGCGCATCTGCAGGCCGATCGGCGAGCGGGCGCCGCGTTCGAAGCTCTTCTTCCACTCGCGCATCGCCGAGACGAAGATCGCGCCCATGCCGGTCGTCTGCCGATCGGAGAGGGTGCGATAGAGCTCCTCGAGCGATTGTCCGGACCAGAAGACCTGCTCGAAATTATCCAGCTGCCGGCGAACGCGCCCGTAATTGAGCGACTTGTCGACCACGATCGCCCAGGTCCATACCGAAGCTGCAATCAGCCCCAGCATGACCAGCTTGACGACCAAGCCTGCTTGCATGAACAGCGACCAGAGGGTCACATCGCTCGTCGCGGCCAATCCAACCTGTTCCATCGATCTCAGTCCCCGAATCCAAACACCCGGCAAGAGCAACTCATGCTCATGTCCGGGTCGCCCAAACGTCCTGCTGCAAAATGCCCCGGCATCGCCGCCGTTCGCGGCAATTGCGATCTACGCGCTTCAGCCTGCCTTCTTGCCGTCAATTTTGGTCAAAGGATGACGTGCACTGCACAAATCCTGATACACAGATAAAGACACTATTATCGTTAAGGGAGTGTTACCGGACCGATGCCTTGCCGGCGCGTGCGGCGCGGAACTTCGCCAAAGCTCGCACGTTTCCGGTCCATGAGGACTCCTAGAACGGAAAGCCAAGAATGCTGCCCGGCAGACCTCTGCCGCGCATACATGGCCTTTGAGTGAGGTTGCCCATGGCGGCTCGCGCAATGTGGAAAGGGCAGCTTCGTCTTTCGCTGGTCTCAATTCCGGTCGAGCTTTTCAGCGCCACCCGATCAGGGGCCCGATACGTCCTGCTCGACCCCGAAGAGGTCGATGCGATCAAGCTCGAGACGAAGAAGACGCTGGAACTTGTTCACTTCGTCGACGTCGGCGAGATCCCCCCGCTGTATTTCGACAAGCCCTATTACCTCGCACCGGCGGACGAGCTGGCGGAGGACGCCTACCGCGTCGTCCGAGATGCACTTAGGACTTCGAACAAGACCGGCACCGGGCAACTGACGCTCCGCGGCCCCGAATACCTCGTCGCCGTAAAGCCGTGCGGCGACGGCCTGCTCCTGGAGACGCTGCGCTATCCCGACGAATTTCGGAAAGCGGACAAGGAACTGCTGGAGGTCGCCGCCGCGCTGCTCGAGCGCAAGACCGCGCCCTGCGATGCCGACGCCTTCAAGGACAATTACGCGTCGGCACTGCGGGAGCTCGTGAAGCGCAAGATGGAGGGCAAGTCGGCCCGTGTCGAGGTCGACGAAGGCGACCGGCCTCAACGGCGCGGCGACAATGTCGTCGACTTGATGGCTGCCCTGAAGAAAAGCCTCGAAGGCAACGAACCGAAGAAAGCAAAGGCGCCATCGTCTTCGCGCCGCAGTCGGCGAAAATCGGCGTGAGGATGATCGATGGCCGCGCGCAGTGAACCGCTTTCCGAATACAATCGGCGCCGCGATTTTTCGAAGACCCGCGAACCGAAAGGCGCGGTTGCCCGCACGCATCCCGGCCAGAAGCGCTTTCTCGTCCAGAAGCACGACGCGACCCGGCTGCACTACGATTTCCGCCTTGAATGGGAGGGTGTCCTGAAGAGCTGGGCGGTCACCCGCGGACCGAGCCTCAACCCGGAGGACAAGCGTCTTGCCATCCGCACCGAGGATCACCCCCTGGCCTATGGCGACTTCGAGGGGACGATCCCGGAAGGCGAGTATGGCGGCGGCACGGTGATGCTTTGGGATACCGGCTGGTGGGAACCGGAAGACGATCCCGAGAAGGGCCTGAAAAAAGGCAAGCTCGCCTTCCGCCTGCACGGCAGCCGCATGAAGGGTGGCTGGGCGCTGGTGCGTATGCGCCCGCGGGACGGCGAAAAGCGGGAAAGCTGGCTCTTGGTCAAGCAGGACGACGATGTCGCGTCGGAGGACGGCGAGAGTCTCATAAAGCAACATGTGGTCAGCGCGCGGACCGGCCGAACGATGGACGAGATCGCCGAGGGCCGCGGCGAGAAGCGAGCACGCGTCTGGCATTCGAACAAAAGCACGGCCGCCAATCTCAACGCCGGCGCAGTTTCGCAAGACGAAGGTCGGAGCAAGCGCCGGGCGCGAAAATCCTCCGTCAAACCACCCGCCTTCCGGCCGCCGCAGCTTGCCACCCTGGTCACGAAAGCGCCCGCTGGCGACGACTGGCTGAACGAAGCGAAGTTCGACGGCTACCGCCTGATAGCCGCCGTCGGCGGCGGGATCGCCCGCTGCTATACGCGCAACGGTCTCGATTGGACCGAGAAGTTCCCGACGATTGCCGCCGCCCTTGCGGAACTCGACTGCGACTCCGCGCTGATCGACGGCGAGGTGGTGGCGCTGGCGGACCAAGGGTCGAATTTCTCCGCCCTGCAGAAGGCCTTGAGAACCGGTGCGAGCATGCGTTTCTACGCCTTCGACCTGATCGAACTCGATGAAAAGGACCTCAGCCGCCGGCCGCTCGTCGAAAGGAAAGAGAAGCTGGCGGCGCTGCTCGACTCGCTCGGCACCACGGCGACCATCCAGTACAGCGAGCATGTCCGCGGCAATGGCGAGCACATCCTGGCGGCAATATGCAAGGCCGGCCAGGAAGGCATCATCGCCAAGGAGGCGAAGGCCCCCTACCGCAGCGGCCGCACGCGAAGCTGGCTGAAGGTGAAATGCACGAAACGCCAGGAATTCGTCATCGGCGGCTACACCCCCTCGACCAAGAAAGGGCGCGCCTTCGCCTCGCTTCTTCTCGGCACCTTCGAGGGCGGCAAGCTGATCTATCGGGGCGGCGTCGGCACCGGCTTCGGCGAAAAGGTGATGGAGGAGCTTGCCGCGGCCTTTGCGAAGCGCCAACGTCCGACATCGCCCTTCGATCAAGTGCCGCGCGAAAGGAGCCGAGATGCCGTCTGGCTGAAGCCCGACCTCGTCGCTGAGGTGGACTTCGCAGAGTTCACCGCTGACGGACATATCCGCCACGGCTCGTTCGAGGGATTGCGCGAGGACAGGGAGGCCAAGACCGTGAAACTGGAAACAGCGAAACCGACAGACGCCGAGCCGGGGGCCGCGAAGGGCAAATCCTCAGCCAAGACCCGTACGGCGTCGCCCACCAAGGGCGATGCCGATATCCTCGGCGTCCACATCTCGCACCCCGACCGGATCCTTTTCGAGGGTCAGGGCATCACCAAGATCGATCTCGCCCGCTACTATGCCGTCGTCGCGGAGCGGATGCTGCCCTTCGCCGCAGACCATCCCGTTTCGCTGGTGCGTTGCCCCCAGGGCGGGCAGCGGCAATGTTTCTTCCAGAAGCATGCAAACGAGGGTTTCCCGGAGGCGATCCGGGAAGTGCCGATCACGGAATCATCGGGCGAGACCGAAAACTACATGTATGTCCACGACGCCAAGGGTCTCGTCGCCGCCGTGCAGATGGGCACGCTCGAGTTTCACATCTGGGGTGCAACGATCGACCGCCTGGAAAAACCTGATCGCCTGGTCTTCGACCTCGATCCCGATCCGAGCGTCGACTTCGCCACAGTGAAGGCAGCCGCCACCACGCTCCGCGACGAACTTGCCGAGATCGGCCTCAAGACGGTTGCCATGGTGACCGGCGGCAAGGGCGTCCACGTCATCGTGCCGCTTCGTCCGCACGCCGAATGGGACGAGGCGAAGGGCTTCGCCAAGAGGCTTGCGCAGACTTTCGCCGAGCGCGACCCCGAGCATTTCGTCGCCACCATGTCCAAGGCAAAGCGCAAGGGGCGGATCTTCATCGACTGGCTGAGGAACGACCGCGGCGCCACCGCGATCGCCCCCTACTCCACCCGCGCCCGCGCAGGCGGACCCGTCGCCACTCCGGTCAGCTGGGACGAGCTCGAAGCCCTCGACGCCGCCAATACCTTCCACATCGCCGACATCATCGAGCGCATCGAGGCCGGCACCGATCCCTGGCGCGAGATCGGCGAGATCAAGCAGTCGCTGACGAAGAAAATGCTGAATTCGACAATCAGCTAGGGCAACTCAGGCAGCGGCTCCTTGCGCCGCCAGGAACTTCGCCGCCAGCGCCTCCGGCAACCGGCGCGGGCGGCCCTGGCCGTTGATCACCGCGATGATCACCTTGGCCGCGATCAACAGCGCGCCGGCGCGGCGGATCTCCTGCTGCAGCACCATTTTGGCGCCGCCGGCCTTCTCGGTGGTCGTCTCGATCGACAGGATGTCGTCCATGCGCGCCGGCGACTTGAAATCGATCTCCATCCGGTGAACGACGAAGACCAAGCCTTCCGCATCGCCCTCGACGGCGAGTGACGCCTGTTCCACGCCGAGCAACCGAAGATAGTCGGTCCGCGCCCGTTCCATGAAATGCAGGTAGCGGGCGTGGTAGACGACGCCGGAGAAATCGGTGTCCTCGTAATAGACCCGCTGGATCAAACGGTGGCCCGTCTCGGTCAGCTCGCCGGCAAGTGAAATCAGTGACATGGCATTCTCCGGGAGGATCTTTGCTTTTCCTGTGCAGGAACGAAAAGACATTTGCAAGCATTGCAGCTTTGTCACAATCCTATCCTATCAGGTGCCCTGTCCTCTTCCCGATCAGGAGAATCGCGCATGAAGATCGCAATCCTCGGCGGCGACGGTTTTGTCGGCTGGCCCACCGCGTTGCATTTGTCCGACGCGGGCCATGACGTCCACATTCTCGACAATCTCTCTCGCCGCTGGATCGACACCGAGCTCGGCGTGCAATCCTTGACGCCGATGGACTCCATCCAGGAGCGCACCCGCATCTGGCATGCGGAGACCGGCCGGCGCATCCATTTCAACCTGATCGACCTCGCCCGCGATTACGAACTTCTGAAGAAGTGGCTTGCCGAACATCGCCCCGACGCGATCGTGCACTTTGCCGAGCAGCGCGCTGCGCCCTATTCGATGAAGAGCGACCGCCACAAGAACTACACGGTCAACAACAACGTCAACGCCACCCACAACCTCTTGAATGCGCTGGTCGAGCTCGACCTCGACGCCCATCTCGTGCATCTCGGCACCATGGGCGTCTATGGCTATTCGACGATCGGCGCTGCCATTCCGGAGGGCTATCTGCCGGTCGGGATCGAGACGATGGCCGGCGAGACGGTCAGCCAGGAGATCCTCTACCCGTCCAATCCGGGGTCGATCTACCACATGACCAAGTGCCTCGATCAGCTGCTCTTCCAGTTCTACGCGAAGAATGACGGGCTTCGTATCACGGATCTACACCAGGGCATCGTCTGGGGCACGCATACGGAGCAGACGCGGCGGCATGCGCAGCTCATCAACCGCTTCGATTACGACGGCGATTACGGCACGGTCCTCAACCGCTTCCTGATCCAGGCGGCGATCGGCTATCCGCTGACAGTTCACGGCAGCGGCGGCCAGACCCGCGCCTTCATTCACATCCAGGATTCGGTCCGCTGCATCGAGCTCGCCCTTGAAAATCCCCCGGCGCGCGGCAGCCGCGTCGAGATTTTCAACCAGATGACCGAGACGCACCGCGTCCGCGACCTGGCCGAGATGATTTCCAGCATCAGCGGCTCCGAAATCGCCTGGCTGCCCAACCCGCGCAAGGAAGCGGCCGAAAACGATCTCGTCGTGCAAAACGAGAAGTTCCTGGGCCTCGGGCTTGATCCGATTCGGCTCCAAGACGGCTTGCTTTCGGAGATCGTCGACGTGGCGAAGAAATTCGCCTATCGCGTCGACCGTTCGCGCGTGCCAGCCGTTTCCGCCTGGACGAAGGACATCGCTCCCCTGATCAACCACGATCCGGAGGGCAAGCGGCTGAAATCCGTCTCATGAGCGCTGCGACGCCCCATCCGGACGGCCCCATGCCCTCTGCCCCGGCCGCCGCACAGCACGCCTTCGTGACGCTCGTCACCAATGCCGACTATGCGCTCGGCGCGCGCGCCTTGATACGGTCGATCCGTCTGACGCGGACGCCGGCGGATATCGTCGTGCTCTACACCGGCGGGGTGGACACCGCCGCGCTCGAGCCGCTCACCGAATTCGACTGTCGCCTGATTGAAACGGAGCTGCTGCCGCTCTCGGACGAATTCAACGCCCGGCATCAGCGGCGCAACGTTCACGAGAAGGCGCCCTTCACCAAGGGCCGCAAGCCCGACTTCCACTCGCCGCTCGACAACTTCTGCAAGCTCCGCCTCTGGCAGCTGGTCGAATACGAGCGCTGCGTCTTCATCGATGCCGACGCGATCGTGCTGCGCAATATCGACAAGCTTTTCGTCTACCCGGAGTTTTCCGCCGCGCCGAACGTCTACGAGAGCCTCGCCGATTTCCACCGGCTGAATTCCGGCGTTTTCGTCGCAAAGCCCTCGCTTGCGACTTACGAGAACATGCTTGCGGCACTGGACGCACCGGGTGCCTTCTGGCCGCGCACCGACCAAACCTTCCTGCAGAGCTTCTTTCCCGACTGGCACGGCCTGCCGGCGACGATGAACATGCTGCAATATGTCTGGTTCAACCTGCCAGCGCTATGGGATTGGCGGTCGATTGGCGTGCTGCACTATCAGTATGAGAAGCCGTGGGAGAAGGACCATCCGCGCGCGGACGTGCTGCGTCCGCTGATCGAGCTCTGGCATGCCTACCTGACGGGCGAGAACATTCCCGATATCACCAAGCTCGAGAACCCGGCGCGACCCGGCGCTGGCGCCTCATGACCCGCGTCCTCGTGTCCGGCGGCACCGGTTTCGTCGGCCGTTTCATCGTCGAGCACCTGCTTGCAAACGGCTACAAGATCACTGTCGGTGGCCGCTCTCAACCGCCGGAGGGCTTCTTCTCACGGCCAGTCTCCTACGTGCCGCTTCGGCTCGATCCGGACGCCGATCAGGTCGCCGTCTTCGATAGTGTCTACCATTTCGTCCACGCCGCCTTCGAGCATGTCGAGGGCAAGTATCGCGGCGGCGAAGGCGCTGACCCGGAAGGTTTTCGGCGTGCCAATCTCGAGGGGTCGGTCCGCCTATTCGAAGAGGCCCGCAGCGCCGGCGTGCGTCGCTGCGTCTTCCTGTCGAGCCGCGCCGTCTATGGTGAAACGGCGCAGACGGTCCTCGACGAAACTACGCCCGCCGAGCCCGACACGCTCTATGGCGTGGTGAAGGTCGCGGCCGAAGACGCCCTGAGGTCGCTCACCGCCCATGACTTCGTAACCGCCAGCCTGCGCGTCACCGGCGTTTATGGACCGGCCGGCCCCGGCCGGAAACACAAGTGGGCCGGATTGTTCGCCGACTATCTTGCCGGCAGGGTTATTCCGTCGCGCATCGGCACGGAAGTGCATGGCGATGATGTCGCCGAGGCCGTACGCCTGATGCTCGAAGCCGACCCGGCAAAAGTCTCCGGCCAGGTCTTCAACGTATCGGACGTGCTGACCGGCAACCGCGAGATTCTCTCGCTTCTTCAGGCGGCAACCGGCTGTCCGCATCCTCTGCCGCCGGAGGTGGAGACAAATGACTTCAAGGTGATGTCGACCGACAAGCTGCGCGCGCTCGGCTGGTTGCCTGGCGGCTCCGGACGGTTGGAGGCGACGATCAGGGAGTTAGTGGGGAAGATCTAAGGGCGGAGGTGGGCAAGGTCCACATGTGCTCCGCCCGCAAATCTATCCGAGATCGACCACGACAATCTCCGGCGGCACCCCGAAGCGGATGGGTGCAATGGAGCAGCCGAGCCCACCGGAAACGATAAGATTGCGCTCTTCCTCGACGATGTGGCCATAGGCATAGCGGTCGCCGAAGCGCGAAGGCACGACCGGCGAATGGCCGATAAAACGCACCTGCCCGCCATGCGTGTGGCCGGAGAGCGTCAGGGAAACCCGCGCCGGTACCTTCGGGAAAATATCGGGCTCGTGCGCCAGCAGGATGATGGGAGCCTCGTCCGTCACCTGCGCCAACGTGCCATCGAGATCATCGAGCCCGCCCCTGGCGCTGCGCTTCCATTTCTTGCCCGGCAGCAGTGCGAGCTGGTCTTCGAGCCCGGCGATCCAGAAGCCCAAACCATCCTTCTCCAACCGGATGGCGCGGTTGCTGTAGACCAAGATGCCGACCTCCACCAATGCGCGGTGGCCGAAGGTCTCGCCGCCGCCATTCTTCTGGGCGGTCCTGTCCTCCCACCAATCGTGATTGCCCATGACCGCATGGACGCCGAGCGGAGCTTCGAGCGCCGACAGTGCCTTCGACCACTCGCTGGAATGGACGTAGCGCGTCACCAGATTCATGCCCGAGGCATAGTCGCCGAGGAGAACCGTGACGTCGCCGCCCAGCTCGTTGGCGCGAGTGCGGATGGAAGCAATCCGCCGTGCCGACATCCAGGGCTCGCAGGCATGCAGGTCGGCGATCGCAACGACGCGCAGCTTGAGGCCCGGCGTCCACCCGGGCGGCGTCAGGCTGTAGTGCGCGATCCGCAGGCGCGCGAGCGGCTCGACGGCAAAGGCATAACCGCCAAGCGCCACGGCGCTGGCAAATCCACCGCCAATGACTTGCATGAAGCCGCGGCGGGTGATCATCTCAGTCGTCCTCGAGCGTCAGGCGGAACTGTGCCGTCTCGACGTCCTTCGGCGGATTGAGCCCCAGATGTTTCCAGGCATTGGCGGTCAGGACGCGGCCGCGCGGCGTGCGCTGGACGAAGCCTTGCTGGATCAGATAGGGCTCGATGATGTCTTCGATCGCATCGCGCGGTTCCGAAAGCCCCGCCGCGATCGTCTCGATGCCGACCGGCCCGCCGCCGAAATTGTGGGCGATCATCGTCAGATAGCGGCGGTCGAGCTGGTCGAGTCCCATGCTGTCGACCAGGAGCCGGGTGAGCGCCTCGTCGGCGATCTGCCGGGTCACTGCCTCGGCACGCGCCACCTCGGCAAAGTCGCGAACCCGTCGCAACAGGCGGCCGGCGATGCGCGGCGTGCCGCGGGCGCGGCGGGCGATTTCGCGCGCCCCTTCGTCGGTCATGCCGAGGCCCACCAGCCGCGCGCCGCGGCGGACGATCAGTTCCAGCTCCTCGACCGTGTAGAAATTGAGCCGCACCGGAATACCGAAGCGGTCGCGCAGCGGCGTCGTCAGCAGGCCGAGGCGCGTCGTCGCCGCCACCAGCGTAAACTTGGCGAGGTCGATCTTCACCGAACGGGCCGCCGGCCCCTCGCCGATGATCAGGTCGAGCTGGAAATCCTCCATCGCCGGATAGAGGATTTCTTCGACCGCCGGGTTCAACCGGTGGATTTCGTCGATGAACAGGACGTCGCGCTCTTCGAGATTGGTAAGCAGCGCCGCGAGATCACCGGCCTTGGCGATGACCGGCCCAGACGTCGAGCGGAAATTGACGCCGAGTTCCTTCGCCATGATCTGCGCCAGCGTCGTCTTGCCGAGCCCGGGCGGGCCGACGAAGAGCACGTGATCGAGCGCCTCGCCGCGGTTGCGCGCCGCCTCGATGAAGATCTTGAGGTTGGCGCGGGCCTCCGCCTGGCCGGTAAACTCGTCGAGCGACTGCGGGCGCAGCGTCACATCGAGGTCCTCGCCCCGCTTCTCCGGCGCAATCAGGCGTGCGGCTTCAGTCATCTCAAACTTCCGTTGCGGGGTGGATCGCGCTGTCGCTCAATGCCGCTATGCGCACCCCAACCATAGTGCGAGCGCTCCCGCCAATCCAGTGCGATCGCGTCACGACCCCTCACTCCGATGCCATTGTGGCTGCAGAATGGGTTGCCTCACCGCGCCAGTTCCTTCAGCCCAAGGCGGATGAGCTTGGCACTGTCACCCCCCTCGCCGCCATTCTTCAACGCCGCAGCCACGGCGTTCGCCGCCTGGTCGCGCGAATAACCGAGATTGGTCAAGGCCGAAACCGCATCCGAGACCGGCGCGGAGGCGACCCCCTCGCCCAGTTCCTGCTTGAGCGCGATCGACGCGGACATCTCGCCGGCAAAGGCCGGAGCCTTGTTCTTCAGTTCCGTGACGATCCGAACCGCCACCTTCGGCCCGACGCCGGGAGCGCGCGCCACCGACGTCTTGTCCTGCAGCGCGATGGCATTGGCGAGTTCGCCGGGCGTCAGCGTGGAAAGCAGCGCCAGGGCCACCTTGGAGCCCACCCCCTGGACGGTCTGCAGCAGGCGGAACCATTCGCGCTCAAGCGCCGACAGGAAGCCGAAAAGCCTCAACTGGTCTTCGCGGACATAGGTCTCGATGAAGAGCACGGCGGCCTCGCCGGCCGAACCAAGCTTGGCGAGGGTGCGCGCCGAGCAATAAGCTACATATCCGACGCCATGGACGTCGAGGACGACATAGTCTTCGCCGATCTCGTCGATGGTGCCCTTGAGCTTGCCGATCATCTGGCTTCCGTCTTTCTGGCTGGTTCCAAAGCGCTAGCGTCTACAGACATTCCGTCAGCCACACTACCCGGCAAGTGCCGCGAGGCGGCTGGTCACCGCCTGCCTGTTATGCGCGTGGCAGATGGCAATCGCCAGCGCGTCGGCCGCGTCATTGCCCTTGAACTCGGCCTTGGGCATCAGCACCTTCAGCATCATGTGGATCTGCTGCTTCTCGCCATGGCCGACGCCGATCACGGCCTTCTTGACGGCGTTCGGCGCATATTCGGCGACCCTCAAGCCCGCGCGGGCCGGGACCAGCATGGCGATGCCGCGCGCCTGGCCGAGCTTCAGCGTCGCGGTCGCATCCTTGTTGACGAAGGTCTGCTCCACCGCCGCCTCGTGCGGCTGGTAGCTGTGCATGACCTCGGCAAGGCCGTCGTGCAACTGGCAAAGGCGCGAGGCGAGGTCCATCTCGCCGTCCGAGGTCACGGTGCCCGAGGCAACGAACCGCAACGAATTGCCAAGCGTCTCGATAATTCCCCAACCGGTGCGTCTCAACCCCGGATCGATGCCGATGATGCGAATCGTACTCTGCATGTCTCACCCTATGTCGGTCGACCGGACGCTGCCAGCAAAAAGTGAACAAAACAAAAACATTACACAGGATTGGCCAGCGCGGCAGTGAAAACGGCCTGGCCGCCCTTGGACTTAGGAAACTTGAACCTACATTCGCGGACGATCAATTTCTTTTAACCAAAGGCATTCGCCATGATCCCCTTCTCCATTCTCGACCTGTCGCCGATTACGGAAGGCGGCAGCGTCGCCCAGTCGCTGGAAAACTCGCGCCGGCTGGCCATCGCGGCCGAAGAGAGTGGCCTCAAGCGCTTTTGGCTGGCCGAGCATCACGGCATGAAGGGAATTGCCAGCGCCGCGACGTCGATCGTCATTTCGCATGTGGCGTCGGCGACAAAAACCATTCGGGTCGGCTCCGGCGGTATCATGCTTCCCAACCATTCGCCGCTCGTCATTGCCGAGCAATTCGGCACGCTCGCGGCGCTTTATCCGGGCCGCATCGATCTCGGCCTCGGCCGCGCTCCCGGAACCGACATGCGGACCGCGCAGGCGCTCCGGCGTAATATGGAAGCGAGCTCCAACAATTTCCCGAACGATGTCGTGGAGCTGCAGGCGCTGCTCGGCCCGGTCAGCGAAGACCAGAAGATCATCGCCGTGCCAGGGGCCGATTCGAACGTGCCCCTCTGGCTGCTCGGCTCCAGCCATTTCAGCGCCCATCTCGCCGGCATACTCGGGCTCCCCTTTGCCTTCGCCTCGCATTTCGCACCGGACATGCTGCTCTCGGCGCTGGAAATCTATCGCGAGCGCTTCACGTCGTCGCCGCAACTCGACAAGCCGCATGTCATGGTCGGCGTCATGGGCGTCGCCGCCGACACGGACGAGGAGGCGAATTTTGTCTTCACGTCGATGCAGCAGTCCTTCGTGGCGCTTCGCCGCAATGCGCGCGGCCGCTTCCCGCCACCCGTCCAATCGATGGACGAGCTGTGGAGCCGGGATGAAAAGATCTTCGTCGACCACGCCATGAGCTATGCGGTGGTCGGCGGTCCCGAAACCATCCGTCGCAAGATCACCGCTTTCGTCGATGTCACCAAGGCCGACGAACTGATCATATCCATGCCGATCTTCGACATGGATAAGCGGCTGCATTCGCTGGAATTGTTCGCCGAGGCACAACGGTCTCTTGCCGCAGCCGGCTGAAAACGAAAGACCCTCATCGCTTCACGCGATGCGGGTCTATGGCCTTGCAGAAATGTCGCGTCAGGCCGACAGCTTGGCCAGGACCTCGTCGGAAACTTCGAAGTTCGAATAGACGTTCTGGACGTCGTCGTCGTCTTCGAGATTGTCGATGAGCTTCATCAGCGACTGTGCCTTTTCCTCGTCGACCGGCACCGTGTTCTGCGGCCTCCAGATCGCCTTGACGGTCTCGGCTTCGCCGAGCACGCCCTCAAGCGCCTTCGAAACGTCGCCGATATCCTCGAAACCGCAGATGATCGTGTGGCCTTCCTCGTCCGTCGACACATCCTCGGCACCTGCCTCGATCGCGGCTTCCATCACCTTGTCGGCGTCACCCGCGGACAGCGTGTAGGTGATTTCGCCGACGCGATCGAAGGAGAAGGAGACCGACCCTGTTTCACCGAGTGCGCCGCCTGCCTTTGTGAAAGTCGAGCGGACATTGGAGGCGGTGCGGTTGCGGTTGTCGGTCAGCGCCTCGACGATGACGGCAACGCCGCCCGGGCCATAGCCCTCGTAGCGGACTTCCTCGTAGTTCTCGGCATCGCCGCCGGCGGCCTTCTTGACGGCGCGCTCGATGTTGTCCTTCGGCATCGACTGCGCCTTGGCGTTCTGGATCGCCAGGCGCAGGCGGGGGTTCATGCCCGGGTCTGGCAGGCCGGTTTTCGCCGCGACGGTGATTTCGCGCGCCAGCTTGGAAAACATTTTGGAGCGCACCGCGTCCTGACGGCCCTTGCGGTGCATGATGTTCTTGAACTGTGAATGGCCAGCCATGGCGCCCTCTGCATGCAATGTTGGGATCGGGCGCCTTATAGTTTCATTGCCGCTTCCCGTCCAGCAGGGGCACCGTCATTTCGAGAGGGCCAAAGTAAAGACCCGGTGCTAACTAGCTCCCGGTGCCGAGGTCATTCGTCAAACACCCAGCAAGACATAGATCAGCGGTTTGCTCGGAAGCGTGCGCAGGGAAACCCTGACGCTCGGTCCGGTGGCGAAGCTCTTGTCGTAGCCGTCGCCGAACATCGCCAGAAAATCGCCGATCGGCGGCCCGCGCCGGTGCATCGGCAGGATCAGCGCGGCACGCAGCCGCGACGTAACGCGGCTCATGCTTTCCGCGCCCATCGTCAGGCCTCCGTCGACCGGCACCATCAGCACGTCGAGCCGGCCGATCTGCCGGTAATGGCTGTCGTCGAGCTCGTGATGCAGGTGGCCGAGATGGCCGATGCAGAGCCCCGCGACCTCGAAGATGAAGATCGAATTGCCGTCGGGTTCCATGCCCTCGAAACCCGAACGAATGTCGGTCGTCACGTTGCGGATATAGGTGTCGCCGACGACGATGTCGTGGTCGGCCGCCTCGCCGTCATCGCCCCACCCGTGCAGCACGTAACGGATCGCCGGGTCCGGCGTCAGCGTGTAATGGGTCGAATGGGCCTTGTTCATCGTCACGACGGTCGGCGGCGCCGCCGCCCGGAACCAGCCATTGTAGTCGGTGGCGATCGAAATGCCGCCCGGCGTTTCGATCAGGAAAGTCGAGTGGCCGAGATAGGTGATGGTGACCTCGCCATCGGCGGCTGCTGCGACAGGCGCGATCTCAGGCGCGTCGAAGCTGGCGAAGGTCGCCGCCGGCGTGGCTTCGGCGATCGCCTGGCACTGGCTGATCGGGGCGGACGCGTCCTGCGCATGGGCCGGCTCCGGCCAAAGCGTATGGACGAACCAGATGGCGACGAGGGCGTAGGCAAGGTACCGCAGCAGCATCCTTCACCTCTCATACGTTCTTGGAGCGGGATGAGGAAAATACGTGCGGATTTCCGCCCGAATCCCCTGCCGACTTCCCAGGATCGGCCAGTGAGAATCCTGCAAGCCCGCGACCCCGTCCACATACAAATGGCAGCCAGCCGCTCACAATCGTGTCATTGCGGCCGGGCACGTCCTTGCGGCCGGGCTCGCATTACTCCGCCGGCGCTCCCGCTGCCTCCGGCACTGGCGCACGCTTGCGGCGGAACGAACGCAGCGTCACGTAGAAGACCGGGGTCAGGAAGAGGCCGAGGAAAGTGACGCCCAGCATGCCGGAGAACACCGCCGTGCCTAGCGACTGACGCATTTCGGCGCCGGGACCGGTCGCGATCACCAGGGGAACGACGCCGAGGATGAATGCGAAGGCGGTCATCAGGATAGGACGCAGCCGCAGCCGGCTTGCCTCGATCGCCGCTTCGATCGGCGACTTGCCCTCGTCCTCGCCCTGGCGGGCGAATTCGACGATCAGGATCGCATTCTTCGCGGCAAGGCCGATCAGCACGATGAGGCCGATCTGCGTCAGGACATTGTTGTCCATTCCCCGCAGTGAAACGCCGAGAAGGGCGGCGAGAACGGCAAGCGGCACGATCAGAATGATCGCCAGCGGCAGCACCCAGCTCTCATATTGGGCGGCAAGCGCCAGGAACACGAAGATCACCGACAGCGCGAAGATGAACACGGCGGTATTGCCGGTCTGGCGCTCCTGCAAGGCAAGCTCGGTCCACTCGAAGGTCGTGCCCTGCGGCAGCATCTGCCCGGCAAGCGCCTCCATCTTGTCGAGCGCCGTGCCGGTCGAGACACCGGGCGCCGGATTGCCCTGAAGAGGCACGGAGACATACATATTGTAGCGCTGCACGAGCGCAGGTCCGCTCGTGTCGCGGATCTCGACGAGTGTTCCGAGCGGCACCAGCGCGCCCGATGCGGACCGCACCTTCAGCGCAAGGATGTCGTCGCGTTCCACGCGATATTGCTGGTCGGCTTGCGCACGGACCTGGTAGACGCGGCCGAACGCGTTGAAATCGTTGACGTAGGACGTCCCGAGATTGATCGACAGCGTCTCGAAGATGTTGGGGATAGGGACGTTCAATGCCCGCGCCTTGTCGCGGTCGATCGCCAGGAAGAATTGCGGGCTCGAGGCCGAGAAGGTGGTGAAGACGCCCACCAGTCCTTCGGTCTGGTTGGCCGCTCCCATCATCTGGTGGGCGAGCCCGAGCGCGCGGCGCATGTCGGCGCTCTGGCGATCCATGATCTGCATCTTGAAGCCGCCCGAATTGCCGATGCCGCGCACCGACGGCGGCGGCACGGCGATGATGAAGGCCTCCTGAATGCTCTGCATCGCGCCGAACATCTGGCCGATGATCTGCGTGGCGCTTTGGCCGTGTTCCAGCCGCTCCTCGAAACTGTCGAAGGGCGTGAAGATAACGCCCGAATTCGAGGCATTGGTGAAGGTGGCCCCGTTGAAGCCGGCGAAGGCGACGGCGTCCCTCACCCCCGGGACCTCGCGGATCATTGCCGACGCACGCTGGACGACGGCATCGGTCCGCTCGAGCGCGGCGCCGTCGGGGAGTTGGATGACGACGATCGCGTAGCCCTGGTCCATCGTCGGAATGAAGCCGCGCGGCACGATCTGCGCCATGTACCAGGTGGCCCCGAGCAGGGCGACGAAGACAAGCAGCGCCGCGGCCAGCGCCAGCCGCGTCTGGACAAGGCGGCGCACCACCCAGCCATAGCCGTCGGCCATCCGGTCGAAGCCGTTGTTGAAGCCATTCGCCAGTGCTCGGCCGAAGCGGGTCACCGGATTGCGGCCTTCGTGCTCGTGGTTGTCATGCGGGCGCAACAGGATGGCCGCAAGCGCCGGCGACAAGGTCAGCGAGTTGATGGCGGAGATCACCGTCGCGACCGCGATCGTTACGGCGAACTGCAGGTAGAATTGACCGGCAATACCCGGGATGAAGGCGGTCGGCACGAAGACTGCGGTCAGGACGAGCGAGATGGCGATTACCGCCGCGCCGACCTCGTCCATGGTCACATGCGCCGCCTCTCGCGGCGTCATGCCGCGCGCCAGATTGCGCTCGACATTCTCGACGACGACGATCGCATCGTCGACCACGATGCCGATCGCCAGCACCAGGCCGAAGAGGGTCAGCATGTTGAGCGAGAAGCCGAAGGCGAAGAGCAGGGCGAATGTGCCGATCAGCGAGACCGGAATGGCGACGATCGGAATGATCGCGGTGCGCCAGGACTGGAGGAAGACGATGACCACCAGCGCGACGAGGATCACCGCCTCGCCGATCGTCAAGTAGACCTCGTCGATCGACTCCGAGATGAACTCGGTGGGGTTGTAGATGATCCTGTATTCGAGGCCTTCCGGAAAATCCCGGGAAAGGTCGGCCATCGTTGCCTGGATCGCGTCCGCCGCCGCAAGCGCATTGGTGCCGGGACGCGAGAAGATGCCGAGGGCGACGGCCGGGCTGCCGTTCAGATAGCTGTTGGTCACATATTCGCGCGCGCCTAGCTCGACGCGAGCGACGTCCTGCAACTGCACGAGCCTGCCATCCTCGGTCGCCTTGACGATCACATAACGGAATTGCCGGGCGTCACTGAAGCGGCCGTCGGTGGTGACGGTGTATTGAAAGGCACTGTCGCCCGACATCGGCGGACCACCGATCGAGCCGCCGGAGACCTGGACGTTCTGTTGACGCAGCGCCTCGACGACATCGCCGGACGTCATGCCGTAGGCCGAGAGTTTCTGCGGATCGAGCCAGACCCGAAGCGCATATTCGCGTTCGCCGAAGAGGAGGACGTCGCCGACGCCGTCGAGCCGAACGAGCAGGTCGCGAATGCGCGAGCGGGCATAGTTGGAGACATAGAGCTGGTCGTAGCGGTCGTTCGGCGAGAGCAGGTGAACGACCATCATCAGGTCCGGCGAGCTCTTGGTGGTGGTGACGCCGATGCGCCTGACGTCTTCCGGCAAGCGCGGCTCGGCGATCGAGACGCGGTTCTGCACCAGCACCTGCGCCTGATCGAGGTCCGTGCCGAGCTTGAAGGTAATCGTCAGCGACATCGACCCGTCGGCGGTCGAGTAGGAGGACATGTAGAGCATGTTCTCGACGCCGTTGATCTCCTGTTCGAGCGGGGTCGCGACGGTGTTGGCAACGGTCTCCGCATCCGCTCCCGGATAGGAGGCCCTGACGACGATGGTGGGCGGGGCGATTTCCGGATATTGCGCCACCGGCAGCTGGAAATAGGCGATGCCGCCGACGATCAGGAGCACGATCGACAGCACCGAAGCGAAGATCGGCCGGTCGACGAAGAAGTGCGCAAATCTCATTGGGCATTCTCCGCCGAGTGCGCTGCCTCCTGCGGCAGCACGACGAGTTCCGGCTTCACCTTGACGCCCGGCCGCGCACGCATGATCCCGTTGACGATGATCGTCTCGTCGCCCGTCAGGCCGCTGCGGATGACCCGGTAACCATGTAGCCGCGGCCCGAGGCGCACCGCCTTTGTGGCGACGCTTCCGTCTTCGCCGACCACATAGACGACGCGTTCGTTCTGGTCGGCGGCGATGGCCTCGTCGGGAACGAGGATCGCCTGATAGGTGTTGGAACCTTCGACCTCGACGCGCCCGAACAGGCCCGGCTGCAGAATGAAATTGGGATTCTCGAAGCGGGCACGCAAACGCATCGTGCCCGTCTGATTGTCGACCCGGTTCTCGGAAAAGTCGAGCTTGCCTTCGAAGGGTGGTTCCGTGGCGTCGGCAATCGTCACCAGCACCGAGAGCGCTCCTGCGCCCTCCTGCAGCGCGCTGCCGCGTTCACGCGCCGTGCGCGCATAGGAAAGCAGCCGCCGCTCGTCGACATCGAAATAGAAATCGATCGGATCGAGCGAGACGATCGTCGTCAACACAGTCTCGTCCGCCTGGACGAGGTTACCGGGCGAAATCCATCGCCGGTCGACGCGGCCACTGAGCGGCGCGGTGATCGTGGTGTATTCGAGATCAAGCCTGGCCCGATCGACGGCCGCCTGTGCGCCGCGCATATTGGCCTGCGCGGCAAGCAGCGCGCGACGATCGTCGTCTAGCCTGGAAACGGAGAGCGTGCCCGTACCGGCGAGCGATTCGGTCCGCTTGAACTGCGCTTCGGCGAAGCTGAGCGTCGACTGTGCCGAGGCAAGCGACGCCTCCGCCTGGGAAAGAGCCAGGCGGAACGGTCGCTGGTCGATAACGAAGAGCTTGTCGCCCTTCTTCACCAGCGCCCCATCGGTAAAGAACACCTGATCGAGATAACCGCCGACGCGCGAACGGATCGAAACCTCGTCCACGGCTGCAAAGCGGCCGATGAATTCATCGGCATCGATGACGTCGCGCACCACCGGCTTGGCGACAGTCACCGCCGGCATTTGCGCATCCTGCGCCGCTGCCGGTGTCGACATGAGTAGGGAGATGGAAATGCCGACGATCGCCGGCAGACGCCACTTTCGCAACATGCACGCTCTCCAGGCACTTGACCATCAAGATCGCCCGGCGCGGGTTGGAATCAATCCAGTTGCCGTGGCGACATTTTCGAGCCCCGGGGCATTTGCCTCAGGGTAGCGCCAAAGCGGGGAAGAGGAAGGGTGCATGCGGCTATTCCGCACGCATTTCGCTCTGGCTTCTAGATCGACATGGGAACTTGCGATAGCGGCCGCTCGATACGGCTCTGATTTTGCGCGCTAACCTGCCACCATTTTCAAACTCTGTCACTGAAAAAAGCATTGGCGCGCAGGCGCCAGAAAATGGCTAGGCGCCGCTTCAGCGGCCGAACGCGTCCGATGCCTAGGACCAGAATTCCGGGATCGTTTCGCCAAGCCGGGCACCGAGCCGGAGCGGCGCGATCTTTTCGGCAAGTCCGGTGCGGTCGGAGATCTCCACGCCGACGCCGCAGATGGTGGCTGGACCGGATGCCGCCTCGAAGCGGCCCTTGGGCATCTTGGAGATGAAACGATTGAGCGGCTCTTCCTTCTCCATGCCAAGCGAGGAATCGTAGTCGCCGCACATGCCGGCGTCGCTGATATAGCCGGTGCCGCCGTTGAGGATCTGGTGATCGGCGGTCGGCACATGGGTATGGGTGCCTACCACGAGGCTGGCGCGCCCGTCGACGAAGTGGCCGAAGCACTGTTTCTCGCTTGTCGCCTCGGCATGGAAGTCGAAGACCACGGCATCGGCCTGTTCTCCGAGCGGGCAGGCCTCGAGAATCGCCTCGGCGCATTTGAACGGGTCATCGAGCTCCGGATGCATGAAGACCCGGCCCATGACATTGGCGACCAGCACGCGGGCGCCGTTGCGGGCAAAGAACAGGTTGGACCCGCGACCGGGCGTGCCGGCCGGATAGTTCGCCGGGCGCAGGAACTGGTCGTGCCGCTCGCAGAAGACCACGGCCTCCTTTTGGTCCCAGACATGGTTGCCGGTCGTCACCACGTCGGCACCGGCGCTGATCGTCTCCAGGAAGATGTCCTCGGTGATGCCGAAGCCGCCGGCGGCGTTCTCGCCATTGACGACGATGAAGTCGAGCTTGAGATCACCTACCAGTCCCGGGAGGCGCTCCCAGACCGCAGTACGGCCCGTCTTGCCAACCATATCTCCCAGAAACAGAAGTCGCATGCTGCTCAATCCCGCTTGGATCACGATAATCAAGGTCGAATCCACCCAAATCAGCGCGCTCAAAAATGTCGAAAACCGCTCTCCGTCAACACGGCGTCCAGCGCCACGTCATGCGGTTCCGCCGGCACTGATGCCACTTCCTGGCAGTCGAATGCAATCCCGATCAGGCGCGGCACGTGGCCTTTGCTGCGCAATCGGTCGATCGCGCGGTCATAATAACCGGCGCCGTAGCCGATACGATGGCCAACCGCGTCAAAGGCGGAGAGCGGCACCAGCATGATGTCCGGGTCGAGTTCCGGTGCTTCCGGGCCTGGACCCGTCGTCCCGAAACCGGTTTCGACAACCGCCACGCCGTCGGCGAGCTCGCGAAACACGATGGTCTTCTTGTCGAGGATCACCGGCAGGCAAAGTCGCGCACCGCGATCCTTGAGCCGCACCATCAGCGGCCGGATGTCCGCCTCCGATCGGATCGGCCAGAAGCCCGAAACGACGTGGCCGGGATCGAGGGCGATGATCTCGGCGGCGTGATCCGCCATCGCAAGGCTCGCCTCGATCCGAGCTTCCGCCGGCATGGCGTCGCGCATGGCCAGACGCTCCGTCCGCAGCGCGGCCTTCAAGTCCTTCGGTGACATCAAGCCTCCCTTTCGGCAAACCGTTCTTGACGGGCCACGAGATAGTGCAGATCGCAGGCGAACTGAACCCGTGCCCCCCCGTCGCTTTTGCAACATTTCGCGACAGACCTCCACCCTTCCCATATCGAAACAGCATTAACTCGCTCTTCACCACTTGCCGCAGTTCGGCTTCGCAGGACGCCCTGCGCATGCAAATAGGTCCATGCTTTCAATGATTGGACGAGTCGGCGATCTGCCGAGCGTTCTGAAGGAGAGGGCGTGTCCATGACGGACAGGATCGACCAGCTCGGCCCGCTCGAACTGCGCTGCCTCACCCTTGCGGCCCGTGGCCGGACGCGGCTGGAGATGATGCGCGAAACCGACATTCCGATGGAACGGATCGACCAGGCCCTGGAAGAGGCCATGCGCAAGCTGCAGGCCAACAGTGTCGCGGAAGCCGTCTTCCGCGCCGCCAGGCTCGACCTTATCTCATAGCATCCAATGGGAATGCCGAACCGGGTCCGGCCACCATCCGGCCGACGATGGCTCGCTCTCGGGGTGACTGGCGTCGGCGATGAGGTGCGGATCGCAACGGTCGCCGACCAGCGTCCAATAGGCCTCGATTGCGCGGCGCAACCGGAAATGTTCGACGGCGGCCACCCACGGGGAGGATTGCCGGGAGGTCGGAGATGCAGGCACAACCAGTACAGGCATGACAGGAGCCTCGATAAGACGGGACGACCGATCTTCCGCCCTTCGTTGACATGAGACAAACGAATTGCGAACATGACTATCATCAGATTCTCTAATGGCGATGCCATGTCTCTTCCGCTCGACAGCGACCTGCTCAGAACCTTTCTTGCGGTTGCCGATACGGGTAACCTGACGCGGGCTGCCGATGCCGTTCGCCGCACGCAGTCGGCCGTCAGCATGCAGATCAAGAAACTCGAGGATCTTCTCGGCTTCACACTGTTCGAGCGTCACTCCCGGGGCGTCGTGCTGACGGCGCAGGGCCGGCGCCTCGTCGACAATGCGCGGCGGATCGTTGCGCTCCTCGACGACACGGCGGCGGCCCTGCGCGAGCCTGCCCTGGATGGCTCGGTCCGCATCGGAATATCGGAGGAATATATCAACTCCACCCTGCCGAAGGCGCTCGGCGCTTTCGCCGCAACTCACCCGAATGTCGAGGTGACGGTGCAGCAGGGACATTCGATGTCCAATCTGACATCGCTTGAGGCGGGCGAGATCGACATCGCCGTCGTCTTCGAGCCCGGAGGCCGCACCAGGAATGAAGTGTTGATGGTGGATCCCACCGTCTGGGCCAGCTCCGACCAGCACGGCACATACGAGCGGCGGCCGGTGCCGATCGCCACCTATACCCATTATGAAGGCGGGTGGTGCGACGATCTCGCCATACGTAGTCTGAAGAAGCGAGGCATCGCGTGTCGTGTTGCCTATGTCAGCCGCACGAGCAGCGGCCTGATCGCCGCGGTCGTTTCAGGTCTCGCCATCGCCCCGATGTCGCGCAGCGCAATACCCGCCGGCTGCCGCGAGCTGACCGAAGAGGACGGCTTCGGCATCATCGACATGTCGAACGTCGTCTTGCGTACAAGGCCGGATCATCGTTCCCCGACGATCGACGCAATGGCCGAGGCCATTCGCCGTGCCTTTCGGGGCGCCGATTGAAAAGGAAGGAGTGCGATCCACGACGACCGGTGGATTGTTTACGATCCCGGGTACCTACAAAGTAGGTGGGCACCGTGTGTCCAGACCCACGAGTCCGGACAGGGACAGTTCCCTTGAGATCGTGTATGGCCCCGGGGATTGTGGTTCCTGTCGGGAAGCGCAGACCGCCGGGCAGATATAGAACGTCTTGACCGTTTTCGCCAGAGCGGGTTCTGCGGAAAACGCGCTCAAATCGACAATTCGCTGTCCGGAAGCCCGGGTGACTTCAATTTGCCGGGGCGACCGGCCGGCCGTTGAGCTTGGCGGTGATATCCTGGATCTGCGCCGTGACCTCCGCCAGAGCCGAGGCGAGCGTTTCCTCGCTTCTCGCCTGGTCGGAAAGGTCCGCGTCGCGACTGTTTTTCAGGTTGCCGACCTCGGCCTCGAGGTTCTTCAGCCGCCGATTGACCTCGCTCAGCTCGTCCATGACCATGATGCCAGCCATCACGGTCAGCCGCAGGTCACCGATTTCGCCGAACTGTCCTTTGAGATGGCTGACATATTGATCGAACCGGGCGGCGAGATCGCTCAAGTGATCCTCCTGCCCCTCCTCGCAGGCCATGCGATAGGCCTTGCCGTCGATCGTCACCGTCACCTGTGCCATGCTTCAAGAACCTCAGCGATCCAGCACTGCCCGAATGGTTTCCATCGCCGTCACCAGGCGACGGGAAACCTCGCGATTGACCTCTTCCAGTCGATTGGCCCGGAACTGCGATTGGTCGAGTTCCTGCGCGAGCCGCGACCGATCCGTATTGACCCGGCGCACTTCGCCCTCGAACTCGCTCACGTCCTTTTCCTTGTCAAAGCGGCCGTCGATTGCGATTTCAAGAGACTGAACCGCGTTTCGCAATTCCTCGATCGCTGCATTGACCGTCTTTGCAGGCATCTCTTTCGAAACCTCTCCAGAGGGGGATGAGCAGGCTGGAACGCCTTCTCATTGCCCAAACAAGGTGGCAGAGCGATCCACGTATAACCCCTGAACACGTCTCGCTCCGCGCTCCGAATCGACCAGGGTTCCGGCCACCTCGGATCGCCCTTTTTAAACCCAATACATAAGTCTCAACAATGGCGCCTTCGCCAATTGCCCCCTGCAAGCTGTGGATCGCTGATTTTATCTGCAAATGATATGCTTGCGGCGCGATCCCGCGACCCGGGAAAGATCGCAAAAACGTTGCCATCACGGGCGGCGGAAGGCCTGTATTTGTTGACTCGGGCGGCGCACCTGCTATGTGTTCGGCCGCTTCTCGTACGGTCTTTGGAGGATAGAGACCGTCCCCTGACCACCGAACGCAAACGGAACAGTCATGATCTCTCGCGAAAAACACGACCGGATGGCGAATGCGATCCGTTTCCTCTCCATGGACGCCGTTGAGAAGGCAAATTCCGGCCACCCTGGTCTCCCGATGGGGGCGGCCGACATAGCAACGGTTCTCTTCACCCGCTACCTGAGCTTCGACCCGAAGAACCCCGCCTGGCCGAACCGCGACCGCTTCGTGCTGTCGGCCGGCCACGGCTCGATGCTGCTCTATTCGCTGCTCTATCTCACCGGCTACGAAGACATCACCATCGACGAAATCAAGAATTTCCGCCAGCTCGGCTCGCGCACGGCAGGCCATCCGGAATACGGCCACGCCGCCGGCATCGAGACGACGACCGGCCCGCTCGGACAGGGGATCGCCAATGCCGTCGGCATGGCGCTCGCCGAGCGCAAGCTGCGCGACGAGTTCGGCAGCGACCTCATCGAGCACCATACCTATGTGATCGCCGGCGACGGCTGCCTGATGGAAGGCATCAGTCAGGAAGCGATCGCGCTTGCCGGCCACTTGAAGCTCAACAAGCTCATCGTCTTCTGGGACGACAACAACATTTCGATCGACGGGCCGATCTCGATCGCCGACTCGACCGACCAGCACGCCCGCTTCCGCGCCAGCAAGTGGCACACGATCGCCGTCGACGGCCACGATCCGGAAGCGATCGCCGCCGCGATCGAGGAAGCGCAGAAGTCCGACAAACCGACGATGATCGCCTGCAAGACCGTTATCGGCTTCGGCGCCCCGAACAAGGCCGGCACCCACAAGGTGCACGGCTCGCCGCTTGGCGCCGAGGAAGTCGCCGCCACCCGCAAGGCGCTCGGCTGGGAAGCCGAAGCCTTCGCCGTTCCCGCCGACGTGCTCGACGCCTGGCGTTTCGCCGGCAAGCGCTCGGCCGAGACCCGCAAGGCATGGGAAGCGCGGCTCAACGCTGCCGAGACGAAGGCTGATTTCGTCCGCCGTTTCTCCGGCGAGCTCGAAGCCGGCCTTGCCCCGGCGATCAGCGCCTACAAGCAGAAACTTGCGGAAACCAAGCCGTCGCCGGCAACCCGCAAGGCTTCCGAGGATGCGCTGGAAGTTATCAACGGCGTGCTAAACGAGACGATCGGCGGCTCGGCCGACCTGACCGGCTCCAACAATACCAAGACGAGCCAGACCCATTCGATCACGCCGGACAATTTCTCCGGCCGTTACGTCCACTACGGCGTCCGCGAGCACGGCATGGCTGCCGCCATGAACGGCATGGCGCTGCATGGCGGTCTGATCCCCTATTCCGGCGGCTTCCTGATCTTCTCGGACTATTGCCGTCCGTCGATCCGCCTTGCCGCCCTGATGGGCATCCGCGTCATTCACGTCCTGACGCACGATTCCATCGGCCTCGGCGAGGACGGGCCGACGCACCAGCCGGTCGAGCACCTGGCCGCGCTGCGCGCCATCCCCAACCTCCTGGTGTTCCGCCCGGCCGACGCCACGGAAACGGCGGAATGCTGGCAGCTGGCCCTTGAAAGCCACAACCGCCCGTCCGCCATCGCGCTGACCCGCCAGAACCTGATGGCGGTGCGCACCGAATACAAGGAAGAGAACCTCTGCGCCCGCGGCGCCTATGACCTGATCCCCGCGAGCGACGCGAAGGTGACGATCTTCGCCACCGGCTCGGAAGTCGAAATCGCCGTCAAGGCGAGCCAGGCGCTGACCGCCAAGGGCATTTCCACCCGCGTGGTTTCCGTGCCCTGCATCGAGCTCTTCGCCGAGCAGAGCGATGATTATCAGCAGGCGATCATCGGCAATTCGCCGGTCAAGATCGCGATCGAAGCGGGCGTCCGTCAGGGCTGGGATCACATCATCGGCAGTGACGGCGTCTTCGTCGGCATGTCGAGCTTCGGCGCTTCCGGTCCCTACAAGGAGCTCTACAAGCACTTCGGGCTTACGCCGGAAGCGGTTGTCGCTGCCGCCGAAGCCAAGCTGTCCTGATCAAGCCGGAGGGCGCTCTTGTGGCGCCCTCCATTCGTTCACCCACGCCTTTCTGATAAGGAGAGACCCGACATGACAGTGAAAGTCGCCATCAATGGTTTCGGCCGCATCGGCCGCAACGTGCTTCGCGCCATCGTCGAATCCGGCCGCACGGATATCGAAGTCGTCGCGATCAACGATCTTGGTCCGGTCGAAACCAACGCCCACCTGTTGCGCTTCGACTCCATCCACGGCCGATTCCCGGCCGACGTGAAGGTCGACGGTGACACGATCATCATCAACAACGGCAAGCCGATCAAGGTGACCGCCATCCGCAACCCGGCCGAGTTGCCGCACAAGGACCTCGGCGTCGACATCGCGATGGAATGCACCGGCATCTTTACCGCGCGCGACAAGGCAGCCGCCCATCTGGAAGCCGGCGCCAAGCGCGTCATCGTCTCGGCACCGGCCGACGGCGCCGACCTGACAGTCGTCTACGGCGTCAACCACGACAAGCTGACGAAGGATCACCTCGTCATCTCCAACGCATCCTGCACGACTAACTGCCTGGTGCCGGTCGCCAAGGTGCTGAACGACGCCATCGGCATCGACCACGGCATGATGACGACGATCCACTCCTACACCAACGACCAGCCGTCGCTCGACCAGATGCACAAGGATCTCTACCGCGCCCGTGCTGCGGCTCTGTCGATGATCCCGACCTCCACCGGTGCTGCCAAGGCCGTAGGCCTCGTGCTGCCGGAACTGAAGGGCAAGCTTGACGGTGTCTCCATGCGTGTGCCGACCCCGAACGTCTCGGTTGTCGACTTGAAGTTCGTCGCCAAGCGCGACACGACCAAGGAAGAGATCAACGCCGCCATCAAGGCTGCAGCCGACGGCCCGCTCAAGGGCATCCTTGGCTATACGCTGCAGCCGAATGTCTCGATCGATTTCAATCATGACCCGCATTCCTCGGTCTTCCATATGGACCAGACCAAGGTGATGGAAGGCAAATTCGTGTCGATCCTGTCCTGGTACGACAACGAGTGGGGCTTCTCGAACCGCATGGCGGATACGGCGGTCGCCCTCGGCAAGCTGCTCTAAGACCGATGTTCCGGGCCCTTTCCTCAACGACGGTACGCTGGCGTCCGCTCGAGGGGGAAGGGCTCGAACATCTGACGATCCGACCCCTAGACGCATCCATCGGCGCGGCCATCCGCGCCGAAAGCGTTCTGATCGGCGAGCGCGGCGGGGCCGCCTACGGGGTTCGCTACCGCATCGATTGCGACGCCGGCTGGCGTGTCACGTCCTTCGTCGTCGAGACGACCGACGGACGCCGGCTCCATCTCCTCTCCGACGGCGGCGGCCATTGGCGCACCGCCAAGGGAGTCGCCCTCCCCCACTTCGACGGCTGCATCGACATCGACCTGGCCGGCACACCCTTCACCAATACCCTGCCGATCCGCCGGTTGAGCCTCACGCGTGCTTCCGGCACCGCAAAGCTCAAGATGCTCTACGTGCCGTTCGACAGCTTCGAGCCGACGGTTGACGGCCAGCACTACACGTGCCTCGAGGACGGCAAGCTCTATCGCTACGAGGCGGAAGACCGAAGCTTCACCGCCGACCTGCCGGTCGACGAGGACGGCCTCGTCATCGACTATCCCACCCTTTTTCAGAGACTATCACTGGAGACGAACTGATGACTTTCAAGACCCTCGACGATCTGACCGACATCGCCAGCAAGCGCGTGCTGGTGCGCGTCGATCTCAACGTGCCGGTCAAGGACGGTCAGGTGACCGATACCACCCGCATCGAGCGCGTGGCGCCGACCATTCGCGAACTCTCCGAAAAGGGTGCCAAGGTCATCCTGCTCGCCCATTTCGGCCGTCCGAAAGGCGAGCCCGTCGCCGACATGTCGTTGAAGACGATCGCCCCCGCTGTCGAGGAAATCCTCGACCAGCGCGTCCACTTCGCCGCCGACTGCATCGGCGACAAGGCCGCCAACGCGATTGCCGAAATGAATGACGGCGACGTGCTGCTGCTCGAAAACACCCGCTTCCACAAGGGCGAGGAAAAGAACGATCCGGCCTTCGTCGCCGCCCTCGCCGCCAACGGCGATATCTATGTCAATGACGCCTTCTCCGCCGCTCATCGCGCCCACGCCTCGACCGAGGGCCTGGCGCACCATCTGCCCGCCTTTGCCGGCCGCACCATGCAGGCCGAACTCGAGGCGCTCGAAAAGGGCCTCGGTAATCCGAAGCGGCCGGTCGTCGCCATCGTCGGCGGCGCCAAGGTGTCGACCAAGATCGACCTCCTGCAGAATCTCGTGAAGAAGGTCGACGCCCTCGTTATCGGTGGCGGCATGGCCAATACCTTCCTCGCAGCGCAGGGCATCGACGTCGGCAAGTCGCTCTGCGAACATGATCTGGCCGAAACGGCAAAGGCGATCGTCGCGGCAGCCTCCGCGGCCGGATGCGCGATCGTGCTCCCGGAAGACGGCGTGATTGCCCGCGAGTTCAAGGCGGGTGCGGACAACGAAATCGTCGACATCAAGGCTATCCCCGCAGACGCGATGATGCTCGACGTCGGCCCGAAATCGGTCGAAGCCATCAACCACTGGATTTCGCGCGCCGAGACGCTCGTCTGGAACGGTCCGCTCGGCGCCTTCGAGATCGCCCCCTTCGACAAGGCGACGGTGGCTGCCGCCAAGCATGCGGCCGCCCGCACGAGGCAGGGTTCGCTCGTCTCGGTCGCCGGCGGCGGCGACACGGTTGCCGCCCTCAACCACGCCGAGGTCGCCGACGATTTCACCTATGTTTCAACCGCCGGCGGTGCCTTCCTCGAATGGATGGAGGGCAAGCCGCTGCCGGGCGTCGATATCCTCCACCAACAGAAGTAACAGCACGTGCCTCGACCCGGGCAAACGGATAGGTCCGGGTCGACGCCCGAAAATAATTATGATATTTCAAACGATTAAAATTATTTAAATCGTTTTAGTCTGTTTTACTGCCATTTTCCCGCAGGGTATCTTCTGTTATCGCGCCTTCCGTTCGGCGGTGCGAAAGGCGCTTTTCGCGTCTTTCACACCCGAGACTATTCATGCGCTGTTCCCGCTGGGACCGGCGCTGTGCGAAGGAGAAAAAGATGAGCGAAAGACTGGAAGATATTGCGGTTGCCATGGTCGCCAACGGCCGGGGCCTGCTCGCTGCCGACGAGTCGACCGCAACGATCACAAAGCGCTTCGACGGCATTGGGCTGGAATCCACCGAGACCTCGCGCCGCGACTATCGCGAGATGCTGCTGCGTTCGGATGACGCGGTGCGCAACTATATCTCCGGCGTCATTCTCTATGAGGAAACCCTGTTCCAAAAAGCGGCCGACGGCACGCCGCTCGTCGACATCATCAAGAACGCCGGCTCGATCCCCGGGATCAAGGTAGACACGGGCGCCAAGCCGCTGCCGCATTTCCCCAATGAGACGATCACCGAAGGCCTCGACGGCCTCGCCGCCCGCCTTGCCAAGTATTACGAAGCGGGTGCTCGCTTTGCCAAGTGGCGCGGCGTCATCGCCGTCTCTGACGCCCTGCCGAGCTTCGGCGCGATCAAGGCGAACGCCCACGCGCTCGCCCGCTATGCGACACTCTGCCAGGAAGCCAAGATCGTCCCGATCGTCGAGCCGGAAGTGCTGATGGACGGTGCTCCGGGCGACCATTCGATCGATCGGTCAGAAGAAGTCACCGAATGGGTGCTGCGCACGGTCTTCGAGGAACTCGGCGACTTGCGCGTGAAGCTCGAGGGCATGATCCTCAAGCCGAGCATGGTGATCGACGGCAAGAAGGCCCGCAAGGCTTCGTTCGAAGAGGTTGCAGAGCGCACCATCAAGGTGCTGAAGCGCACCGTGCCGGCCGCCGTCCCGGGCATTGCCTTCCTGTCCGGCGGCCAGTCCACCGAAGAAGCGACCGCGCATCTCTCCGCCATGAACACGGCGCACGACCTGCCCTGGAAGCTGACCTTCTCCTATGGCCGCGCCCTGCAGCAGGAAGCGCTGAATGCCTGGAACGGCAAGCCGGAGAACGTCGCTGCCGGCCAGCGCGCCTTCACCCATCGCGCCAAGATGTGCAGCCTCGCCGCCAAGGGCAGCTGGAAGAAGGACTTCGAACAGGCCGCCTGAACGGCGGCGCATCGGACTATAGGGAGAGAGGAGAAGGCCTGGCGGCAGAGCGATGCCGCCGGGCCTTTCATTTGAGCGGTGGCGTTGCCATCACCACGGCAATTGTCAGGGAGACAAGTTCGCTGTTTCAGTGGGCTGGCAGCGATCTTACATCTGTGCCATCTCCGATTGGCCAAGGGCTCCCATGAATACCGTCTCCTATGTCACCGTCGACGTCTTCACCGCCGAGCGTTTTGCCGGCAACCAACTAGCCGTCATTCCGGACGCACGCGGCCTGAGTGATGAACAGATGCAGGCGATCGCCGCGGAGTTCGGCTATTCGGAAACCACCTTCGTGCTGCCGCCCGACGATCCGGCGAACACCGCTCGCGTGCGCATTTTCACGCCGACGGCCGAAGTGCCCTTCGCCGGCCACCCGAATGTCGGCACCGCCTTCGTGCTCGGGCGGCAGGAGGAAATCTTCGGCAGGACAGCGGGCAACAAGCTGCGTTTCGAAGAGAAGGCGGGGCTGGTCGAGGTCACACTTCTGAGCGAGTACGGCATTCTCACCGGAGCACGGATCGTCGCTCCACAGCCGCTTGCCGTAGGGCCGATCATCGACCCCGTGACGATCGCGTCCTGCGCCTCGCTGCAGGCGCAAGACGTGAGTGAACGCGGCCACCCGGTGCGCATCTCGGTCGGCCTCGCCTTTGCGGTCGCCGAGCTCAGCGACGTCGATACGCTCTCACGGGCAAGGCCCAATGTCAGTGCCTTCCACGAGGCGAACGCCCGTTATCCGCTCGCCGAGGACAGTTTCAGCCTGTATCTTTATGCCCGGACCCCCGAGCGCCCCTGGCAGATCAGGGCGCGCATGTTCGCCCCGCTCGACAATGTCATAGAGGACCCGGCGACCGGCAGTGCCTCGGCGGCACTCGGCGCCTACCTCGTTTCACTTCTTCCGCAGCCCGACGCCGAAATCGAGATTGCGATCGAGCAGGGCGTGGAAATGGGCCGCCGCAGCCTCATAACCGTTCGCGTCAGCAAGAAGGACGGCGCGGTCCGCGAGGTCAGCGTCTCCGGCGATTGCGTGGCGGTGATGCGCGGAGCAATCGAAGTCTGAGCTTACTGCGGGACTTAATGGAACCTGCAGCTTGCGCGAGGCCCGGGTCAGCACGTCCCGGGGCTGCAGTCCGCCATCGTCTGGAGGAGCGCGCGGAAGCGAGGATGATCGCGAATGGCGTTTAGGTCAGAATCCTGCTCGAACCACTGGATATGGTAGCTGGAACTCTGCGGCACCACGGTCTCCAGCAAGTCGAGCGCGCGCTCGCTCTCACCAAGCAAGGAATACACGCAGGCAGCATTATACTGTGCGACCACATCGTCCGGATCGATCGCCAGCGCGCGCGTCACCCATTCCTTGGCGCGCTCCCCTTCGCCCATATGTGCGAGCGCGAGGGCACCCCGGTGAGCGGGGCTCGCATTTTCCGGATGCCGCTCCAACGCGCTTTTCGCCCGCTCGATTCCGATCCGTGCCCAGCGCTGGCGCTCGGCTTCCATACCGAGCGAGAAATAGCAGCCCATCAAATGAATCGGAGAAAAGTAATCATCCGGCCGGATCTCGGCCGCGCGCTTAAAGAACTGCACCGCTTCCTGAAACCGGCCCTGTGCAAACAAGAAGCGACCATAATATAAATTCGCCTCATAGAGCGAAGGGCTGAGCGCCAGAGCCTGACGGAATTCGCGCCCAGCCTCTTCCGTTTGGCCGTCGTGAGTCAATGCCAATCCGCGTGAGGCATGCGCTTCCGCCAGATTCGGATCAAGAGCCAGCGCCTTGGCGCTCATCTCGAAAATGCTCTCGAGCGGAAACTCCTTTTCGTGCCAATCCCGGATTGCACATTCGCATTCAGCGATCCCTGCATAGGCACGGGCATAGTTCGGATCGAGTTCGACGGCCTTCAGGAACATCCGACGCGCAAGTAGCAGGTAGGAGCGGGTCCAGGTATGCGAGAACTGCCGGCCACGCAGATAATAGGTATAGGCTTCCACGGAGGTGGTCGGATCGCTCTCGATCGCCTTCTTCTCCTCCGGCAGCAGTTTGATCTTCAACTGGTCGACGATCGCATGAGTGATCTCGTCCTGGATGGCGAAGATGTCGGTGAGGTCGCGATCGTAACGGTCGGCCCATAGATGCCCGCCGGTATGCGCGTCGATGAGCTGGCCGGTGATGCGGACGCGCTCGCCGACCTTGCGCACGCTGCCCTCCAGAATGAACCGCACCCCGAGTTCGTGGGCGGCCTGCTTCACCTTCACGGCTTTGCCCTTGTAGGTGAACACGGTGTTGCGGGCGACGACATGCAGTCGCGAGATCTTCGACAGATCGGTAATGATATCCTCGGTGATGCCGTCGGAGAAATATTCCTGCTCCGGATCGTGGCTCATATTGGTGAACGGCAGAACGCCGATCGACAACTCATAGCCCGACTCGAGCGAAGGGGTCGCAGTCTCCGGCTCCTGCCGGGCGGCCGCATCGCCGAGCGCGACCGTATAGACGCGGATGTTCGGCGCGATGTTCTTCAGGCTGTATTCGCCCTTGTCTACGAAGCCGAGGTCCAGTCTCGATCCGACCTGATCGCGCACCGACGAAGATACCGCAATGCCGGAGGGATCGGCGAGCCCCTCCAGCCGCGCCGCAACGTTGACGCCGTCGCCGAAGATGTCGCCCTCCTCGACGATCACGTCGCCGAGATGGATGCCGATCCTGAGCTCGATGCGCCTGCTCCTCGGCAGGCCCTCGTTGCGGACGAGCATGCCGCGCTGGATCTCGGCCGCGCAGGCAACCGCATTCACGACGCTCGAGAATTCGATGAGCATGCCGTCGCCGGACAGTTTGACGATGCGCCCCTTATGCTCGGCGATCTTCGGCTCCAGGCACTCGCGGCGATGCCGTTTCAGCGCGGCCAGCGTACCCGCCTCATCGGTTCCCATCAGACGGCTGTAGCCCACGACGTCGGCAGCGAGAATGGCGGTCAGGCGGCGTTCCAAGAGTGCCTCGATTTTCATCTTGTGGCCGAGCACGGTAATTTAACCTTTTCTTGACTGCATGTCGTGCGCAGACTTCGGGCATTTCGGCCGCAAGTGTAGCCCGGCCCCGCAAATTTAGCTGTTTCTAAGGGAACGCCCGGACGGTCGCGCATTGCGTGCGCATGTGGTATCCGCGGGAGGAGGGATGCTGCGCGGCCGCCTGCCGCTACGGCCGGACGAGCACCGTGACCATCATGACGGCGATGGCGAAGACGGCGATCTTCCAGAAATCCCGCCGCTGCCTGAGGCCGGGATATCCGAGCGGCTTGATGAGCTGCAAACACATGGCGATCAAGAGGAGAAGCGTCAGTGCCTTCGACATTCATTTATTCCGGAGAATTCCGCGGTCATCGTCGCGACGTCATACGGCCGTCACTTTTCGTCGCATAGAGGGCTATTGTTTTCGCCGCCGATTTGCAATGACCGGCGGTAGCGATTCCGGTTGGCACGGCGCCACGCGCCGTCACAACTTGCCGGCCGCAGAACGATTTTCGGATGGACGATGAGAAACAATCTGCTTCCCGTTACCGCACTGTTGCTCGGCACGCTGTTCCTCTTCCTTGGAAACGGTCTGCAAGGTCTTCTCCTGCCGGTGCGCGGCACATCGGAAGGCTATCCGACAACCATTCTCGGCCTGATCGGCACGTCCTGGGCCGCCGGCTTCGTGCTGGGCTGCTTTTTCGCGCCTAATGTCGTCAAGCGCATTGGGCATGTGCGGGCTTTCAGTGTCTTCACGGCCCTGATCGCGATCGTTTCTCTTTTGACGGGCTTAATGATCGACCCCATCTGGTGGCTTGTCTTGCGCGCACTGACGGGATTCTCGACGGCCGGCACGTCGATGATCATCGAAAGCTGGCTGAACGAACGCGCCACCAATGAAAGCCGGGGGGTGATCTTCTCCCTCTATATCGCCATCACCCTCTTCGGTGTCGTCGGCGGGCAGATGATGATCCCCTTCGGCGAGACGACCACCACCTTCTTCTTCATGGTCTGCGGCATCCTTTATTGCGTCGCGATGCTGCCGACGCTGCTGTCCAAGGCCGCCTCGCCGACGCCGCTGAAACAGGTGCGGCTCGACCTTCGCGGCCTTTATCGCAATTCGCCGGTTTCCTTTCTCGGCATCCTGCTGATCGGCATCGCCAACGGCGCCTTCGGCACCCTCGGCGCCGTCTTCGGCCGCCAAGCGGGGCTTTCCGACAGCGCCGTCGCGGCAATGATGAGCGTCGCGATCTTCTCCGGGGCGGTCATGCAACTGCCGGCCGGTCGAGTTTCCGACCGGGTCGATCGCCGCTACGTGCTCGCCGTGCTTGCCGGCGTCGGTGCCCTGGCCGGTCTCCTCCTCTTCCTCGTCGAGCCAGGCCAGGTGTGGATCGTACTTACGCTGATCGCCATCTACGGCGCCGCCGCCAACGCGCTCTATCCGATCGCCGTTTCCCACGCCAACGACTTCGCCATGCCCGAGGATTTCGTCAAGGTCTCGGGCGGCCTCCTGCTGCTCTATGGCATCGGCACAATCATCGGCCCGACGATCGGCGGACCAGTTATGACCGCGACAGGCCCCTATGGCCTCTTCATGATCACGGCCTGTGCGCATATGCTGATTACCGCCTATGCGATCGTCCGCAGCCGCCGGCGCGCACCGGTGCCAGTCGCCGAACGCGAGACCTTCTCGCCGGTCAATGCCGGGGCGCCGACGACGCCGGAAAGCCTGCAGCTTTCCCCGCGTGCCGCACCGTTTGAGGAGGCACGAGGAGACATCGTCGACGATCCCGAAAAGGAGGAAAAAGCCAATGAGCCTGTTTGACGACGATCAGCCGAAGAAGAAGACCGCGCATGACATCGGAAGCGACCTCTCGCTGCTCTCCGCCGACGAGCTCACCGCGCGCATTGCGCTGTTGACGGAAGAAATCGCCCGACTGGAGGCGGAACGCGCCCGGAAATCCGCGAGCCGTTCGGCCGCCGAAGGGCTCTTCCGCTGACAGGAAGGCGCGCTGCGCGTCCGCGGAAGGACGCCACTTAACGGGATATTAGGCATTTTCTGCAATTCTCCGGGCATCCGGTCTTCCGGACTCAGACATTTTCACCAACTGGCGAATGGGTCTGATTTTTCTCCCTGTTTTACCTTGAGAGCCGCCCCCGCGCGGCTCTTTTTTTGTTTCGCGACAGCTAAATTCAAAGAATTGTGGAGATTAACCCTTTCTTAAGAATACCCTTGCGCGGAATGCGGTATCAGATCATTCTTCGAGCATAGAGGGGCCTCAAGGAAACTTTTCCCAAAGCCACTTCGTTACCTGACCGTGATGCGTTTTGAACCAGGGAAAGCAGGCCATGTCCGAGAGAGGATTGAATACCGTCAGTTTCGCAGGACACGCTGCGTCCTCGGCGCAGTTCAAGGCGCTCTATGCCGAAGGGATGGGCCTTGTGGAGGAGACGGCGAGCTATCTCGACGGGCCCGGCCGGGCCGCCTCCAAGATACTGCCGCGCATGGCCTCCGTGCTTTATGCAGCCGAGTCGATGCGGTTGACGACGCGGCTGATGCAGATGGCCTCATGGCTTCTCCTGCAGCGCGCCGTCAACAACGGCGAAATGAGCCGCGAGCAGGTCATGTCGGAAAAGAGCAAGGTTCGCCTCGACAGCTTCAATGTCGACCGAAGCGCGCCCGGCTGGAACGATCTGCCGGACAGCTTCCGCGATCTGATCGATCGCTCGCTCCGCCTGCAGAACCGCGTCGCCCTCCTCGACCGCGAGATCTACCGGCCGCAGGAAGCGACGGCCTTCGTTCCGGACAACCAGAACGGCGTCAAGGCGCAGATCAAGCTGCTGCAGACCGCCTTCGGCACCAACTGACCCGACAGCAATCACGGTAACGTTCGAAGCCCGGCCTTGCGCCGGGCTCTTCGTTTCGGCCAATTGAAAAAGCCTTTGGCAAATAAAAAAGCCCGGCAATGCCGGGCTTCAAAAACGCCATAGGGCGAGCGATTAGAGGCCGAGGCCCTCGAACCGCTTCTTGAACTTAGAAACGCGGCCGCCGCGGTCGACGAGCTGCTGATTGCCGCCGGTCCAGGCCGGATGCGACTTCGAGTCGATTTCAAGGTGCATGGTTGCGCCTTCCGAACCCCAGGTCGAGCGGGTTTCGTATTCGGTGCCGTCGGTCATGACCACCTTGATCGTGTGGTATTCGGGATGGATTCCTGCCTTCATAACAATCTTCCTAGAGTTCCAGGGTCCAATTGTCGCAAGGCATTGCGACTTTGGGACCGAACACGTAAATGAAGCCGCGGACCGCTCTTGGCCACGGCTTCTCAATTCGATGCCGTGCCTATACATGAAGGTCTGCGGGATAACAAGTGCCGCGCGGAAGACTTATGGCCCCTCCTGGCCCCTCCGTGACAGGCCGATCGGGGGTTACGTGCCAAGACAAGGGAACCAAGCGCCAGAGCGCAAGTCCGTCCAGCCGCTTGCAGCCGTGCTACCCTATGTCAGGCGATACCGTCGCTTTGCGATCGGCGCCGCCATCTCGCTGACGATCGCCGCGGTGACCACTCTGACGCTGCCGCTGGCGGTCCGCCGGATGATCGACTACGGCTTTTCCAACTCCGACTCCGCCTTCATCAACACCTACTTCTCGATGCTGATGGTGCTGGCCATCGTCCTCGCGCTGGCCAGCGCCGCCCGCTACTATTTCGTCATCTCGCTCGGCGAACGCATCGTTGCCGATCTCAGGCGCGATGTCTTCGCCCGGGTAACGGGGCTTTCCGCCGCCTTCTTCGACGTCAACCAGTCCGGCGAGATCGTTTCGCGGCTGACCGCCGACACGACGCAGATCAAGTCGGCGGTCGGCGCCACGGCGTCGGTCGCGCTGCGCAACCTGATCCTCTGTCTCGGGGCCATCGGCATGATGATCTATACCAGCCCGAAACTGTCGAGCCTGGTTATCGCCGCCATTCCGCTTATCGTCTTCCCGCTCGTCGGTTTCGGCCGCTCAGTCCGCCGCCGCTCCCGCCAGGCGCAGGATACGCTCGCCGCCGCCTCCGCCTTCGCCGGCGAGGCGATCGGCGCCACCCGCACGGTGCAGGCCTTCAATGGTGAAGAGAGCGCCAACCGCCGTTTCGGCGCCGCGGTGGAGGAGGCCTACGGTGCCGCCCGTGCCGCGATCCGCGCGCGCTCGGCGCTGACCGCCTTTGCCATCACCATGGTGTTCGGCAGCGTCGTCGCCGTGCTGTGGTTCGGCGCCCGCGACGTGCTCAACGGAACGCTTTCCGCCGGCACGCTCAGCCAGTTCCTGCTCTATTCGGTCTTTGCCGCCGGCAGTCTCGGAGCGCTCTCGGAGGTCTGGGGCGAACTTTCGCAGGCGGCAGGCGCCGCCGAGCGCCTGAACGAGCTCCTTTCGGAGGTGCCGCAGATTCGCGCGCCCGAGCATCCTGCCGCCATGCCCGTGCCGGCCAGAGGGGCGATCGCGTTCGATGATGTGCATTTCGCCTATCCGGCGCGACCCGACTACAAGAGCCTCAAGGGCCTGAGCCTAGCGGTGGAGCCGGGCGAGACCGTAGCCATCGTCGGCCCTTCCGGCGCCGGCAAAAGCACCGTATTCTCGATGCTGCTGCGCTATTACGACCCGAACATGGGGACCGTGCGGATCGACGGCATGGACATCCGCAGCGTCGAGCCGAAGGACCTGCGCGACCGGATCGCCATCGTCCCGCAGGACGTGACGATCTTCGCCGCCTCGGTGCATGACAACATCGCCTTCAGCGCGCCGGAGGCGAGCCGCGAGGCGGTGCAGGCGGCGGCGATTGCGGCGCAGGCCGACGAATTCATCGCAAAGCTCGACCGCGGCTACGACACGCTGGTCGGCGAGCGCGGCGTGACGCTTTCCGGCGGCCAGCGCCAGCGCGTCGCGATTGCCCGCGCAATCCTCAGGGACGCTCCGATCCTGCTGCTCGACGAGGCGACGTCGGCCCTCGACGCTGAGAGCGAAACGTTGGTGCAGAAGGCACTCGACGGGCTGATGCGCGAGCGCACCACGCTCGTCATCGCGCATCGGCTGGCGACGGTGCTGAAGGCGAACCGCATTCTCGTCATGGATCATGGCCGCATCGTCGAGGAAGGCACCCATGCATCGCTGATCCGCCAGGGCGGGCTCTATGCCAAGCTGGCGCGGCTACAGTTCGATCATGGGGCGGAAGGATTGTTCGTCGCATCCCAGGTCTGAGGCCGGTGCGTTAACCATTCGCCCGTCGGATGTGATTGTTTCTCGATCCGCCATTGCCCACGGCAAGCATGGCCCTATTGTAAGGGGGCCGGCTTTTGCCGATAGCGCCTTCGACGAGATTGGGAGGATATTCCGTATGCCATTTCTAAGCATGACCCGCCGCGCAGCCCTCGCCTTCGGGATCGCCACACTTTCCGCCATGACGCTCGGCGACCCGGTGCAGGCGCAGAACTTTCCGGACCGGACGATAACGCTCGTGGTCCCCTTCGCCGCCGGCGGTTCGACGGACGTCGTGGCGCGGATTATCGCCCAGAAGATGTCCGAAGATCTCGGCCAGCAGGTCATCGTTCAGAACGTCGCGGGCGCCGGCGGCAACCTCGGAGCGGCGAACGTTGCGCGCGCCGACCCGGACGGCTACACGATCCTGATGGCGACCGTCGCGACGCATGCGTTGAATCCGCTGATCCTCAAGACGAAGCCCTACGATCCCGAAAAGGATTTCGCACCCATCTCGCTGCTGGTCATCGTTCCGAACGTGCTGGTCGTCAATCCGGAGCTGCCGGCCAAGTCGGTGCAGGACTTGCTGGCGCTCCTCAAGGCGTCGCCCGATCAATACAGCTATGCGTCCTCCGGCAATGGCACGCCGCTGCATCTTTCCGGCGAGCTCTTCAAGAAGATGGCCGGCGTCGAGATGCAGCATATTCCCTACAAGGGATCCGGCCCGGCGCTGAACGACGTCATCGGCAATCAGGTGCCGATCATGTTCGACAACCTGCCTTCATCGTCGAGCCACATCAAGGCCGGGACGCTCAGGGCCCTCGCCGTCACGACGGCCGAACGCGCACCCTCCTTCCCGGACGTGCCGACCATCGCCGAGTCCGGCATTCCCGGCTACGAGACGTATACCTGGAACGCGCTCTTCGCCCCGGCCAATACGCCGCAGCCGGTGGTCGCGCGCCTGAACGAGTCGGCCAAGAAGGCGCTCGCCGATCCGGCGGTCCAAAAGCGCATGGAGGAGTTCAGCGCCAAGATCGTCGGTTCGACGCCCGAAGAACTCGCTGCCCATGTGAAAGCGGAATTGGCAAAATGGACGCCCGTCGTGCGCGACGCGAACGTCCAGATGGATTGACCGCACATGACCTAGCCGGGTTGCTCCCGCAACCCGGCTAGTCTAGGTCTTCGCGGCAGCGCCCGGCCCCGCGGCGCGGCCGGAAAAGATGCAGCCACCCAGGAAGGTGCCTTCGAGAGCATTGTAGCCGTGCATGCCGCCGCCTCCGAACCCGGCGACTTCGCCGGCCGCATAAAGGCCCGGCACCGGCTCACCGGAAAGCTCCAGCACTTGGCCGGAGAGATTGGTCTGCAGCCCGCCGAGCGTCTTGCGCGTCAGGATATGCAAGCGCACGGCGATCAGCGGGCCGGTCTTCGGGTCCAGGAGACGGTGCGGCCTGGCCGTCCGAAGCAACCGGTCGCCGCGATAGGCGCGGGCGCCGCGGATGGCAGTGACCTGCGCGTCCTTGGAAAACCGATTGTCGATTTCCCGGTCGCGCGCCTCGATCTGCGCCTTGAGATGGGTCACCGAAAGCCGGTTCTCGCCCGTCAGCCCGTTCATGGCCTCGACGAGATCCTCGAGCCGGTCCTTGACGATGAAGTCTTCACCCTTGTCCATGAAGGCCTGCACCGGGCCGGTCGGCCTGGCGCCGAGCCGCTTCAGGAGAAGCGCAATGCTCTTGCCCGTCAGATCCGGGTTCTGCTCCGAGCCCGAAAGGGCAAACTCCTTCTTGATGATTGCCCGCGTCAGGATGAACCAGCTGTAGTCGTGCCCGCTCTGGCGGATCGCGGCCAATGTCCCGAGCGTATCGAAGCCGGGCATTGCGGGCGCGGAAAAGCGGTTGCCATCGGCATCGCACCAGAAGGATGATGGGCCGGGCAGGATACGGATGCCATGGTCCGGCCAGATCGGATCGTAATTCCTGAGGCCCTCGGTATAGTGCCACATGCGGTCGGCGTTGATGACCGAGCCGCGGGCTCGGCCCGCGATTTCGAGCATCCGGCCGTCGACATGATGCGGCACGCCGCTGACCATCGCGGCCGGCGGCTGGCCGAGCCGCTTGCGTGGCCAGTTGCGGCGCACCAGCTCGTGATTGCCGCCGATGCCGCCCGAACTGACGATCACCGCTCCCGCGGAGATCTCGAAATCGCCCACTTCGTCACGCGAGCTGCGCTGTCCGCGGCTGACCGGATCCTCCTTGAGGATCGCGCCGCGGGCGCCCGTCACGGCACCGTCCGTCGTCACAAGCTCGTCGACGCGGTGGCGGAAGCGGAAACGGACGAGACCCCGGCTCTCCGCCTCGCGCGTCAGCCGGATGAAAGGCTCGAGTACGGCCGGGCCGGTGCCCCAGGTGATGTGGAAGCGGGGAACGGAATTGCCGTGGCCATGCGCGAGGCCGCCGCCGCGCTCCGCCCAACCGACGACCGGAAACCAGCGCATCCCGAGAGCATGCAGCCAGCGTCGTTTCTCACCGGCGGCAAAATCGAGATAGGCCTCGGCCCAGAGGCGCGGCCAGTGGTCCTCGGGTCGGTCGAACTGCGACGAGCCCATCCAGTCCTGTCCGGCCAGGTCCCGGCTGTCGCGGATGCCCATGCGCCGCTGCTCGGGACTGTCTATGAAGAAGAGACCGCCAAGCGACCAGAAAGCCTGGCCGCCGAGATTCTGCTCGCCCTCCTGGTCGAGAACGATCACCTTGCGGCCCCGCGCCGCCGCCTCCGACGCCGCCACGAGCCCGGCAAGGCCCGCACCGATGACCAGCACATCGCAATCCATTACAGCCGCCCTCCCCCCCAAAATTCCCCGACGACTCTTACGCAGACGTCAAGGTCAATTCAAGCGGGGCGTGCTCGCCTATTTTTCGGTCAGCTTGAGTTCGATGCGCCGATTCTGCGCCCGCGCATCCAGGCTCTCCCCGGGCGCGATGGGCTGGAACTCGCCGAATCCCGCCGCCACCAGGCGGTCGGCTGGAACACCCTTGGAGATCAGGAATTTGACGACCGAAGTGGCGCGAGCCGAAGACAGTTCCCAATTGTCGGCGAAGCGGCCGGTGCCGGAGAGTTGCACATTGTCCGTGTGGCCGTCGACGCGCAGCACCCAATTGATCTCCGCCGGGATTTCCTTGGCAAGGTCGAGCAGCGCGGCGGCGAGCTTGGCCATCTCCCCCTCGCCCTCCGGGTTCAGGTCGCTGCTGCCCGAGGAGAAGAGCACTTCCGACTGGAAGACGAAACGGTCGCCGACGATGCGGATATTTTCGCGATCCGAGAGGATTTCACGCAAGCGCCCGAAAAAGTCCGACCGATAGCGGTTGAGTTCCTGGACACGCTGGGCAAGCGCGACGTTCAGCCGACGACCAAGATCGGCGATCTTGGCCTGCGACGCCTGGTCCTTCGTCTCGGAAGCCTGCAAGGCGCCCTCTATGGCGGCGATCTGGCTGCGCAGCGCGGCGATCTGCTGGTTCAACAGCTCGATCTGGCTCATCGCCCGGGAGCTGATCTGCCGTTCGTTCTCGAGTTCCGAACCCAGCCGGCCGATCTTCTGGTCGGCGACATCGGCGCTGCCGGCCCCCTGGTCGAGCAGGGACTGCAGGCGTGATCGCTCGCCTTCCGAGGTCGCAAGCGACGCCTGCAGATTGGCAAGCGAGTCTTCAAGGTCCTGCTTGCCGCTCTTTTCGAGAGCCAGGAGCTGGGTGAGTTCGTTGATCTGGCTGTTCAGGCGGTTCAGCACCTCGTCCTTGCCGCTGATCTCCCGCCCCATCAGGAACTGCGCGGTGACGAAGACGCTAAGCAGGAACATGATTGCCATGAGCAAGGTCGAAAGCGCGTCGACGAAGCCCGGCCAGTAATTGATCGTCCGCGGAGTGCGGCCCCTTCGCGCAAGCGCCATGGATCAGTCACCCCCGCTTTCGTCCGCATGGCTGAGCTTCGCCTGCGTGCCGGTCCTCTCGCTATTCACCGAGATCCTGTCGGCCTGACCGATGCGTGAGGTCAGTCGGTCGAGCGTCTTGCGCATCGACTTGGCCTCCTCCTGCTGCGCCTCGATCCAATCGCGCAGCATCTGCTGCTCGCCGCGCATGTTCTTGACAAGACCCTGGATGCCTTCGGCGAGGCTCGCCATCGCCGCCGCGGTGCGCTGATTGACGCCGCCGTCATGCGCGAGGCGGGAGAGCTGGTCGGTCAGGCGCCGCATTTCCTCCGCCGGTGCGCCACCGGTCGTCTCGATCGGCGACGAAAACCCGGAGCCGACATCGGTCACCGATGAAAGCCAGTTTTCAAGCTCCGTGTAGAAGCGGTTCTGCGCGCGGCCAGCCTGGAGATCGAGGAAGCCGAGGATCAGCGAACCGGACAGCCCGAACAGCGAGGCCGAGAAGGCCGTGCCCATGCCGGTCAGCGGCGCCGACAGGCCGCTCTTCAGCGAACTCAGGAGGTCCTCAGTCGTGCCAGAACCGGCATCCAGCGATTGTATGACGGTATTGATCGAGCCGATCGTCCCGAGGAGGCCCCAGAAGGTACCGAGCAGACCGAGAAAGACCAGAAGGCCGGCGAGATAACGCGTGATGTCGCGCGATTCGTCGAGGCGGGCGGCGATGGAATCGAGAATCGAGCGGAGCGCGATCGTCGAGATTGCCGTCGTCTGGCGCCCACCGATCAGCGACCGCATCGGCGCAAGCAGGACCGGGTCGCGTCCGACCTTGTCGGCACTGCCGGCGGCGCGGAACGAGTTGAACCAGCGTACTTCCGGCCTGAGGCCGAGCACGTGGTTGAACGCCAGCAGAATGCCGATCCCCAGCACGCCGAGGATCAGCCCGTTGAGACCGGGATTGCCACCAAAGGCCTCGCGCGCCTGCCGGAAGAGGATCGCCGCGACAAAACCGACGATGATCAGGAAGATGACCATCGTCCAGAAATAAGGCATCGGGCTCGAAAGCTTGTGCGGATTATAGTTCTCCTCCGCCACTTCCTGCCCACGCCAGCCGGACAGACTCAGTTTCGTCATGCCTTTGCCAATCTCCCGGTTTGCGGCATTACACTCGCGCCTGTCCGCACAGGCGGCGGTTGCTGCAACTCTTTGAACTAGCGCATCATTCTCGAAATCAACAGCGATCTTGAACGAACGATGCCGCCGATGGCCGGAGACCATCCCTATCGGCCCGGAGCCTAGTGGAACTTTGCGCCAAATTGAAGGGAAAACGGAAGCGCGGCGCAGGAATGCTTTCGGTCGCTTCCATCAGTCGGCCGCAGCAGCCCCAAGGCGCAGATATGTTCGAGTCCAATGCCTTAGAGGGAAATGCGGGCACAAGCCGCCCGCATTTCTCGGCTTCCGGCCAGCTTCCGGGGACTACTTCGTCGGAACCGGGCGGTGGATGACGTCGCGCAGCGCCTTGGCGATATACTCGTTTCCGCAGATGATCGAGCCGTCTTCGATCGGCTTGCTCCCGCCGTCGATGTCGGTCACCCAGCCGCCGGCCTCGCGGATGAGCAGAACCCCGGCGGCGATGTCCCAGGCGGCAAGGTCACGCTCCCAGAAACCGTCGAAGCGACCGGCGGCCACATAGCCGAGGTCGAGCGAGGCGGAGCCGAAGCGGCGGATGCCGGCGACCTCGCCCATGACGTGGCGAAGTTCGACGAGATATTTGCCGTGATTGCCGCGGCCGAGATGCGGCGTGCCCGTGGCGATCACCGCATCGGAAAGGGCCTTGCGGGCGCCGACGCGCAGGCGCCGGTCGTTCAGGAAGGCGCCGCCGCCGCGCTCGGCGGTGTAGAGTTCGTCGGTTGCCGGATTGAAAACGACCGCGCCGACGATTTCTCCCTGGCGCTCCAGTGCGATCGATATGGCAAAATGCGGAAGGCCGTGGAGAAAATTGGTGGTCCCGTCGAGCGGATCGACGATCCAGCGATGGGCGCCGTCGGTCCCCTTGATTTCCTCGCCTTCCTCGCCGAGGAAGCCATAGGTCGGGCGAGCCTTCAGGAGTTCCTCGCGGATGATCCGCTCGGCCTTGCGGTCGGCCTGGGAAACGTAGTCGCTCGGCCCCTTCAAGGAAACCTGCAGGTTCTGTACTTCGCCGAAATCGCGCGCCAGCGACTTGCCGGCCTTGAAGGCCGCCTGGACCATGACGTTGAGAAGGGCAGAACGGGCCATTGGGGCAATCCTCTGAAAGCGAAGGCCAGCCGAGAATCTCGACTGGACATTGAACCTGCTGACGGTCCGCCCATGCGAAGGGTCGGCGAAGAGACGCAACCGTCGTCAAAAAACCGAGTGAGAAGTCACTCCGCCCGCGGGATCGATTGAACGAGGGCCGCGGACAAAACCGGGGCTTCAAGACCACAAAATCCCCGAAAGTTCAAGCGAAATAGATCGCCCCATCGATTGAGGTCCACCGCCAGGTCAGGATGAGCGGAACTTGTTCGCCGCGGCCAGCGCCGATTTCTGCTGGCTGTCGTTGAGACCCAGGTAGAAGTCCTCGAGCGCATCGTCCTTGAGCCCTGCTCGGCGCGACAGCACGTACCACTTCGCCGCCTCGACCGGATCGGGTCGCGTGCCGATGGCGTTGACGAGGAGATGGGCAAGCCGATTCTGCGCGACGACATTGCCGCCCTCGGCGGCGCGCTTCATCCAGGCAAAGCCCTCGTCGAGGTTGCGGTCGCCGCCGATCCCCTCGATCAACCAGATCGCCATGTCGAGCTGCGCCGTGTCGTAGCCGGCGCGCGCCGCCCGGGCCAGCCATTCGCGTGCACGCGCCCGCTTGCCGTCGTCGATGCCTTCGACATTGAGATAGATCTGCGACAGCGCATATTGCGCATCGGCGATGCCTTGCTCTGCGGCTTTCTCGTAATAGGGCATCGCCGCCTTCAGCCCTTTCTGACCCGGCATGTCGGCGACGAGCGTCTGCCCATAGTTGAACTGGGCGGCCGCATTGCCGAGATCGGCGGCCTTCTTCATCAGTTCGTCGGCGCTCTTGCGGTCGCGCTTGACGTAGCGTCCCTCCATCAGGATCAGCGCATATTTGAACATCGCCGCGGGATCGCCGTTATTCGCCGCCTGACCGTACCAGAAAGCCGCATCCTTGCGGTTGCGCACGACCCCGAGGCCCTGCTCGAGGATCGATGCGACCAGCGTCTGGGCGGCCGGATCGCCGAGTTGGGCGCGCGGCAGCGCGAGGTCCATCGCGGTCAGGTAGTAGCCGCGCTGGAAGGCTCCATAGGCCTCGTCCACCTTGCCGGCAAACGGCTTTTCGGCCGGAAGCGCCGGAAGTTCGGCGCCCATACGATCGATGACATTGACGCCGCCGGACGGCTTTTCCTCTCCGGTCTTGGGCTTGGCACCCGTATCGCTCTTCGCCGGCTTTTCGGCACCTTCCGGGAGCGCCGCGCCGTTATACGGGGTGATCCGGCCGCGTTTCGAGACGATGCCCTCATCCGCCGGCGCAGGAGACGGCGGCTGTTCGGCGCGAGCCGGCAAGGCGGCCAGAACCGTGGCGACAGCAAGGATCGCGACACGTCTCGATTTCAGGGAGAAGCGGCTCAACATGGCCACGTCTTAATCTTCAAACCGTGGCGCTTTTTCGTCAAGCAAGGCGTTGACGGCGGCAACCACGGAGGGCGCCTGACCCGGCTCGGCGAAGACGGCGATGCGAAGCGCGACGAACTCGGCCCCGGTCTCGGCCACCGCAAGCGCCGATTGCATGTCGGTTCCGCCCATCACGATGCAAGGAATCTCGATCATCGACGCCCACCATTCCGCCAGAGCCAGGTTCTTCGGGTGCGCCTCCGGCTTGATGTCGCCATCGCTGCGGCCGAAGAACACGTAGTCCGGCCGAAGCTCGCCGATTGCGAGCGCATGGTGGCGGTCGGTTGCATTGCCGCCGCCGACGATCATCTTCGGCGTATGCCGCTCAATCGCCTCGGCAAGCACATCCGCCCCGGCCGCAATATGAAGGCCATCCGCTTTGGCGCGACCGGCAACGCGCGTATCGCCCTCGATGAGCGCCGCGGCGCCTGCCTTCTGAATCACCGGCACCAGCGCTTCGGCGTGCCTTTGGAAATCCGTCTCGTTGAGTCCGTATTGCGGAACGATGACGGATGCCACGTCGCCGCCCTTGAGCGCATCGGCAAGTACCGTCGAGCGTTCGGCGGCGTTCGGCATATCGGGCGCGATCAGCACGAGGCGGCAGCGGTTTTCTATGGTGTTCATTCGTCCGTTCCTGGCGAAGCCCTTTCGAGGGCGGAAATCCGCTACTCGATTTCATTCGGGAAAACCGATAGACGGAGATGACCAAAGGATCAACCGCCGCTCATGCTTCCCGATCTCGACTTCTATCTCGTCGCCGTCCCGGCAGTCCTGCTCGTTGGCCTTAGCAAGGGAGGCATGGGAGAAGCGCTGTCGCTGATGGGCGTTCCGATCCTCTCCATGGCGGTCTCGCCCGTCCAGGCGGCGGCATTGCTTTTGCCGATCCTCATCGCCATGGACATTGTCTCGCTGTGGATCTGGCGCAAGCACGGCGACCGGAAAACGCTCACCATGCTCCTACCCGGTGCGATCGCCGGCATTGCCATCGGCTGGGCGACCTCCGCCTATGTGCCGCGCGACGCGCTGCGGCTGATCATCGGCGCCATCACTATCGTGTTCGTGCTGCGCTACGTTTACACGGTCTGGAGGAGCCGCAGCGGCGCGGCCATCCTTCCCAAACAGCATCGTCTCGGTCCTGCCGCGCTATGGGGAAGCTTCGCCGGATATGGCAGCTTCGTCGCCCATGCCGGCGGGCCGCCATTCCAGATCTACGCCCTGCCGCTGAAGCTTGACCCGCGCGAATATACCGGCACCATCGTGCGCTTCTTCGCAACGCTCAATGCCGTCAAGCTCATTCCCTATTTCGCGCTCGGGCAACTCGACACCAGCAATCTCACGACATCGGCGACGCTCTTTCCCCTGGCGATGGTCGCGACGGCCTGCGGCGCCTGGATCGTCCGCAGAATGAAGCCTCAGGTGTTTTACCCCTTCATGTACACGATGGCCTTCTTCGCCGGATCGAGACTCGTCTGGGAGGGGCTCACCAGCCTTCTGTCCGGCGGCTGACGCCCTCCTGCAACTCCAAGCGAGAGGGCTGTCTCCGGGCTTCTGCAGCGCAGAACGTCACCACCGGATGCTGCAAGGCAATACGGATTATCGCAATGCACAATTTTCTTGCCGCTCGCAGCGAATTCGCTTAACGTCCTGGTCATGACGATCGCGGACCCATTCGATGCCATCGCGGATCCGAACCGGCGTTACTTGCTGGAGGAACTGCGACGCGCCCCCAAGACTGTCAACGAACTCGCCGAGGGGCTGCCGATCAGCCGGCCGGCGGTGTCGCAGCATTTGAAGGCGCTGCTCGATTGCAATCTCGTATCGGTGTCGACGAGCGGCACCAGGCGCATCTACGCCATCCACAGACCCGGCTTCGATCACCTCAATCTATGGCTCGACCAGTTCTGGTCCTGACGAGTTGAATCCGCTGTTCGTTCCCGCCGCGGCTGGGTGAAAGTAATCGCCCGGATCCCTCGACCGGGCCGTGAGCCTGGTCGAGCGATCCGTCAGTCATGGGGATTGTTTTTGACCTTAGTCGCGTCATCTCGTCTCAACGAAACGACGCCTCCCGAGAACGCGGGAAATACCGTTCACAATCAGTGTGTCGAGGAACGGAGTCTTTCGATTTCGTCCTTGATGCGCAGCTTCCGCCGCTTGAGCTCGCTGATCAACTCGTCCTCACAGGAGGGAGAATTGAGGGCTTCATGCAGCTCCTGTTCCAGGGCGCCATGTTTTTTCTCAAGCGTTGCAAGATGAGCCTCAATGGTCATTGGCAGTCCCTTCCTTTTGCTTGCATCCGGCACGCAAATGCCGGATGTTCCATGGTTGTAACCTTACTAGTGTGCCATGCCATTTTTCATTTGTCGAAGGCGAAATGATGACGTCGGATAACTTCCCGTCACCGCCCAAGATGTGCTAGAGCGGCGCAGGAAATTCCGGATCGCGGCGTGAATGCGGTCGGGCTTATGGGGATCGTTTTGCATGCCGGACCAGGACCAGGCCGAACTCAGACTGACCATAGCGCGCCTGAGGCAGGAGCATGAAGACTACGATGTTGCCATCAATGCCATGATCGAGACCGGCTGCGACGCGCTGCGCATCCAGCGCATGAAAAAGAAGAAGCTGGCCATCAAGGACAAGATCAGCAAGATCGAAGACCAGATCATCCCCGACATTATTGCCTGATACGGACCCTGACAGACGTGACCGAAACCACGACCCCGCCCGTCGCCATCATCATGGGAAGCCAGTCGGACTGGGAGACGATGAAGAACGCGGCCGATACGCTCGAGGCCCTCGACATCGCCTATGAAGCCCGCATCGTTTCGGCTCATCGCACGCCCGACCGGCTCGTTCGTTTTGCCAAGGGCGCCCGCGACGAGGGTTTCAAGGTGATCATCGCCGGCGCCGGCGGGGCTGCCCATCTGCCGGGCATGTGCGCCGCGATGACGCCGCTGCCGGTTTTCGGCGTTCCGGTGCAGTCAAAGGCGCTCTCCGGTCAGGACAGCCTGCTCTCGATCGTCCAGATGCCAGCCGGCATTCCGGTCGGCACGCTGGCGATCGGCAGGGCGGGGGCCGTCAACGCCGCCCTGCTAGCCGCTGCCGTCCTCGCGCTCAGCGATGACGACCTTGCCGACCGCCTCGACGACTGGCGCGAACAGCAGACCGTCTCGGTTGCCGAGTACCCGGTAGACCAGGCATGAAAACCATCGGAATCATCGGTGGCGGCCAGCTCGGCCGCATGCTGGCCATGGCGGCTGCGCGGCTGAATTTTCGCACCGTCATTCTGGAGCCCCAGCCGGACAGTCCCGCCGCGCAGGCGGCGAACGCCCAGATCGTCGCGGCCTATGACGATCCGCACGGGCTCGATGAGCTCGCCCGGATCTCCGACCTGATCACCTACGAGTTCGAGAACGTTCCCGTCGCCGCAGCCGAGCGGCTGGCGGCAACGCGGCCGGTCTTCCCGCCGCCGAAGGCGCTGGAAGTCGCGCAGGACCGGCTGGTCGAGAAGCGCTTCATCAATGGCTGCGGCATTGCCACGGCCCGTTTCCACGCCATCGACAGCCAGGCGGATCTCGAAGCGGCGCTTGCCGATTTCGACGGGGCGGGCGTGCTGAAGACCCGCCGCCTCGGCTATGACGGCAAGGGGCAGCGCGTCTTCCGTTCTGGCGAGGACGATCCTTCCGGCGCCTTCGCTGCCTTGGGTCACGTGCCGCTGATCCTCGAAAGCTTCGTTCCGTTCCAACGGGAAATATCGATCATCGCCGCGCGCGGCCCTGACGGCGCCACGGCCTGTTTCGATCCGGCGGAAAACGTGCATCGGAACGGCATTCTCCACACCTCGACCGTGCCCGCATCGGTCACCGAGGCGACATCAGAGGCTGCGCGCAAGGCTGCGACCGCCATTCTCGCGGCGCTCGGCTATGTCGGCGTGATCGGCGCCGAGTTCTTCGTGCTTGCCGACGGCAGCGTCGTCGTCAACGAGATTGCCCCGCGCGTCCACAATTCCGGCCACTGGACGGAAGCCGCCTGCGTCGTTTCGCAATTCGAGCAGCATATCCGGGCCATTGCCGGCCTGCCGCTCGGTGACCCTTCGCGTCACTCGGACTGCGTGATGCAGAACCTCATCGGCGACGACATTGGCGAACTGTCGAACCTGCTTGCCGAACCGAACGTACTGGTTCATCTCTACGGCAAGGCCGAGGCGCGCCCTGGCCGCAAGATGGGTCATTTCACCCGCCTGACCTGAGCCCGTTGGCCACAGGATTGCGCGCACGCCTGTCGAAATCCCGCGGTCCCGCGGTTGACACGATGGGGGCGACAAGGTATGTGCCTGCCTACTTGAAGAGCGCGCTGAATGGCGCGCTTTTGATTGTTGGAATTACCGGGCGAATTTCATTCCCCGAAACCTGCGGATCAGGAAAAATGAAGATCAAGAATTCGCTCAAGTCGCTGAAGACCCGCCACCGCGAAAACCGCCTGGTTCGCCGCAAGGGTCGCGTCTACATCATCAACAAGTCGAACCCGCGCTTCAAGGCACGTCAGGGCTGAGGTTCTGCGGCGGCACCCGTTTGCCGCCGGCCTGATGGCGGATCGCTTCGGTGATCCTGCATATTTGATTTGATCTTGTTCCATGGCGGGCTACGATGTCCGCCATGCGCTTTTTTGTGAACTCGATTCTGGCGTGTTTCGCCCTCGCCGCTTCAATGGCAACCGGCAGTCTCCTGCAGGCGGCCGAACCCGCGCCTCAGCCGGAGGCGGCAAGTCTTACGACACCCGAGCAACGTCTCGATGCCCTGTTCCTCGACCTCAAGAAGGAACGCGACGAAAACAAGGCGCGGGAACTCGCCGACCGCATTCGCCTCGAGTGGCAGGAGTCCGGCAGCGCCACGGTGAACCTGCTGATGCAATCGGCTGACAAGGCGATCGCCGATGACAAGAAGCCGGTGGCGCTCGATATACTCGACCAGGTCATTGTGCTTGCTCCCAGCTACGTCGAAGGCTGGAATCGCCGCGCGACGGTGCATTACCAGATGGGCAACTACCGGAAGTCGATGTCCGACATATACCGCGTACTGGCGATCGAACCCCGGCATTTCGGCGCGATCGCCGGCATGGCCACCATGTTGGAGACCGCCGGCAAGAACGAGTTGGCGATGCGGGCATGGCAGCAATTCCTCGATATCTATCCTTCCGACCGCAAGGCACAGGAGCAGTTCGGGGAACTCGCCGAGAGGCTCGCGGGCAGCCGGACGTGACGGACCCCGACGCGCTGATAGCAGCTACGATCTCGATATAACCGACGCATGTTCCTGGCTGTTCTGATCCTCGCCGTTCTCGTCCTCGCAGCATTCGGCCACAGCCAATGGCAGGCGCACAGGATCGCGACACGATTCCCGAACAGCGGCGAGTTGGTCGACGTCGGCGGTTTTCGAATGAACTCTGTCCATATCCGGCCGAGTGGGACGGCGGATTTACCTGCGGTCGTCTTCATTCATGGTGCCGGCGGTAATCTTCGCGACCAGTTGCACGCCTTTCTGCCGGCGCTTGACGGCCGTGCCGAAATGCTCTTCGTCGATCGGCCAGGCCATGGCTATTCGGAGCGCGGCGGACCGGCCAATGCTCGGCCGGACGGCCAGGCCGACGCCATTGTCCGTCTGATGGACAAGCGCGGCATCTCCCGCGCGATCATCGTCGGCCACTCCTTCGGCGCCGCGATCGCCGCCAGCCTCGCACTTCACCATCCGGAAAGAACCGAAGGCGTCGTTCTGCTCGCGCCGGCGACGCATCCCTGGCCGGGAGGCGTCGACTGGCATATCACCTTCGCGACGCTACCCTTTGTCGGCTGGTTTTTCGCCAATACCGCGGTCATTCCGCTTGGATTGGGACGCATCGATCGGGTCACGCAGACGATATTCTGGCCCAATCCGCGTCCGACAGACTACATTGCCAATACGGCGCCGCACCTCGTTCTGAGACCTGCCACCTTTCTCAACAATGCCGTCGACGTCGCCAATCTGCATGCTTACGTCACGCAGATGTCGCCGCGCTATGCGGAAATCTCCGCGCCGACCGTCATCATCACCGGCGACCAGGACGGGATCGTTCTCGCCGATATCCATTCCCGCGGGCTTGCGGCATCCATCAAGGGATCGGAACTGCTGTGGATCAGCAATCTGGGCCACAAGCCCGATTACGTGGTGACCGACCTTGTCGTCGCCGCCATCGAGAAGATCTCCGGAAAGCCGCGCGACCTGCAAGAAGTCGCAAGGCGGGCCGAAGCCCGCCTGACGAACAACAGTGCGATAACGGAGATTGCTTATACGCCGGTACGTCCGTCCGAGCCGATATAGGCAATGCGCAGCATATTGGTGGCACCGGGCGTTCCGAGCGGCACGCCGGCGGAAATGATGATGCGATCGCCAGGCTTGCCGAAGCCTTCGGAAACGGCGATGCGGCAGGCCCGATTGACCATGTCGTCGAGGTCGGTCGCATCCTCCGTGACGACACAATGCAGGCCCCAAACGACCGAGAGACGACGTGCGGTCTGAACGATCGGCGAAAGGGCGACGACCGGCACCTGCGGCCGCTCGCGCGCTGCGCGCAAGCCGGTGGCGCCGGACGATGTATAGGTGACGATCGCCGCGAGATTGAGCGTCTCGGCGATCTGGTGGGCGGCAAGGGAAATGGCATCGGCGCCGGTTGCCTCCGGTGGCGTGCGCTGGGCGTAGATGATGCCGGAATAATGCGGGTCGCGTTCGACGTTGCTGGCGATCGAAGCCATAGTTGCGACCGCTTCGACGGGGTATTCGCCGGAGGCGGATTCGGCCGAAAGCATGACCGCATCGGCGCCTTCGAACACGGCGGTTGCGACGTCCGAGACCTCGGCGCGTGTCGGCACCGGCGAGGAGATCATCGATTCGAGCATCTGCGTCGCAACGACGACGGGCTTGCCGGCACGCCGACAGGCGCGCGTCAGCTGCTTCTGCAGGCCGGGGACGGATTCGAGCGGCATTTCCACACCGAGATCGCCGCGCGCCACCATCAGCGCGTCGGAAAGCTCGATGATCTCGTCGATGCGTTCGATCGCCTGCGGCTTTTCGATCTTCGACATCAACCCCACGCGGCCGCGAGCGATCTTGCGGACCTCGGCAATGTCCTCCGGACGCTGGATGAAGGAAAGCGCCACCCAGTCGACCTGGCCGGTGGCGAGCACGGCATCGAGATCGGTCCGGTCCTTGTCGGTCAGTGCGCCGACGCCAAGCAGCGTATCGGGCAGGCTGACGCCCTTGCGGTCCGAAATCCTGGTGCCGGAAACGACCGTGGTGACAATGCTCTTGCCGTCAGTCTTCTCGGCTCGCAGATGCAGCTTGCCATCATCGATCAGCAAGCGGTCGCCGGGCTTCACCGCCTCGAGAATCTCAGGATGCGGAAGATAGACGCGCTTGGTGTCGCCGGGCACGTCCCGGTTGTCGAGCGTGAACGTCTGACCGACCTTGAGGTCGACCTTGCCTTCGGCGAACTTGCCGACGCGCAGCTTCGGCCCCTGCAGGTCGGCAAGGATGCCGATCGGCCGGCCGCAGCGCGCTTCGACATTGCGAATCCGTTCGATGAGCGTGCGCATGACCTCATGGCTTGCATGGCTCATATTGATGCGGAACAGATCGGCCCCCACCTCGTGCAGCTTCTGGATCATCTGCTCCTCGGCCGATGCCGGCCCGAGCGTCGCGAGGATTTTGACTTTTCTGTTCCGTCTCATCAATTCTGGCTTTCCTGCGTGCCGGGCGTATCGGAAAGCTGAACCATCCAGCTCCCCTGCCGCCCCGTGTCATATTCCTTGAATCCCATGCGCTGGAAGCCACGCGCATAGCAGTCCTGCACGCCGACGATCTTGAACTCGTTTTCAGCGACGCACATGTTGATGTCGCCGGTCCAGCGGCCGCCCTTGGCAGCGTCTTCCGCATAGAGATAGTAGTAGCGGGACTCGAGTTCGCCCTCGATCAGCGTAGCACAGGTCGTTGCTGGCACCTGCCACCAACCCTCGGTGATCCAGCCGTCCTTGGCGCGATAGCCGATCGCCACGCCGACCAGCTGCTGCGTCCCGTTGCAAACGCGAAAGTCGGCCCGTGCTTCGCCAGAAAACAGAAGTGCGCCGGAGACTACCAAGGAATACAGGAGGATAGCTCCTAACGTCGTCGACCCCGGCTTCGCTTTGGAAAAAGGATATCTAGACACGGCTTCCTGCGGAACTCCGTTTTTGAATTGCGTGGCACTTTCTTGCGACGGCCAGCCCGGAAAGTCAACGCAACTCTAATCGATTATATTTGCCATTGCTGTGACAGAGGGCCCTGAACTCACGCCTTTTTATTGCGACGCGCAATTTTGCGTGCGATCAGATGCCGGACGTTGGAGAGCGACACGGGATCGGAATGCGGCACTACTCCCCCTTTGAAATCATCAACGGCAAACCGGAAAAGGGCCTCGTCCTTCTTGCCGACCACGCCATGAACCGGATTCCTCCGGAATACGGGCGGCTCGGCCTTGCCGACAGCGCCTTCGAGCGGCACATAGCCTACGACATCGGCATCGAGCCGTTGGTGCGGCAATTGTCGGCGGCACTGGACGCGCCGGCGGTCCTCGGCTGCTTCTCACGCCTGCTGATCGACCCCAACAGAGGCGAGGACGACCCGACGCTGATCATGAAGATCTCGGACGGCGCGATCGTGCCCGGCAACCATCCGATCTCCGACGAGGAATGGCAGAACCGGCTGAATCGCTTCCACCGGCCCTACCACCAGGCCATCTCGCAAACCATCGCCGAGGCCGCGGCCGCCGGCGGAAAGGCGCCGCTGGTGATCTCGCTGCATTCCTTCACGCCCGCCTGGAAGGGTATCCCGCGCCCCTGGCATGCGGCGGTGCTCTGGGACAACGACCCCCGCGCCGTCTTCCCATTGATCGAGAAGATCGAGGCGGCCGGCGACGTCGTCGTCGGCAACAACGAGCCCTATGACGGCGCGCTAAGGGGCGATACCATGTTCCGGCACTGCATGACACCTGGCATCGCCCATGCCTTGATCGAGGTGAGACAGGACCTGATCTCCGATGCGGCAGGCGTCGCCGCCTGGGCCGAGCGGCTGGCGCCGATCCTGGCAGAACTCAACGCCATGCCGGCGCTTCACGCCTATCAGCGCTATCCTTCGCGAACGGGCGCCTAACGCGTGTCGCCCAAAAGTGCGCGGCGGTTTTGGAACTACGAACATGCGTAAAGCAAGACACGCTCTATGACGGCTGAGGAAAGGAGACATATCCCATGACCGAGCTCAGCAAGCAGCAGCGCACCGAGTTCGAGGCCGCCGCCTTCCGCCGGCTGGTCGAGCATCTGCGGACCCGCAGCGACGTCCAGAACATCGACCTGATGAACCTAGCCGGCTTTTGCCGCAACTGCCTGTCGAATTGGTATCGCGAGGCGGCGGAATCCGCAGGCAAGGAGATGAGCAAGGAAGATTCGCGCGAGATCATCTACGGCATGCCCTATGAGGAATGGCGAGAGCGTTTCCAGAGCGACGCATCCGCCGAACAGAAGGACGGCTTCGAGCGCAATCGGCCGAAGTAGGCGACTTGGGCTTCGCCGCCGTGCCGCTCAAACCCGCCGGCCGGCGCCGCTCGGTGCGGACTTGCTGAGATTTGAGCCCCGTGTTGCGCAATCGCCCTTGACCTCGGCGATCGTTCGCGGCAGGTCACAGCACCCAAGAATTCATCCCCAATAGGAGAAGACAATGTCGGATGCTCAAGGCTTCGCGCGCGACCAGCTTCGCGCTTTCATCGAACGGATCGAGCGGCTGGAAGAGGAAAAGAAGACGATCGCCGACGACATCAAGGATGTCTATGGCGAAGCCAAGTCCATGGGCTTCGACACGAAGATCCTCCGCAAGGTCATCTCGATCCGCAAGCAGGACCAGGACGAGCGGATAGAGCAGGAAGCGATCCTCGACACCTATCTGCAGGCGCTGGGCATGGTGCCGGTGGCCGAGGACGCCGCGTGATACGGTCGAAAACGGCTTTCAACAAAAAGCCCGCCGGTCTGGCGGGCTTTTTCGTGTCCGGAGACGAGCTCAGTTGGTACTGAACTTCTTCACTTCCATGAAGTTCACGGCATTGCCGCTGAAGCGAGCCGTGTCGACCGCGGTTCCCGCATTGCTGTTGAAGCCGGCCGCATAGACGGTCGTCGGCGCGGCCCTGAGCGAGCTGCTGACGAAACGCGGTGCCTTGACGGGCTTCGACAGCGTGGCGACGCGACCGGTCGAGAGCGCCCATTCGGAAATGATCTTCTTCGTCAGCTTCGGCTCCGTCCGGACGGAGGAGCGGCTTGCCGCCTCCGCATCCTGCCTCCTCGGACGGGCGCCCTTCGAAGGCAAGTCTGCCTCGGTGTCGAAGGCGCTGTCGAAGATCGCGGCCCGTGAATTGGTGTCGGACTGCGGCGCATAGGCGGCCATCTGGATCACCGGCTCAGGACGCTCGCCGACGGTCGGAGCCGCGAGTGCGACACGCGTCCCCGCCGGCCGGCCCATGTCAATCGTCTCGGCAACGGATGCCGCTGCAGCCGGGCGCTCCGGAACGAGCGGGCCGGTGACCTTGGCTTCGGCGACGGCGGCCAGCGCCGCTTCCCCGGCCGGACGCATTCCCGGCACCGGCACGAAGCCGAGTTCAGACGTCTGGCCGTTGGCAGAGGCCACCAGTGTTTCGCCGCCCATCAGCGGGTTCATGTCACCCCGCTCCAACATTTGCGGAACCGGCACCTTGAGCGAGCCGAGATCCGCAAACTCGGATGGCGTTTCCGCCGTCTGCGGCATGGCGGCCGCCAAGGCCTCCTGGGCACTGTTCTTTTCCGGTGCAACGAGCGCCACGGCTACGCCGGCTTCGGCCGGTGCATTCTTGAAGGCCGGGCGCACGGCGGGTACCGGCGCGTTGATATCCTGCTGTTCGTCCGCCGGCGCACCGGCGACCGAACCTGCGACGCCGGGCAGCGCCTCCTGATCTGCCGCAGCCGACGCGGTCTGAACCTTGGCAGGGGCTTCCTCGTCGCCGCCGGCGCCGGCAGCGATCGCCGTCGGTTCTTCGTCCTCATCCCCACCGCCGCCGAAGAGCGCGGCGAAGAGGTTGCGGCGCTTGCCGCCAACGTCGCCCGGTCCCTTGGCGCCACCGCCGGCGACCTCGATCGCCGACGCGCCGACGCGCCGCTTGTAGTCAGCAACAGCCTGCTGGAAGCCCGGTAGCGGCTTGCCGTCGGCTGGGATGTGCATCGTCTTGCCGTCGGGGAAGAGCCGCGCCAGCTCGTTGCGGGTCATGCGCGGCCAGGCGCGCACGCCACCGACGTCCATGTGCACGAAGGGCGATCCCGAGGTCGGATAATAGCCGACGCCGCCGACCTGGAACTTCATGCCGATCTCGCGCAGCGTCTTGAGCCTCACGTCGGGCAGATAGAAGTCCATCGCCTTGCCGAGCATATGCTGGCTCTTCTTGGCGACGCCCTTCGAACGGGACCGCAGCATGCCGTTGGTGGCGGGCGAGCGATAGGCAGAGACGACGTGGATGTAATCGCGCGATCCGCTCTTCTGGTAGACTTCCCAGATAAGGTCCAGGAGACGCGGGTCCATCTTGGTCGGCTCGTTCCGCCGCCAGTCACGCAGGAGCCGGTTGATCTGCTGCAAGCCTTTGGAGTCGTAGCGACCGTTGCGCTTGAAGGTGATCTGCGCCTTCTCCTTGGTATGGATGAAGTAGAGCTTCAATGTCCGGGTCTGGCCGGCGGCCTCGACCGGCGGCGCCATTCCAGGCGTGACGAGGGACGCCGCCAAAGCGATGGAGGCAAGAACCTGCGGCGCCTTGCGGGCAATCGCCGAACAGACTCTGCGCGTTAGGGAACCGATAGGTTCCTCCAAACCGAACAAATTTGGCATTCAATCCCCGTCCGACGGACAACCGTGCTTTGCTGTCTCAGATGACTGTCAAATAAGGTGACAGCATGGCAATTATGCCACAGTAGTCACCGCCCCTTATAATATAGTGAACAGTTTCCTAACAAGGTCTAAACAGCGGTGACCGAATTGCACGGCAAATGAGGTGTGAATGCGTCGATTTTATGCCGCTTCGCGCAGTGGATTGTCCGGATCGATGCCGTAATCCTTGAGCTTTCGATAGAGCGTGGAGCGTCCAATACCCAGTTTGCGGGCCACCTGGCTCATCTGGCCCCGATAGAACTTCAGCGCAAAACGAATCAGTTCCTCCTCGACCTCGGCAAGTTTGCGCACTTCGCCGCCCTCGTCGACGCTGGCGATGGCATTGTCGAACCGTCCGTCGGGCACCGGTTCCCAGGGCACGGACCTTTCCGGAATGTCGGCGCGCGAGGGGAGAACGATCGCAGCGGCGGCAGCCACCGGGCGGCGGCCTTCCGGCCCCGTCTCGCCCCAGGAGTACCCGCTGCGGTCGGCAACGACGTAACCCGGTATCTGAGTGGCGATTTGCGGAAAGTCCTTGACCGTGAGTTCGCCGCCTTCGGCAAGCACGACAGCGCGGAAGATGGCGTTTTCAAGCTGGCGAATATTCCCGGGCCAGTCATAGGCGGTCAGCAACGCCATCGCCCCGCTCGAAACCGCCACAGGGTGGTTGAGCCTCTGCTCTGCGGTGAAGCGCTCGACGAAGGCGCGCACCAGCACGGGAATGTCCTCCTTGCGCCGGCGCAGGGCGGGAATGGTGATCGGGAAGACGTTGAGGCGGTAGTAGAGGTCTTCGCGGAAGCGCCCTTCGCGCACCTCGTTGATCAGATCCTTGTTGGTGGCCGAGATCAGCCGCACGTTCACCCGCTGCGGCTGGCGTGCACCGACGGTCTCGATCTCGCCCTGCTGGACGGCCCGCAGCAGCTTCACCTGAACCTCGAGCGGCAGATCACCGATCTCGTCGAGGAAGAGCGTGCCGCCGTCGGCGTCGACGAACTTGCCGCTGTGCTTTTCGGTCGCGCCGGTAAAGGCGCCCTTCTCGTGGCCGAAGAGGATGCTCTCGACGAGGTTGTGCGGGATGGCACCGCAGTTGACGGTAATGAAGGGCTTGCTTGCCCGGTCGCTTGCCGCCTGGATCGCCCGTGCCACCATCTCCTTGCCGACCCCGGACTCACCCTCGAGCACGATCGGGATGTTCGATTGCGCGGCCCGCCGCGCCAGATCGAGGACGCGGATCATCGCCGGGCTTGCCGAAACGATATCGTCGAAGCCGACGGCGCCACCGCGCGGCCGGCGAGCGGTTTTGACCCGCCCGTCGCGGCTAGCCATCTTCAGCGCGTTGCCGATGGCGATCGACAGCCGCTCCGGAGAGACCGGCTTGACGAGGAAATCGAAGGCGCCCGCCTGCATCGCCTGCACCACCGTCTCGATGCCGCCCTGTCCTGTCTGGACGATGACGGGCGTGTCGATACCCCGTTCGGCAAGCGCCTCGAGAAAGCCGTGACCGTTCATCTCCGGCATCAAGAGGTCGAGCAGGATGACATTGATCATGCCGCCCCTGCGCTCGAGCATTTCGAGTCCGCTGCGCCCGTTGTCGGCGTGATGCGCGACATGGCCGAGCCGCTCGATCATGTTCGTCAGCAAACGGCGCTGCACCGGATCGTCATCGATGACAAGAATATGGGATGTCACGAAAGCCTCCTGCTCTGGACACGCGGTACTCTTTGGCCAGTCTCATGTGCCAAATCATGCCAGCCATTCGTGCCATAAAGGGCTGAACATCGTGTTTTGAGAAATGCTTGCATTTTAGCCATTGCGGGCGATAGCAATGCGCCCCATATCGCTTGCCTGCCTTCACCGCATAATTCCCGAGATCGCATTCGATCTCGGGACAAAATTATGCAGCGATTCAAACTGCTACAGCGACCTTTGCGCGTCCGATAAGACGCGCGGCGCTGTAGTCAAAACGAGAGAACCGCCGATGAGACTCGCTCAGCCCCTCCTCGCCGCCTTCGGCCCCTCTGCAGTGCGTGCGCAGGCCGGGCAGGCGGCCAGTTCGGCCGCGAATCTCGGCGAGCTGCCCACCTGGCGGCTCGAAGATCTCTATGCCTCAGCCGCCTCCTATGAATTCCGCGCCGACGTTGCTAAGGCGGAAGCCGACGCGCTCGCCTTCGAAAAGGAGTGGAAGGGGAAACTGGCAGAAGCCGCCGCCAAGACGGGAGATCAGGGTATCGGCGCCGCCGTCAAGGCGTTCGAGGCGCTCGAGGACCTGATGGGCCGCATCGCCTCTTTCGCCGGCCTCACCTATTTCTCCGACACGTCCAATCCGGCGAACGGCAAGCTTTACGGCGACGTGCAATCGAAGCTCACCGACATATCGGCGCATCTCTTGTTCTTCTCGCTGGAGCTCAACCGGATCGACGACAAGGTGATCGATACCGCACTCGAAGCGGATAGCCTGGCCGCCTACTACAAGCCCTGGATTCTCGACCTGCGCAAGGACAAGCCCTACCAGCTCGACGACAAGCTGGAGCAGCTCTTCCTCGAAAAATCGATGACCGGGGCGAACGCCTTCAACCGGCTTTTCGACGAAACGATTGCGTCGCTCACGTTCTCGGTCGACGGGGAAGCGCTACCGCTCGAGGTGACGCTGAACCTCTTGCAGGATGCGTCCTCGGAAAACCGGAAGAAGGCCGCCATGGCGCTTGCCGAGACCTTCAAGGCGAACATCCGCACCTTCACGCTCGTCACCAATACGCTGGCTAAGGACAAGGAAATCTCCGACCGCTGGCGCGGCTTCGAGGATATCGCCGACAGCCGCCATCTCGCCAACCGCGTCGAGCGCGAAGTGGTGGACGCGCTCGCCTCGGCGGTCAAGGCTGCCTATCCGCGTCTCTCGCATCGCTATTATGCGCTGAAAGCCAAGTGGCTCGGCATGGAGCAGATGGAGTTCTGGGACCGCAACGCACCGTTGCCGGAGACGCCGAACGCGCTGATCCCCTGGGGCGAGGCGAAGGACACGGTTCTATCCGCCTATCATGGCTTCGCGCCGGAAATGGCGGCGATCGCCCGGCGTTTCTTCGACGACCGCTGGATCGACGCACCGGTCCGCCCGGGCAAGGCGCCCGGCGCCTTCGCCCATCCGACGGTCCCCTCCGTGCACCCATACGTGCTCGTCAACTATATGGGCAAGCCGCGCGACGTGATGACGCTCGCCCATGAACTCGGGCATGGCGTCCATCAGGTGCTCGCCGGCGGGCAGGGCGCGCTGATGGCGTCCACCCCGCTGACGCTCGCCGAAACCGCCTCCGTCTTCGGCGAGATGCTGACTTTCCGCGCCCTCCTCGACCGGACCAAGGACAAGCGCGAGCGCAAGGCCATGCTCGCCCAGAAGGTCGAGGACATGATCAACACGGTGGTGCGCCAGATCGCCTTCTACGATTTCGAGCGCAAGGTCCACACCGCGCGCAAGCAGGGCGAACTGACCGCCGATGATCTCGGCGAAATCTGGCTCTCGGTGCAGGGCGAAAGCCTCGGTCCGGCCATCCGCATTTCGGAAGGCTACGAGACCTACTGGGCCTATATCCCGCACTTCATCCACTCCCCCTTCTATGTCTACGCCTATGCCTTTGGCGATTGCCTGGTGAATTCGCTCTATGCCGTCTATCGCAATGCCGAAAGCGGCTTCCAGGAGAAGTATTTCGACCTCCTGAAGGCCGGCGGAACCAAGCATCATTCCGAACTCCTGGCGCCCTTCGGGCTCGATGCCGCCGATCCGTCGTTCTGGGCACAGGGCCTGTCGATGATTGAAGGACTGATCGACGAACTGGAGGCGCTTGATAGGACGTGAAACGCCCGGCGGGCGGAACGTTGACCGACTGACAGCGACCAGCCTCGATGATTGAACACGCGCCCTTTGTCCTCTTTCGGGACGACAGCGAAAACCGCACGACGGTCTTCGCCAAGCCTTCGCGCGTGATCACGGCGCGCACGCGGGCGGAGTTCCTGCGCGGACTTTCCGAACTCGAGGCTGCCCGCCGCGCCGGGAAATGGCTCGCGGGCTACATGGCCTATGAGGCGGGGCATCTCTTCGAGGCGAAGCTCACTCCCTTTGCCGAAGAGAACCGCGAGACGCCGCTGATGTCCTTCGGTGTCTTCGACGCGCCCGCGGAAGGCCATCCGCTCGCCGAGCCGCGGCGACGTGTCGAAAACGAACCGCTTCTGTGCGAACCCCGGGCCGGTTGGGATTTTTCTGCCTATCGCCAGCGTTTCGAGCGCCTGCACCAGCACCTGCGCCAGGGCGATTGCTACCAGGCGAACCTGACGATGCCGATCCATGCGCGCTGGTCTGGCGACGCGCGCACCGCCTTCTGGTCGCTGATCGAACGCCAGCCGGTCAAATACGGTGCCCTGGTGGCGCTCGACGGACCGATCCTGCTATCGCGATCGCCCGAGCTGTTCTTCCATGTCGATCCGGACGGCTGGATCGAGACCCATCCGATGAAAGGCACCGCACCGCGCGGCGCGACCGCCGAGGAGGACGCGGCGATCATCGCGGAGATGCGCGAAGACGAGAAGACACAGGCTGAAAACCGGATGATCGTCGACCTGTTGCGCAACGACATCTCCCGCATCACCGAGGTCGGCACGCTGCATGTGCCGAAGCTCTTCGAAATCGAGACGTATCCGACGGTGCACCAGATGGTGAGCCATGTGCGCGCCAGGCTGCTGCCCGATATTTCGGTCGCCGATATTTTCGCCGCCCTCTTTCCCTGCGGATCGGTGACCGGCGCGCCGAAAATGCGGGCCATGGAAATTCTCCATGAACTGGAGTCCGGCCCCCGTGACGCCTATTGTGGGGCGATCGGTTTCATCGCACCCGATGGTGTGATGCGTTTCAGTGTGGCGATCCGGACGATTTCCTTGTTTCCCGATGGCCGCGCCATCTTCAATGTCGGCGGCGGCATCGTCTTCGACTCAAAGGCGGCAGCCGAATACGACGAGTGCCTGCTGAAGGCCCGCTTCGCCGTCGGCGACGCCGAGATCGCCCGATGACGGATTTCTCGCTGATCGAGACGCTGCGCTATGAGCCGGAGGCCGGCCTCGTCCGGCTCAGACTACACCTTGCACGTTTGACGCGCTCCGCCCGCCGCCTCGGTTTTGCCGGAGCGGCGGCGGCCGAGGCGCAGCTCAGAGAGGCGGTTCGCGACGCGGAAAGCGCCGTGCGCGTGCGCCTCACGCTCGATCGTCAAGGCGCTCTAGCGGTCACAACCGCGCCGTTCACACCGCTTCCTGCCGATGCACTGTGGCGCGTCCGGATCGCTTCGACACGGCTCGATTCTGCCGATCGGCTGCTTCGGATGAAGACGACGCGGCGCGGCGTCTACGAGACGGCACGCAACGAGTTTTTCGCGGCCGAGGCCGACGAAGTCCTCCTCCTCAACGAGAGGGGCGAGGTCTGCGAGGGCACAATAACCTCGATCTTCCTCGACGATGGCCACGGCGCGCTGAAGACGCCGCCGATCTCCTGCGGCCTCCTCGCCGGCGTTCTGCGGACGGAACTCATTTGCCAGCGGCGCGCGAGGGTCGCGCGACTGTCGCCCGCCGACCTTCACAGAGGTCATCTCTATGTCGGCAATTCCCTAAGAGGTCTGATCCGGGCGGAACTCGTGGTCTGAGCCGGGCAGCGTATAGCGCTTCACCCTGTCGCGGCCCTCGCGCTTCGCCAGATTGAGCGCCTGGGTTGCGCGGGAATAGATGTCACTGACCTTGTCGCCTTCGCGATATTCCGCAAGGCCGACCGAACAGGTGTAGTAGAACTCAGGAATGTTCGACAGCGGCCTGGCGCCGCGTATTTTTTCCAACAGGCGATCGAGAATGAGGTTCGACTCGCTGACCGTCGTGTCCGGCAGGATCAGCATGAATGCCTCGCCACCGATGCGCCCGAAGCAGTCGGAGCGGCGCACGAAGCCCTGCATTTGACCTGCGAAATCGAGCAGGACCTCGTCGGCGCGCTGCGGACCATAGCGGTCGTTGATCGCTTTGAAATAATCGATGTCGACGATCGCCACACAACCCCACATCTGCGGATTCTCGGCGCAGTCCTGGATGAATTCGGCAAGCTTTCCGAGTGTATGGCGGCGGTCGGGGACGTGGGTCAGTTCCTCCACCGGCGAATCCCGCAAGGCGAAATCCCGGTCCTTCCGGTGCTTGCGCTCCTCCTCCCGAATGCCGGTCACGTCGACCGCCATCGACAGCGTCCAGCCCTTTTCATCGACGGTCTCCGTCACGCACAGCGAACGGCCGTCGTGCAGTTCGGTTTCCGACGTGCGGGACGGCACGTTGCCGCGCCGCTCGAGGGCCGCGGCGATCCAGGTATCGATGTCGTCGGTCCCGATTATCACACCCCGGCCCGCCGCATGATTGCGGCGCATGATCTCTTCCCAGGTCGGAGCATCGTTCACGCCGACATGATAGGTGGAACGGAATGCCGCATTGGCAAAGCGCAGCCGATCATGCTGATCGTAGAGCGAGATCAGCACGGGCGATCGGGCTTGCAAACCCATCAGGGCCTTGAGGTAATCACCGGTCACGGTTGGTCTGCTCCAGCTTGAACATCAAATCAATCACGGCGCGAAGCGGACGGATCAACTAAAGCTATAGCACGAAAAGCTTGTGGCAAGTCGTACAACATGTGTACCGAAGGGAAAATGGTTAAGCCGCAGAAAGTGCCGAATTCGCATATGAAGCACACGCCCTACGACGGCTCGTCGAAGCCCTTCACGATCGGGCTCACGCAACTCGAACCCGAGCGATGGATCGAGCCGGACGAGGCGCTTGACTTCTATCTCGGTGAAAAGGCCAGGCTGCTGGCGGCAAGTCGCGAAACCGTCTTCGCGGCTGAATCCGGGACGGAGGCTGCCCAGCGGGAGCTCCTCGATTTTCTGACCGATTATCTCCCGCGCCGCTACCCGCAGGTTTACCGGCGCGAGAACGGCGCGATGATCGCCGGCGGCCGCCGTGTGGCGCTCGACGACGACGCCCCTCTGGTAGTCGCCGGGTCGCTGATCCAGGACGATCTGGCGGTCATGGAGCGCAAAGCGGAAGAGTGGCACCTTACCGCCGCCTATGTCGCCTTTCCATCTTCCTGGTCTCTCGCCGAAAAGTTCGGCCGGTCGATCGACGAGATTCACGCGCCGGTGCCGGGCTTCGAAAGGGGAAGCCGCAATGCGGACCTGATCGCCCGCATGTTCGACAATCTCTCTCCAGCCCGCTTCGTCGAGCGCTTCAACTGGGCCGTCAATGTCGACGGCGCCCTGCATCTGCCGAAGTCGAAGGCGGAAGGCATCGGCGCCGAGCCGGCCCAACTGACCGAGGACGGCACCTTCATCCGCATCGAAAGACAGACGCTGCGCAAGCTGCCGCGGACCGGCGCAATCGCTTTCACCATCCGCATCTATTCCGATCCGCTTGCCGCACTCAAGAATCGGCCCGACGCGGCCGCCCTCGCCCGTTCCTTCGTCGGACAATTGAACGAGCTGACGCTGCCGCAGGCAGCCTACAAGGGTCTCGTCAGCAAGCGGGAGGCCCTGATCTCGGCCCTGTTATCGATAGCCGGTTAAGCAAAGTCCGAATTCTCGATTGACCCGCCGGCTCTTTATTGTGACACGAAATTATGATCTAGGGCCTCACGCGAAATTCCCGGGCGCGCTTTTCTGCGCGCGTTCAAGCAGCAATTAGAGACGTTTTGTCAGGAGACACGCAAAAATGGCAGACACCAGCTACCCGGTCTATGGCGAGATTACCGGCCCGATCGTCATGATCGGTTTCGGTTCGATCGGCCACGGCACCTTGCCGCTGATCGAGCGCCACTTCAAATTCGACAAGAGCCGGTTGATCGTGGTGGAGCCCCGTGACGACGCCAAGGACACGGAGATTTTTGCGCGCCACGGCGTGCGCCACGTCCGCGCTGCTGTGACCAAGGACAACTACAAGGAACTCCTGAAGCCGCTGCTGACCGAAGGCGGCGGCCAGGGCTTCTGCGTCAACCTCTCCGTCGACACCTCCTCGCTCGACATCATCAAGCTCTGCCGCAAGCTCGACGTGCTTTATATCGACACGGTCGTCGAGCCGTGGCTCGGCTTCTACTTCGACCCGGAAATGGACAATGCCGCGCGTACCAACTACGCGCTTCGCGAGACGATGCGCCGCGAGAAGGAAAAGAACCCCGGCGGCACGACGGCGGTTTCGACCTGCGGCGCCAATCCGGGAATGGTCTCCTGGTTCGTCAAGAAGGCGCTGCTCGACCTCGCCGACGACCTCGGCCTGAAATACGAGGAGCCGCATCAGGACGACCGTGAAGGCTGGGCCAAGCTGATGAGGAAGACCGGCGTCAAGGGCGTCCACATCGCCGAGCGGGACACCCAGCGCACCAAGCACCCAAAGCCGCTCAACGTCTTCTGGAACACCTGGTCGGTCGAAGGCTTCATCTCGGAAGGCATGCAGCCGGCCGAACTCGGCTGGGGTACCCACGAGGCCTGGATGCCGAAGAACGCCAGGAAGCACAAGAAGGGCTGTCAGGCGGCGATCTATCTCGAACAGCCGGGCGCGAACACCCGCGTGCGCAGCTGGTGCCCGACGCCGGGTCCGCAATACGGCTTCCTCGTCACCCACAATGAATCGATTTCGATTGCCGACTTCTTCACCGTCCGTGACAAGAATGGCGACGTCAGCTACCGGCCGACCTGCCACTATGCCTATCACCCGGCCAACGACGCGGTACTGTCGCTGCACGAGATGTTCGGCAACGGCGGCACGCCGCAACCGGTGCATCACGTCCTGGACGAGACGGAACTGGAGGACGGCATCGACGAACTCGGCGTGCTGCTCTACGGCCACGACAAGAACGCCTATTGGTACGGCTCGCGCCTTTCGCTGGAAGAAACCCGCCGCATCGCTCCCTATCAGAACGCAACCGGCCTGCAGGTGACGAGCGCCGTTCTCGCCGGCATGGTCTGGGCGCTGGAGAATCCGAAAGCCGGCATCGTCGAGGCCGACGAGATGGACTACAAGCGCTGCCTCGAAGTGCAGCTCCCCTATCTCGGTCCGGTCGAAGGCCACTATACCGACTGGACGCCGCTTGACGGTCGTCCCGGTCTCTTCCCCGAAGACATCGACACCAAGGATCCTTGGCAGTTCAAGAACATCCTTGTCCGCTAAGTCGATCGCGCCCGGAGCTCTCTGGTTCCGGGCGCCTCTACCGCGATATTCGCGCCGCGGTCGCCGCTTCCTGCTCTTGCCTGCAACCTAGGATCGGGACTTGTCTTTCTCGAAAACGAATGCCTCTGCGGCTTGAGTGCAACGCCGGGCGCACAAAGTCGCCCCAGAACGTTGCTCCGCTGCTCAATTTGCCGTTAAGCCGGTTCCGGCGGAACGAATTATGGGGTAGAGCGGGGACGAGCAGAAGTCTGTAGCGGTATTGCGTTTGCATCCCGCTTCAACTCGTGACGCGGGAGAAACGCCGATGAAGCCACTCGCCATAATGATCGTCCTGGCAACCGCCACGGCGCTTGCATCATGTCAGTCGTCCCCACAGATCCGGCAAGCACCGCAGGCCCGGGCGGGCGGCGTGGAAGGATCCTGGGTGGATCCGAACGGCATTGTCTCCACCTTCGCCGGAGGCACCTTCTCGACGCGCACCACCGACACCAACCAGCTTCTCGCTTCCGGCACCTATGTGAATGTCAGCCCGACCCTCGTCGAGATCAACATGACCTCGCTGGTGCGAAACACCCAGTCCAGGGTCAATTGCGCGATGGTGGCGCCGACGCAGCTGAACTGCACGACCGATGCGGGCGCCCAGTTCTCGCTCGCCCGCCAGGGCTGAGCAAAGATCAGAAAACGACATGCCTTCGAAGCCCCCATCCGGGGGCTTCTTTGTTTCTGAAGCCGGCTTAACCCTACTTCGAATCCGGCAAAGAAGGCGCGCGTTTAGCGCTTGAAGTCGGGCGCGACTGATGAAAACATCCGGCCTGCGAAAACCACCTCGACAGGAAAGGTTTCCTTCGAGGCTTGCAATCGGCTGAAGACGACAGGCAACAGGAGAACATCATGACCAAATACATGCGGACCGGTCTTATCACCGCATCGCTTCTCGCCCTTTCATCGGGCGCCGCCTTCGCCGATTACGAATTGAACATCCTGCATATCAACGATCTTCACTCGCGCATCGAGTCAATCAACAAATTCGATTCGACCTGCTCGGCCGAGGAGGAGGGCAAGAACGAGTGCTTTGGCGGCGTCGCCCGCCTGAAGACGCTGATCGACCAGAAGCGCCAGGAACTCACCGGCAAGAACGTGCTTCTGCTCAATGCCGGCGACAACTTTCAAGGATCGCTGTTCTTCACGACCTACAAGGGCACCGTCGAAGCGGAATTCCTTAACCTCATGAAGTTCGACGCGATGACCGTTGGCAACCATGAGTTCGACGAAGCCGAGGACGGACTCGCAAGCTTCCTCGACAAGGTCACCTTCCCCGTCGTGACCGCCAACGTGCTGCCGAGCCACAAGTCGAAGATCGGCGACCGGATCAAGCCGTCGCTCGTGCTGGACGTCGGCCGCGAGAAGATCGGCATTGTCGGCGCCGTCGCCAACGACACGCCGGAACTCTCTTCGCCTGGGCCCGACATCCTGATCGGCGAGGACGTGGCGACGATCACCAGCGCGATCGAGGAGATCAAGAAACAGGGTGTCGACAAGATCATCGCGCTCACCCATGTCGGCTATCCGCGCGACCTTGCGGCCATCGCGAAAATCCCGGATGTGGATGTCGTGGTCGGCGGCCATTCCCATAGCCTTCTTTCCAACACCGACGAAAAGGCCGAGGGGCCCTATCCGACGATGGTCGACAACCCGGGCGGCTACAAGGTGCCGGTGGTCCAGGCGGGTTCCTACAGCAAGTATCTCGGTGACCTCGTCGTCACCTTCGACGACAATGGCGTGGTCAAGGCCGCAAAGGGCGATCCGATCCTTGTCGACTCCTCGATCAAGCCGGACGAAGCCGTGGTCTCGCGCGTCAAGGAGCTTGCCAAGCCGATCGAGGAGCTGAGGTCCAAGGTCGTCGCCAAGACGGAAGCGCCGATCGACGGATCGCGCGAGAATTGCCGCGCGAAGGAATGCGAAATGGGCAGCCTCGTCGCCGACGCCATGCTGGATCGCGTCAAGGGCCAGGGTGTGACGATCGCCGTCACCAATGGCGGCGGCCTCAGGGCCTCGATCGACGCCGGCGACGTGACGATGGGCGAGGTGATCACGGTGCTGCCCTTCCAGAACACCGTCGCGACGTTTCAGCTGAAAGGCGCCGATATTCGCGCAGCGCTGGAGAACGGCGTGAGCCAGGTCGAGGAAGGCGGCGGTCGCTTCCCGCAGGTGGCCGGCCTCAAGTTTTCCTTCGATCGTTCGAAGCCGGCCGGCAGCCGGGTGGTTTCGGTCGAAGTGAAGGAGGGCGACGCCTTCAAGCCGCTCGAGCCGGAAAAGACCTATTCGCTCGTCAGCAACAACTTCATGCGCGGCGGCGGCGACGGTTACGCCGTCTTCAAGGCCAAGGGCGAAAACGCCTATGACTACGGCCCGGGTCTGGAAACGGTGCTGGCCGACTATCTCGCCGCTCATCAACCATTCAAGCCCTATACGGACGATCGCATCTCCGAGGTCGCCGCTGCGGCCGGCACGACGACGTCGGAACCGGTTGCGGAAACCAAGCCGGCCGAGAGCGCTGCCGCCGCACCTGCGCCAAAGCCCTCGGCCGAAACGGCGACGCCCGCCGGCGGTCCGCAGAAGCACGTGATCGCCAGGGGCGACACGCTCTGGGATCTCGCCGAGTCCTTCTACGGCAACGGCTTCGAGTGGAAGAAGATCGCGGCGGCCAACGGTGACCCCGAGCCGCGGGCGCTGCACATCGGGCGGGAACTGGAGATTCCGGCGAAGTAAGACAATCTGCCTCGCTTGCAATGCCGGTGCGGGCTTTCCCGCGCCGGCTTTTCTTTTTAGAAGGATTTGAAAGTTGAGGCGTCGCTGGACATATAGGCGCCATGAGGAAGACGATGACAGAAGCAACCGCCGAGCCGACCGCCGCCGCTCACCCCCCGTGAAATCGGGGAAAGTCGGTGTCCTGCTGGTCAATCTCGGCACGCCGGACGGCACCGATTACACCTCCATGCGCCGCTACCTGCGTGAATTCCTGAGCGACAGGCGCGTCATCGAGTGGTCGCGTCTCTTCTGGTATCCCATCCTCTACGGCATCGTCCTCAACACACGGCCGCAGAAGGTCGGCAAGGCCTATGAGCTGATCTGGAACAAGGAACTGAACGAAAGCTGGCTGCGCACCTATACCCGCAACCAGGCGGCGCTGATGGCTGAGACGTTTGCCGGTCATCCGCACGTCATCGTCGATTGGGCGATGCGCTACGGCCAGCCGTCGATTGCCTCGCGCATGGAGGCGCTGCAAAAACAAGGCTGCGACCGCATCCTCGTATTTCCGCTCTACCCGCAATATGCGGCGGCGACGACCGCCACGGTCAACGACAAGGCCTTCGAGGCCCTGTTGAAGATGCGCTGGCAGCCGGCGCTGCGAACCGCTCCGCCCTATCACGACGATCCGGTCTATATCGATGCGCTCGCCGCCTCGATCGAGCGCCACCTGGCGACCCTCGACTGGCGGCCGGACGTGGTCCTGGCGTCGTTCCACGGCATCCCGAAGAGCTATTTCGAGCTCGGCGATCCCTATTATTGCCAGTGCCAGAAGACGGCGCGGCTGCTGCGCGACAAGCTCGGCTGGTCGAAGGAGAGGCTGCAGGTGACGTTCCAGTCCCGCTTCGGCCCGGAGGAATGGCTGCAGCCCTATACGGACGCGACGGTCGAGAAGCTCGCCAAGGAGGGCGTCAAACGCATCGCCGTCATCAATCCCGGCTTCGTTTCCGACTGTCTGGAAACGCTCGAGGAGATCGCCGGCCAGGCAGCCGAAAGCTTCCACCACAATGGTGGAGAGAAATTCACCCACATCCCCTGCCTGAACGACGGCCCCGAGGGCATGGCAGTGCTGAACCACGTCGTGCGCCGCGAACTCGAGGGCTGGTTGTAGCGTATTGCTTGCACGGGTCTTCTGAGGTAGGATGCACCGCAAAGTTGAACGTAGCGTGACCTTGGCCGCCCAGTCGTTGAGGAAGGCACATGGAGCTACTGGACCCCTTCTTTGACCCTCAGAGCTCCTATGTCTCGACAGGGAGCCTTCCGCCGTCCGATCACGTCGCACGTCTGGTAACGCAAGCCCACGAACGCTTCGGGTCAGTCACTCTGGGGCAGAACTCCCAAGTGTATCCGGCGCTTGCCCGCGTTCCGAACAATCTGTTCGGAATTTGCGTCGTGAGCGTGGATGGGCGCGTGTTTGCGGTCGGAGATGCGGAACACGAATTCACCATCATGATCGTGTCCAAGCCGTTCATCTTTGCATTGATCTGCGATGTGATCGGCGCAACCGGCGCGCGTGAGCGGATTGGCGTCAATGCGACCGGCTACGCATTCAACTCTATTGCCGGCATCGAGCGCAACGCGGAAGGACGCAGCAATCCGATGGTCAATGTCTGCGCTCGAGCTCCAGATGCTGCGTCGTCAGCACGATGAAACCGCAGACGATGATCGCCGCCCAGTTCATCCCAGCCATCGGCAGGCCGAGCGCCGTCCAGGCATGAACCTTCGACAGGGTGGGCAGCACCGCCATCAGCACGGTCAGGAGACTGCCCACCGCCGTGCCGAGCACGATGACGTGCAGAAGCCCCGGCGATCTCTTCTTCATGATGAGATTGACGCTCAGGCCCATGCCGGTGACGGCCACGATCGCCACCACTCGATCGGTAGCGGCAATGCCGCCGAGCCCCACACGGAAAATACTCGCTAGAGGTGCGCTGAGCGCCGCGGCGATCGGTCCGCCGAACATGCCGGCAAGCGCCAGCGGCGCGAAGCGCAGGTCCATATGGATGCCGGGACTGAATTCCACGGCGAGCAGGATCGAGCTGATCGATGCAACGCCCGCCATCAGCCCGAACAGGACCTTCTCATGCCCGACAAAGCGCCGCCGCAGTCAGATCGACAGATGCGCCCAGACCGAGATTGCCAGGCTCACAAATGCCAGATCGTCAACAAATTGCCCCCAGATGCCATTCATCGCGCTGCGTTCGGCCTTTCACTACATTCAGAAGATCGATGTTAGACGACAACTGGTTTGAGCTCTATTAAGTCCGAACCGCCGCCAGCCGGCCTGAATACGCCGACAGGGCAATGTCGGCATGCCGCTTGAAATATTTCCGCGAATCGCCACGTGATATCGCGGGCAGCACTCCAAATCCTGGAGTTGCAAAGAGGGAGGGTTATCCGTGGGCGGCTTGGATTACGCGGTCATTGCGCTTGTCGTACTTGTCTTCTTCACGCTTTTCGCCGGCGTCAAGACCGTCCCGCAGGGCTACCGCTACACGATCGAGCGCTTCGGCCGCTACATCAGGACCATAGACCCCGGATTGAACTTCATCATTCCCTATTTCGATCGCATCGGCGCCAAGATGAACGTGATGGAGCAGGTGCTCGACGTGCCGACCCAGGAGGTCATCACCAAGGACAATGCCAGCGTATCGGCTGACGCCGTCGCCTTCTATCAGGTGCTGAACCCCGCCCAGGCCGCCTATCAGGTCTCCAATCTCGAGAACGCCCTTCTCAACCTGACAATGACCAATATCCGCTCGGTCATGGGGTCGATGGATCTCGACGAATTGCTCTCCAACCGCGATACGATCAACGACCGGCTGCTCCGCGTCGTCGACGAGGCCGCCAATCCATGGGGCATCAAGATCACCCGTGTCGAGATCAAGGATATCGCCCCGCCGACCGACTTGGTCGAGGCCATGGCCCGGCAGATGAAGGCCGAGCGCGAGAAACGCGCACAGGTGCTCGAAGCCGAAGGCAGCCGGAATGCGCAGATCCTGCGCGCCGAAGGCGCGAAGCAGTCGGCGATACTCGAGGCGGAGGGCCAACGGGAAGCGGCGTATCGCGAGGCGGAAGCGCGTGAGCGACTGGCGGAAGCGGAGGCCAAGGCGACCCGGGTCGTCTCGGAAGCAATCGCCGCAGGCGACGTGCAGGCCATCAACTATTTCGTCGCGCAGAAATACACCGAGGCTTTGGCCTCTATCGGTACCGCGAACAACCAGAAGATCGTGCTGATGCCGATGGAGGCATCCTCGCTGATCGGCTCGCTCGGCGGCATCGGTGCGATCGCCAGGGAAGTGTTCGGCGACGGTCAGGCGCCCGGCCCCTCCCGCCCCCGTCAGTCGACGCCGCGCACTGGCCCCGCGTCCGGCCCCGTCGAGAACGCATGAGGATCGTTCGATGATCCAGCGCATCGCCCTCGAGCTCGGCCCCTGGAGCTGGTGGGCCCTGGGCCTCCTGCTGCTGGCGGCGGAGGTGATCCTACCAGGGGTCTTCCTGGTGTGGATCGCGTTGGCGGCGCTCCTCACCGGCGCCCTGTCGCTCGTCTTATGGGACATGGGCTTCTGGGTATGGGAGGTGCAACTCGTCGTCTTCTCGCTGCTCGCGCTCGTCTCGGTGATAATCGGGCGGCGCTTCGTCGTCTCTTCGTCGGAAAGCGACGAGGCCTTGCTCAACAAGCGCGGCGAGAGCCTCATCGGCCGCACCGCCGTGCTCGAGCAGCCGATCGCCGAGGGCCGAGGGCGCGTCCGCCTCGACGACACGACCTGGGCCGTCGAGGGGCCGGACCTGCCCGCCGGCACCCGCGTGCGCATCGTCGCCAGCAGCGGCCGACAGCTGACCGTCGAGCCGGCCTGACGCTGGTATTGTCCCGCAGCCGATTTCCCTTAAGAAACGATTGCTTAACCACGTGCCTTTACGATTGCGAAACGATTGTAATCAGGTTCGCGGACAGACGGTAGATGGCGCCCAGTTTTTCACGCTCGATCACGGCGGGCGCATTGCTTGCGAGAAAGCGACTCTGGCTTCTGGCGAGCTATGCCTTTCTTGCCGCGAGCCCGGCGGCTACGCAGAGCCTTGATGTGTCGGGAGCCAAGGACGCCGCGGTGACGGGCATTGCGACTGAGGCGGTGGCCTTTCCGGCTATCACCGATCCTCAAACGACAGCCGCCGTTGCGGCCGCTGACCTCCCACCGGCGCTGGACGAGGATTTCAACCGCCTCAACCGGCGCGAGGAGACGCTCGACGGTCTTCGCGCGCGCATCGATCCGGACGCCGGTCAGGCGCAAGGCATCCGCATCGGCACATTCGTGCTGAAGCCGGCACTCAGCGAAACCTTCAACCATGAACGGCAGAAGAACGGCAGGACGAGCCAGAGCCGAAGCTTTCTCGAGACCGGCCTCAAAGGGTCGCTCATATCGGACTGGTCGCGCCACCAACTGAGCGTGACCGGCGAAGGTGTGCTGCAGGAGAACATATCGGGCGAAGGCGAGGAAGAGCCGCGCGCCGACGTCGATGCGGAATTGCGTCTCGACCTGAGCAACGAAACAATTGCCAGACTGAGCGCGGGCTACAGTTTCGAGCGCGAGGACGCCAATGATCCAAACGCCATAGCCAATGCCGAGGAGCAATCGGCAGTCGACACCTATCGGCTGGGCGCTGCGGTCGAGCGCGACCTAGGCCTCATTCGCGGCTCCGTCGGCCTCGATTTCGAGCGGCAGACCTATGGCGATGTCGAGCTCGACAACGGAACGACGCTGTCGCAGGAGGACCGCAACCGCAATACCGGCACGCTCACCGGCCGCCTCGGTTACGAGCTTTCGCCGGCACTTATCCCCTTCCTCGAGGCCTCGGTCGGCAACTCCATCTACGATCTGCGGCGCGATACGCTCGGCTTCGAGCGCTCTTACGTGAGCTATGCGGGCCGCGGCGGCATGGAGGTCGACCTCGGCGAGAAGCTCAATGGCGAGCTGGCGATGGGATACGAAACGTTTCGTTTTGACGATAAGCGGCTCGGCGACCTCAGCGGCCTTTCGGTCGACGGGCGGATCAACTGGTCGCCGCAGCGCGGCACCGACGTGCTCTTCGGTCTCTTGACCTACCTCGACCCGTCCACGACAGCAGGCAACCCGGGATCGATCAACTACGAGCTGACGAATATCATCACCCACCAGCTGCGTTCGACGCTGGTCGCGACACTGTCGAACAGCCTGACATTGCGCGATTTTCCCGCGGATGCCGCCGCCGCCGACGAGGCCACCTGGCGGACCGGCGCCGGTCTGACGTGGGATATGAGCCGCTATCTCGCCCTGACCGGTGACGTCAGCTACGAGCGCACGAACAGGGATGTCGGCCCTGCGAGCGACACGACCCGCGTCGGCGTCGGCTTGACTTTGCGGCGCTGAGGAAAGCGGGAGTCCTCCTTCAGAAGAAGAAAGGCCGCGGCTGAGGACGCGGCCAGTCTCGATCGTTCGAATTTCGCCTGAGCAAAAAGCTCACTTCAATCCTTGTAGCAGCGACCTGAGCGGCCCTTCGACCGTGGGACGAATATCGGCGCGCTCGAGCGCGAAGGCGACATTGGCGAGGATAAAGCCGTCTTTCGCCCCGCAGTCGAAAGTCTCGCCGCGGAAATGATAGGCGGCGAAAGGCTGCGCCTCGGCAAGCTTCACCATGCCGTCGGTCAACTGGATCTCGTTGCCGGCGCCGCGTTCCTGCCGCTCGAGAATCGGGAAGATTTCCGGCTGCAGGATATAGCGGCCGTTGATGAAGAAGTTGGACGGCGCCGTGCCGGGGGCCGGCTTCTCGACCATTTTGGTAATCTTGAAACCGTCGCCGACCGTGTCGCCGACGCCGACGATGCCGTATTTGTGCGCCTGGTCGGGGGCGCACTCCTCGACGGCGATGACATTGCCGCCGCTGTGCTCGTAAAGCTCGACCATGCCCTTGAGGCAACCCTTCTCGCCCTTCATGATCATGTCGGGCAGAAGCAGCGCGAAAGGCTCGTTGCCGACGAGTTCACGCGCGCACCATACCGCGTGGCCGAGGCCGAGCGGCGCCTGCTGGCGGGTGAAGCTCGTTGTGCCGGCCTGCGGCAGCATGGCTTCGAGCAGCTCGATCTCCGCCTTCTTGTTGCGCTCGCGCAGCGTCTGGTCGAGCTCGACCTGGATGTCGAAATAATCCTCGATGACCGCCTTGCTGCGACCGGTCACGAAGATCAGATGCTCGATCCCCGCTTCCAGTGCTTCGTCGACGACATACTGGATGACCGGCTTGTCCACCACCGTCAGCATTTCCTTCGGCACCGCCTTGGTGGCGGGAAGAAAACGCGTCCCCAGGCCTGCAACGGGGAACACGGCTTTGCGGACTTTACGCTTCTCGGTCATGAACACCTCCTCGGAGTGGACCTCGGTCTAGCCTGAAACAGGCGAATTGGAATCGAAATTAGCCGTCATTTGCCATTTTTTGCGAAGGAAGACGACTCAGGAATTTCATGGTAAAGACTTTGTTGACTTCGTTTCTGTAGGCTTCTCACTGACCCGAAACGGCTGCTGCCGCTCGGCCTCACGAAGGACCGCATGCTGCCCCTCAAGCGGCCCGCTGCGGGCAACATTTGCAAAACCCGGAGTAATCCGTCCGGCATGAACGCTGGCTGAATGCTCCGCCGAGAAACGGAACCGACAGCAGATGATCAGAAACCGCAGGACGTTCTTCCGACATATCGCCGCCGCTCTCGTCGTTGTCGCCGCGCTTGGTCCCTCGGCCGCGCGCGCGGATCAAGGTTTTCAGAACTGGATCAACAACTTCTACTCAACGGCGGCCAAGAGCGGGATCACCCAGGCGACCTACCGTAAGGCTTTCGCCGGCGTGAAGACCCCCGACCCGGCCGTCATTGAAAAAGCCAACTTCCAGCCCGAGTTCAAGCACAAGATTTGGGAATATATCGACTCGCGTGTCAATCCGTATACCAGGCGCATTGGCCAGGAGATGGCAGCCAAGCACGCGCGCACGCTCGACTCGCTCGAACGGCATTTTGGCGTCGACAGGACCATCCTGCTGGCGATCTGGTCGATGGAGTCGAACTACGGCGCTGTCCTCCAGAAGGACGATCGGCTGCACTATGTGCCGCGCGCGCTCGCAACGCTTGCCTATGCCGATCCGAAGCGGGCGAAATTTGCCAGGACTCAGCTGATCGCGGCCTTGAAGATCCTGCAGAGCGGCGACATCACCCCGCGCGAGCTGACCGGCTCCTGGGCCGGCGCCATGGGGCATACGCAGTTCATCCCGACCAGCTACCTGCTCTACGCGGTCGACGCCGACGGCAACGGCCATCGCGACATCTGGAATTCGGTTCCCGATGCGCTGGCCACGGCTGCGAACCTCTTGAAGAAGAACGGCTGGCAGGCCGGGCAGACCTGGGGCTACGAGGTCGTGGCGCCAGCCAATGCGGCGAAATATTCGGGCCAGACGAAAACGCTCGGCCAATGGGCCGCGCTTGGCTTCCTCCGCCCGAACGGCAAGGGTTTCAGCACTTCCAAGACGCGAGCCGAACTCAAGCTGCCGGGCGGCGGCCGGGGCCCGGCCTTCCTGATGACGAAGAACTTCTTTGTCATCAAGCGCTACAACGCGTCGGACTCCTATGCGCTTGGCGTCGGGCTGCTCGCCGACCAGATCGCCGGCTATGCCGGCATGCAGCAGCGTTGGCCGCGGCCCGACGGTTCGCTCGACATCAGCGAGAAGTTCGAACTGCAGAACAGGCTCAAGGAACTTGGCTACTACGACGGCGAGGTGGACGGCAATTTCGGCTCCGGCTCGAAAGCCGCGATCCAGGCCTTCCAGGCGCAGAACGGCCTGCCCACCGACGGTGAACCGACGCAGAATCTGCTGCGCGCCTTGCGCAAGTGACCGCTCTGCAGCCAATCTCCCACGGCGATTTTCGATCATTCGATCCCAAGTCGCCGTGAATTGGCGTATGATGAAAGCGCCTGCCATTCGACGGTGATGTAATCATGTTGATAACCAGAGATGCCGGGAAAGGGTCGCTTCTCCTGCGTTTGGCGCCGGTCTTCGCGGCTGCGGCGGCGATGCTGGTCACCGGCTTCTTTGCCACCATGGCCGAGGCGCAAGAACCGGTCCCGCGTCGCACCCTGTTGCAACGGCTCTTCGGCGGCTTCGCCCCACAGCGGCGGACATATTACGAGGATCCAAACCAGTATCCGACCCAGCCGCGGCCGCGACGCATACAAAGGCGGCGGCAGCAGCCGGCCGAGCAGCAGCGGCCGCGACAGCAGCGCGCCAAGCCGCGCGTCGCCGATGCACCCCCGCCGGCGGCCGTGGTCGAGAAATCGCCGGATGCGAAAAAGGTGCTCGTCGTCGGCGACTTCGTTGCCGGAAGTCTCGGCGACGGCCTGAAGGCCGCGTTCGAAATGACGCCGGGCGTCGTTGTCGAAACGCGCGCCAACGGCTCGTCTGGCCTTGTCCGCGACGACTACTTCAATTGGCCGGACAGCCTGCCGGGCTATATGGCGGAGCTCAAGCCCTCGGTCATCGTCGTCAGTCTAGGCGCCAATGACCGGCAGATGATGCGGATCGGCGAGACCAAGGAGACGTTGCGCACCGACCTCTGGACGGCGGAATACCGCAAGCGCGTCAACGCCCTTGCCGCTCTCGCTCGAAAGGACAATCTGCCGCTTCTCTGGGTCGGCATGCCGCCCTTCCAATCGACCGCCATGACCGCCGACATGGTCACCTTCAACGGCATTTACCGCGAAGAGGTGGAGAAGGTCGGCGGGCAGTTCATCGACATCTGGGACGGCTTCGTCGACGAGGGAGGCAAGTTCGTCCTGACAGGTTCCGACATCAACGGCCAGCAGGTCCGCCTGCGCGGCTCCGACGGCATCAACCTGACCAAGGCGGGCAAGCGCAAGCTCGCCTTCTACGTCGAGAAGGACATCCGCAAGCTGCTCGGCGAGGCCGCCGCCGATGCGGACGTGCCGGGCGCCGAGGGCCTCAAGGATCTCGTGGTCACGGCCCCGCTTGCCAACGAGGATATCGTCAAGACGCCGCCGATCGGCGTGACCGATCCGGCGCTCGACGGCGCAACCGCACTTCTGGGCGCAGGCGCGCCGCAGAAGGGGACCGGCAAGAGCCCGAGAGACCTGCTCGTTGAAAAGGGCGAGGTTCCGGCCGCACCGGTCGGACGCGTCGACGACTTCCGGCTTGCGAAACCGGCAACCGTGATCAGCAATCCGCTGTTGCGGGACTGAGTGTTAGACGTTTCCTGTCGGCAGAGGGGCCTGCCGCGACGCCGTAAGCTCACGATCGGAACATTGTTGCTTGCCATACCTCAAGGGTCGTCATCCTCGGCCTTGATCCGAGGCTCCATGCCCCAGGATTCCCCATTACGCATGCTCGTGACATTTCGGAGCGAACCTTGCGCAGCCCCTTGTGTTTGGATCCTCGGGTCAAGCCCGAGGATGACGGCGGTTAGAGAGGTGCGGCAACTTAGACGCAGGGCCCGCAATTTGCGAGACCCGCATGGAGCGTTTAAGCCGACTACCGCGGCAGCAGCGTCGATCCCATCAGGGCCTCGTCGATCGCTCGCGCCGCCTGGCGGCCTTCCCGGATCGCCCAGACGACGAGCGACTGGCCGCGGCGGACGTCGCCGGCGGTCCAGAGTTTGTCGAGCGAGGTCCTGTAGTCCCGCTCGTTCGCCACGACGTTGGTCGAGCCGCGCCGGTCGGTGTTAAGCGAGAGCTTGTCGCCGAGGTCCTTGAGCACGCTGTCGGTGAAGGGACCGCGGAAGCCGATGGCGATGAAGGCGAGGTCCGCCTTGATGATGAACTCGGTACCGGCGATCGGCTTGCGGCGATCGTCGACCTGGCAGCACTTGACGCCGGTCAGGTTGCCATCCTCGTCGCCGACGAATTCGAGCGTCGCAACCTGGAATTCGCGGACCGCGCCCTCGGCCTGGCTGGAGGAGGTGCGCATCTTCGTCGCCCAGAACGGCCAGACGGCGAGTTTGTCTTCCTTCTCGGGCGGCTGCGGGCGGATGTCGAGCTGCGTCACCTTGACGGCACCCTGGCGGAAGGCGGTCCCTACGCAGTCGGAGGCCGTGTCGCCGCCGCCGACGACCACAACATGCTTGCCGCCGGCAAGGATCGGCTCGGAGGGCCAGCCGACGCTGTCGATGTTCTCGCGGCCGACGCGGCGGTTCTGCTGCACCAGATAGGGCATGGCGTCGTGCACGCCGATGAATTCGACGCCTGGAATTCCGGCATCGCGCGGAGTCTCGGAGCCGCCGCAATAGAGCACCGCGTCATTGTCATCGAGAAGCGTCTGCACCGCCACGTCGACGCCGACATTGACGCCGCAATGGAAGGTCACGCCTTCGCCCTTCATCTGCTCGACGCGGCGGTCGATGAAGTTCTTCTCCATCTTGAAATCCGGGATGCCGTAGCGCAGCAGACCGCCTGGCTTCGATTCGCGCTCGTAGACATGGACCTCGTGTCCGGCGCGGGCGAGCTGCTGGGCGGCCGCCATGCCAGCAGGGCCGGAGCCGATGACCGCCACCTTCTTGCCGGTCTTGGTCACGGCCGGCTGCGGCACGATGTAGCCCATCTCATAGGCCTTGTCGGCAATCGCCTGCTCGACAGTCTTGATCGCCACCGGCACGTCTTCGAGGTTCAGCGTACAGGCTTCCTCGCACGGCGCCGGGCAGACGCGGCCGGTGAACTCCGGGAAGTTGTTGGTCGAATGCAGGTTGCGGATCGCCTCGTCCCAATTGCCGTTATAGACGAGATCGTTCCAATCCGGGATCTGATTGTGTACCGGACACCCGGTCGGCCCATGGCAGTAAGGAATGCCGCAGTCCATGCAGCGAGCGGCCTGCTTCTGCACTTCCTGCTCGGACATCGGAATGGTGAATTCACGGAAATGGCGGATGCGGTCGGACGCCGGCTGGTACTTCGCTACCTGCCGGTCGATCTCGAGAAATCCAGTAACCTTGCCCATCTTACGATCCTGATAATTTCAATCTGAACAGGCGCGCCTCGGCGCGCGCGTGATGACCCCCGCACCGGAACCGGATCGGGGGCCGCTCTTTCAGAGCCGGTTACTCGGCCGCTTCAGCCATTTTCATGCGCTCCATGTCCTCTAGCGCACGGCGGTATTCGACCGGCATGACCTTGCGGAATTTCGGCCGGTAATCCGCCCAGTGTTCGAGGATCTCCTTGGCACGCGGCGAACCGGTGAAGTGCAGGTGGTTGGAGATGAGCTGATAAAGCCGCTCCTCGTCATGGCGCGTCATGTCGCCCGAGACGTCCACCCGTCCCTTGTACATCAGGTCGCCGCCGTGATGGTGCAGCTTCTCCAGCATGTCGTCCTCCTCCGGCACCGGCTGCAGCTCGACCATGGCCATGTTGCAGCGGCGGGCGAAGTCACCTTCCTCGTCGAGAACATAGGCGACGCCACCGGACATGCCGGCCGCGAAGTTGCGCCCCGTACTGCCGAGCACGACGACCACACCGCCCGTCATGTATTCGCAGCCGTGGTCGCCGACGCCCTCGACGACCGCCACCGCGCCGGAGTTGCGCACTGCGAAGCGTTCGCCGGCGACGCCGTTGAAGTAGCACTCGCCCGAGATCGCCCCGTAGAGCAGGGTGTTGCCGACGATGATCGATTGGTGCGGCACGATCCTGGTGTTTTCCGGCGGCCGGACGATGATGCGCCCGCCGGAAAGGCCCTTGCCGACATAGTCGTTGCCGTCGCCGACGAGATCGAAGGTGATGCCGCGCGCCAGGAACGCCCCGAAGGACTGGCCAGCCGTGCCCTTGAGGGTCACATGGATCGTGTCGTCCTTCAGGCCCTTGTGGCCCCAACGCTTGGCGAGCGCACCGGAAAGCATGGCGCCGGCCGAACGGTCGACGTTCTTGATCTCCGCCTCGAATGCCACCGGCACCTTGGTCTCGAGCGCGAGCTTGGCCTTCTCGATCAGCCTGCGGTCGAGAATGTCGTCGATCGGATGGTTCTGACGGGCCGTCCAGTAGGTCGCTTCCTTCGGCGCTTCCACCTTGTGGAAGATCTTCGAGAAGTCGAGGCCCTTGGCCTTCCAATGTTCGATCATTCGGTCGCGCTCGAGCAGCTCCGAAGCGCCGATGATGTCGTCGAGTTTGCGGACCCCGAGCGAGGCGAGGATTTCCCGCACCTCTTCGGCCACGAAGAAGAAGTAGTTGATGACGTGTTCCGGCGTACCCTTGAAACGCTTCCGAAGCACCGGATCCTGGGTGGCAACGCCGACCGGACAGGTGTTCAGGTGGCACTTGCGCATCATGATGCAGCCGGCCGCGATCAGCGGAGCGGTGGCAAAGCCGAACTCGTCCGCGCCGAGCAGCGCGCCGATGACGACGTCACGGCCGGTCTTCAGGCCGCCGTCGACCTGCAGCGCGACGCGCGAGCGCAAGCCGTTCAGCACCAGCGTCTGCTGGGTTTCGGCAAGGCCGATTTCCCAGGGGCTGCCGGCGTGCTTCAGCGAGGTGAGCGGCGAAGCCCCGGTGCCGCCGTCGAAACCGGCGATGGTGATGTGGTCGGCGCGCGCCTTGGCGACACCGGCCGCGACCGTGCCGACCCCGACTTCCGATACCAGCTTGACCGAGACATCGGCCTCAGGATTGACGTTCTTCAGATCGTAGATCAGCTGCGCCAGATCTTCGATCGAATAGATGTCATGATGCGGCGGCGGCGAGATGAGGCCGACGCCCGGCGTCGAGTGACGCGTCTTGGCGACGGTCGCATCCACCTTGTGGCCGGGCAGCTGCCCGCCCTCACCGGGCTTCGCCCCCTGCGCCACTTTGATCTGCAGGACGTCGGCATTGACCAGATATTCGGTGGTGACGCCGAAGCGGCCGGAGGCGATCTGCTTGATCGCCGAACGCTCCGGATTCATCGAGCCATCCGGCAGCGGCAGGTAGCGATCGCTTTCCTCGCCGCCCTCGCCGGTGTTCGACTTGCCGCCGATCCGGTTCATCGCCTTAGCGAGCGTCGTATGCGCCTCGCGGCTGATCGAGCCGAAGGACATCGCCCCGGTCGAGAAGCGCTTGACGATCTCGACTGCCGGCTCGACCTCGTCGACCGGGACCGGCTGGCGGCCGGCGGCCTCGGCGCTCTTGAGGGTGAAGAGGCCGCGGATGGTGTTCATGCGCAGCGCCGATGCGTTCACCATCTCGGCGAATTCGCGGTAGCGATCCTCGGCATTGCCGCGCACCGCATGCTGCAGCGAAGCAATCGCGTCCGGCGTCCAGGCATGGCTCTCGCCGCGCATGCGGAAGGCGTATTCGCCGCCGATGTCGAGCGTGTTGGCCAGCACCGGATCGACGCCGAAGGCAGCCTTGTGACGCGCCACCGTCTCGGCGGCGATCTCCTCGAGGCCGATGCCCTCGATGGTCGTCGCCGTGCCGAAGAAATACTTGTCGACCAGCTTCGACGAGAGGCCGACGGCGTCGAAGATCTGCGCGCCGCAATAGGACTGGTAGGTCGAGATCCCCATCTTGGACATGACCTTCAGGATGCCCTTGCCGACCGCCTTGATGTAGCGGTAGACGATCTCGCTGGCGTCGACCTCCTTCGGGAACTCGCCGCGCTTGTGCATGTCGACGAGCGTGTCGAAGGCGAGATAGGGGTTGATCGCCTCGGCGCCATAGCCGGCAAGCAGGCAGAAGTGATGCACCTCGCGCGGTTCACCGGATTCCAGCACGATGCCGACCGAGGTGCGCAGGCCCTTGCGGATCAGGTGGTGATGCACCGCCGCGGTGGCGAGCAGTGCCGGGATCGCGACGCGATCCGGACCGACCTGCCGGTCGGAGAGCACGATGATGTTGTAGCCACCCTTGACCGCCGCTTCGGCCCGCTCGCAGAGCCGGTCGAGCATTTCCGGCATGCCTTCGTCGCCGCGCGAAATGTCGTAGGTGAAGTCGAGCGTCTTCGTGTCGAAGCGGTCTTCCGTGTGGCCGATCGAGCGGATCTTCTCGAGGTCGCCGTTCGTCAGGATCGGCTGGCGGACTTCCAGCCGCTTGGCATGCGCCATGCCGGCGTGGTCGAGGATGTTCGGCCGCGGGCCGATGAACGAGACGAGGCTCATCACCAGTTCCTCGCGGATCGGGTCGATCGGCGGGTTGGTGACCTGGGCGAAGTTCTGCTTGAAATAGGTGTAGAGCAGCTTCGGCTTGTCGGACATCGCCGAGATCGGCGTGTCGGTGCCCATCGAGCCGATCGCTTCCTGACCGGTCGTCGCCATCGGCGACATCAGCAGCTTCGTGTCTTCCTGGGTGTAGCCGAAGGCCTGCTGGCGATCGACAAGCGATACGTCGCGGCGCAGCGCCCGCGGCTCGACCGGCTTCAGGTCTTCGAGGATAAGCTGGGTATCGTCGAGCCACTGGCGGTAGGGATGCTTGCCGGCAAGCGACGACTTCACCTCCTCGTCGGAGATGATACGGCCCTCTTCCATGTCGATCAGCAGCATCTTGCCCGGCTGCAGGCGCCACTTCTTGACGATCTTGTCTTCATCGACCGGCAGCACGCCGGCTTCAGATGCCATGATGACGCGGTCGTCGCTGGTGACGATGTAGCGCGCCGGGCGTAGACCGTTGCGGTCGAGCGTGGCGCCGATCTGGCGGCCGTCGGTGAAGGCAACCGCCGCCGGTCCGTCCCACGGCTCCATGAGCGCCGCGTGATACTCGTAGAACGCCTTGCGCTCCGGCGACATCAGCTGGTTGCCGGCCCAGGCCTCCGGGATCAGCATCATCACCGCATGCGCCAACGAATAGCCGCCCTGCACCAGGAACTCCAGCGCGTTGTCGAAGCAGGCGGTGTCGGACTGGCCCTCGTAGGAGATCGGCCAGAGCTTCGAGATATCGTCGCCGAATAGCGGCGAGGAAACCGACGCTTGCCGCGCCGCCATCCAGTTGACGTTGCCGCGCAGCGTGTTGATCTCACCGTTGTGGGCGACCATGCGGTAGGGATGCGCCAGCTTCCAGGACGGGAAGGTGTTCGTCGAGAATCGCTGGTGAACCAGCGCTACGGCCGACTGGAACCGCTCGTCGGCGAGGTCCTTGTAGTAGGCGCCGACCTGGTAGGCGAGGAACATGCCTTTGTAGACGATGGTCGAGGTCGACAGCGACACGACATAGAAGCCGAGATCGCCACCATCCGCCTCCGCATAGATGCGGTTGGAGATCACCTTGCGCAGCGTGAACAGGCGCCGCTCGAATTCCGCGTTGGTGGCGGCGTCGCGGCCGGCGCCGATGAAGACTTGCACGTGGTGCGGCTCTGTGGCAGCGATGTCGGGCGCCTTGGAGAGCGATGAATTGTCGACCGGAACGTCGCGGAAGCCGAGCAGGTGTTGACCTTCCTCGGCGACCACTTCGCTGATCACCTCCTTGAAATGGGCGATCAGCTTGTCGTCGCGCGGCATAAAGAGATAGCCGACGGCATATTCGCCGGCCTTGGGCAGGGTAACCCCCTGGCCGGCCATCTCCTCGCGAAAGAAGCGGTCGGGAATCTGCACGAGAATGCCCGCGCCGTCGCCCATCAGCGGGTCGGCGCCGACCGCACCGCGATGCGTCAGGTTTTCGAGCATGAAGAGGCCGTCGCGCACGATCTGGTGCGACTTCTCCCCTTTCATATGCGCGACGAAGCCGACGCCGCAGGCGTCGTGTTCGTTGCGCGGATCATAAAGGCCCTGTTTTCGCGGCAGACCGGAGGGGAATGCGGGCGTTTTCACAGCCGTCGCAGCATTCTGCGCGAGGTTGAGCCCAATCTGTTGTGATGGCGAATGATCCGTCATCGTCTTCCCTCCTGTTGCACCCGGAATTCCGGGCATGCCGCGGCCCGCGCGCCTATCGCCGTCCTGCGTTTCGCATCGCGGCAAGCCGGGGCATTATCGTCGCATGATCCTGATCAGGTCGCAAATGAAGCGCGGCTGCATCAGGCACGAATGTCCACGACCATCCTGATGGCAGGCGTCACGACCGAATGAAATCCGGCCAAACCCCTTGCGCTCTCCGCCCGATGCCGCTTTTCGCTGGCCTTCCGGCGATTGTTCCGGTCCCTAGACCGAAATAGGACAGCAAACCTGTCCTATTTCATGCGCTCTATGCCAGAAAGCGCCCCCCTTCGCAAGGGGCATCGCCGCAAATAATAGAGGAGATTTTGCCGAACATTGCCGTAAATTGTGCAGTTTTGAAATTAAATTACGCCCCTGGCCCACATTCTTCGCTTTGGTTTCAAACTGGTCTCCTGATGGCATTGCGCCGGAGCCAAAGCATTGCCTGACAGGCGAACTCGGCTATGGTCTCGCCGAAGCATCCGCCAGGGGCTGACAGACAGGGTGATGTGCAATGATATTTGCCTCCGACAACTGGGCCGGTGCCCATCCGGCAATTGCCGATAACCTCGTCGCGCATGCCCAGGGCTATGTCTCCGCCTATGGGACGAGCGATCTCGACCGGTCGGTGGAAAGACGCCTGTCGGAGATTTTCGAGAGGGAGGTCGCGGTGTTTTTCGTCGGCACCGGAACGGCCGCCAATTCGCTGGCACTGGCGAGCGCCAATAGGGCGGGGGGCGTCGTCTTCTGCCACCGCGAGGCACATGTGAATGTCGACGAATGCGGGGCGCCGGAGTTTTTCTCGCATGGCGCCAGGCTGAGCCCGGTCGACGGCGAGCATGGCAAGATGGCAGCAGCCCGGCTCAAGGCCGAAATCCGCCGGTTTCCGCCGGAATTCGTCCATGGCGGCCAACCGATGGCAGTAACCCTGACGCAGGCGACCGAAAGCGGTAGCGTCTATTCGCTCGAGGAGATCGAAACGCTCGCCTCGATCGCTCAATCCCACAAGCTGCCGTTGCACATGGACGGCGCACGCTTCGCGAATGCCCTGGTCAGCCTCGACGTCACGCCGGCCGAGATGACCTGGAAGCGCGGCGTCGACCTTCTGTCCTTCGGCGGCACGAAGAACGGCTGCTGGTGCGCCGAGGCCCTTATTCTCTTCGACCTCTCCAAGGCGCACGAAATGCACTTCCTGCGCAAGCGTGCGGCGCAGCTCTTCTCGAAGTCGCGCTTTATCGCAGCCCAGTTCGAAGCCTATCTCGCCGGCGACCTGTGGCTCGAACTCGCCCGCCATGCAAACGCCATGGCCCGTCGCCTGGCGGAGGGAATCTCGGCTTCGGCCGAGAGCCGGCTGGCCTGGGCGCCGGAAGCCAACGAGGTTTTCGTGATCCTGAAGCGTGAGTTGGCCGCACGGCTGCAGCAGCAGGGGGCGGTCTTCTACGACTGGCCCGTGCCGCACCATCTCGCCGGCAGCCTCACCGAGAATGAAGGCCTCTATCGCCTCGTCACTAGCTTCGCCACGCAGGCCGAAGATGTCGACCGGTTCGTCGCTGCCTGCTGAAGACCACCGCCGCGGCGGAAATGCCCCATGAAAAAACGGCGCCCCCGAGGGGCGCCGTCCTAATAGGCCTGACCGTTGAAGTTAGGCGTTCTGCGCCTCGATCTGCTTCGGCTGAGAGGAGACCGAAGTGATCTCGATGCGGCGCGGTTTGGCTGCTTCGGGGATCTCGCGCAAGAGATCGACATGAAGCAGGCCGTTCTTCAGCGAGGCGGCTCTGATCTCGACATGGTCGGCAAGCTGGAAGCGCCGCTCGAAGGCGCGCTTGGCGATGCCGCGATGGAGAAACTGGGTTTCCTCACCCTTCTCCTCGCTCTTTTCGCCCTTGATCGTCAGCGTGTTTTCACGCGCTTCGACCGAAAGCTCGGTCTCGTCGAAGCCGGCAACGGCCATGGTGATGCGATAGGCGTTTTCGCCGGTCCGCTCGATGTTGTAGGGCGGATAGGTCTGCGCCTGATCGGGCTGGCCAAGGCTGTCAAGCATGGTGAACAGGCGATCGAAGCCGACGGTGGAGCGGTAGAGGGGGGAAAAATCAACGTGGCGCATGGTGTCCTCCTTCAAGAGCAACGGTTTGCGATGTCTGGCCTGCCACCCCATTTGGCTGTGGCATGACCGGTGAACGGACCCGTCTACGGCGTCCGCAAGCAAGACATGGGAATGCCTTCGCATGAGTTCAAGGGGCCGTCTGGCAGCGTTGGTGAACGGCATATGAACGACCGGTTCGGTCGCCGTTCAGCCATGCGGGTATAAAACAAACACACTGGGTGAAAGCGCCCAGGGCTGAAGTGACATGTCCCTTCTCCTTCAGCGGCCGGAAGCGGTGATCGTCCGGATTTCATCCGCCGCTTCCGGCTTTTTTCTTTGACGCAGGCGAGACCGCCGCCTATCCCTGATGATCTCGACTTCGTTCTAATCGGCCGACGCCTTCATGACGACGATCCTTCAATCCACGCCGGACAATCCGATACCGGGAAAGCCCCAGGTGGGCTTTTTCGACGGCGCCGGCGATCGCAAGATTCGTTATGCGGTGTTCAAGGCGAACGCGCCGGTCACGCGCGGCACGATCGTGCTGCTGCAGGGGCGCAACGAGTCGATCGAGAAATACTTCGAAACGATCGGCGACCTCATGGCGGCAGGATTTTGGGTCGCCACTTTCGACTGGCGCGGCCAGGGTGGGTCCGAACGGCTGTTGCCACAGCTGGGCCGTGGCCACGTGGAGCATTTTGCCGATTACGAGCGCGACCTCACGATATTCCTCGAGCAGATCGTCCTGCCTGACACGCGCCTGCCCTTCTCCATCGTCGCCCATTCAATGGGGGCGCTCGTCGCCCTGTCGCTGGCGCCGATGCTGGCAAGCCGCATCGACCGCATGGTGCTGCTCGCCCCCTTCCTGGGCTTGAGGGGCCAGGCGATCGGCGAGCACGGCATCGTGGCGATCGCCACCGCCATGCGCTGGTTCGGCCTCGGCAGCCTGCCGGTGCGCGGCGACACCGAGGGTCGGACGCCGTTCGACAACAATCCGCTGACCACCGACAGCCGACGCTATGCGCGCAACCTGGCTTTGATCGACGCCCATCCTCATTTGCGGATCGGACCACCGACGGGCCGGTGGCTCAGCGAGTCGTTCCGGGTGATCAGGCGCGCCATGCGCCGCGAACACCTGACGAAGATCATCGTCCCGACCGTCATCCTGGCGCCGACGGCCGACGCTCTCGTGCCCTATCTCGCGATGGAGTTCCTCGCCAGCAATTTCCGGGCCGGCCACCTGATACCGATCGACGGCGCGCGCCACGAGCTCTTCCAGGAGGCCGACCGCTACCGCGCTCAGGCACTCGCCGCAATTCTGGCCTTCCTGCCGGAGGCGAATGACGAGGACGCCGATCCTTCGCCGCGCACCATGGAGGATGCGTGAGTCAGCGTGATCGCAACATCTCCAGCGCCTGCGCATGCAGTTCCGGGCTGCCGGCGGCGATGATCTCGCCGCCCATTTCCGCCGGCCCGCCCTGCCAGTCGGTGATGACGCCGCCCGCCTGCTCGATCAGCGGAATGAGCCCGCCGACATCATAGGGCTTCAGGCCGCATTCGATGACGAGGTCGACATGGCCGGCCGCCAGCAGCGCGAAAGCGTAGCAATCGCACCCGTAGCGGAAGAGCCGCACCTTCGCCTGCAGCGCCTCGAAGCGCTCCTTGAGTTCGCCCGTGTAGAGATGCGGCGAGGTGGTGAACAGAACAGCGTCCGAGAGCGCACCGCAGGGACGCGTTGACAGCACCTTCTCGCCGCCGGGGCCGCGATAGGTCGCTTTCTGGCCGTCGGCGAAATAGCGCTCGCCGGTGAAGGGCTGGTCCATCAGTCCCATGATCGCCCTGCCGTTGCGGTAGAGCCCGATCAGAGTTCCCCAGACCGGCAGGCCGGAGATGAAGGCACGGGTCCCGTCGATCGGATCGATGACCCAGACATGTTCGCGATCGAGGCCGATATTGCCGTGCTCCTCGCCGAGGATGCCGTGCTCGGGAAACGCGCCTTCGATCAACAGCCGGATCGCCGCTTCCGCCGACTGGTCGGCTTCCGTGACGGGGTCGAAACCGCCCTCGAGCTTGTTGACGACGCTCGTGCCTGTGCGGAAGCGCGGCAGGGTTTCCGCCTTGGCGGCATCGGCGAGGCGGTCGAAGAAGGAACGATCGGGCAGCATGTCACTCTCTTGAGCGGAGGAACGAAGTTCCTTCTGAATAGAGGAAATTTGTCGAAAGGCAACGACGGCACCGGTCGGCGCCGGTTCGGGAACAGCTGCGTCCACGTCCGGATCGCTGCATTGGTTTTGCCGCGACGCAAAAGACTGCCCCCTTGAAACTTGACAATTGTGCAGTGCAATATTAAAGTTTCCAGGCAGTCACGCGTGGCTGCAAATACCCTCCTTGGGTGTTTCCTCCCTAGACTTGACCGCGCCGCTGGCGCGGTTCTTTTTGAGCGCGAGGGGGATCTTACTCCGCAGCAAGCGGCAGATAGGCGCCGTACTCCTCCACATGGCGCGCCAGCGCCGCGACGAAGGTCGCAAGATCGGTCGCCAGGGCGGCAAAGCCCGGCTTTCTGACCAGTGTCGCCTCGTCGATATAGAGGCTGCGGTTGATCTCGATCTGAAGCGCGTGAAGACCGCGCGTCGGCCGACCGTAGTGCTCGGTGATGAAGCCGCCGGCATAGGGCTTGTTGCGGGTCACTGCATAGCCGAGCTGCTCCAGGAGTTCGACCGCAACGCGTGACAGTTCCGCGGCGGCACTCGTTCCATAACGGTCGCCGATGATGAAATCCGGGCGCTGGCCGCTACCTGCCAGGTGAACGTTTCCGGGCATCGAATGGCAGTCGATGAGCACCGCCATCCCGAACTGGACATGGGTGCGGGCAATCAGCTTCCTGAGTGTCGCATGGTAGGGTTTGTATATCGCCTCGATGCGCGCCAGCGCCTCCTCGACCGGGAAACGGCTGCGATAAATCTCCATGTTCTCGGCCACCAGCCGCGGCACCGTCCCCAGCCCGCCGGCAACCCGCATCGAGCTGATATTGGCGTGGGCCGGCAGCGGCCCCTCGAACATGCGCGGATCGAGCTCGTAGGGTTCTCGGTTGACGTCGAGAAAAGCGCGCGGGAAATGGGCCCGCAGCAGCGGCGCTCCGAGAAGTGTCGCGCTTTGGAAGAGCTCGTCGACGAAGTGATCCTCGGACCGGCGGATCGAATGCGAATCAAGCCGCGACTGATCCAGAAAAGACTGGGGATAAGTGCGCCCGCTATGCGGGGAGTTGAACACGAAGGGGATCCGCTGGCTCGCGGGTTCCAGAACCTCGAACACGTCCCACTCGGCCACTTCCCCCATCGGAACCCTTTTACTATATGCGCATCTTGGTGTTTGGATCATGTTGCCAGCTGGCCGCCTCTGTGTCCATAGTGGCCTCCCGCCGGTTCAGGGGGTTGACGCCTTCCGTTCACCGGATATTTACGCTGTTGCGGTTTGCTAGGCTGCCGCATCCCAGAAGCATTGAAAAGAAATAGCCACGGCCGATTCATGACTGCGAAAATCCTCCTTGCCGAAGACGACAACGACATGCGCCGCTTCCTCGTGAAGGCGTTGGAAAAGGCTGGCTACAAGGTCCTGTCCTACGACAATGGCGCCAGCGCCTACGACCGGCTTCGCGAAGAGCCCTTTTCGCTCCTCCTGACCGACATCGTCATGCCAGAGATGGACGGCATCGAGCTTGCCCGCCGGGCAACCGAGCTCGATCCGGACCTGAAGGTGATGTTCATCACCGGGTTTGCCGCCGTCGCGCTGAACCCGGACTCGAAGGCTCCGAAGGACGCCAAGGTGCTCTCCAAGCCCTTCCACCTTCGCGACCTCGTCAACGAGGTCAACAAGATGCTGGCCGCCTGAAACAGCCCCGCCGGCGCCCGGCGCTGTGACAACCGTCGATCGCTCGATCTGAACGAATAAATTGCCCTCGATTCCCGTACGCAAGGGCGCGGGGTCGTTCTGCCGCTGCACGTTCATCCGGCAGCGGCTTTTTGTTATTTCAATCATTTAGTCTGCTCAATGCGCCTGCAGCGAGCAAAAGACGGAACGCGAGCCATAGCAATTCCGCCGCGCCGACGCCTTCGAATTTTCTGTCAAAAAACCTTCGAAAAGCCTATTGACGCCGACGCCGGTTTTATGGTCTATGCGCCGCATCGGATGGGCGTGTAGCTCAGCGGGAGAGCACTACGTTGACATCGTAGGGGTCACAAGTTCGATCCTTGTCACGCCCACCATCCAAGTTTCTGATTTAGAAGGCCTTTCGAGAGATCGAAGGGCCTTTTGCGTAGTTTCCCTCGGGTTCACTGAACCCGGTAGGAAGGGATTCGGCATGAGCCGGGCCGCTTTCCGCCAAAGCCGATCTCGAGCGTATCTCGCGCGCCGCGCGCCGGACCGGTGCGACAGTTCAAGTCGACCTGCGGAGCCTCGTCGCCGCGGTCATGCCGGCCGCTTCTTCCGAAGACGTTGGGACACTGCGATCGACGGTTTGGGAAAGAGAATTGAGACGACGACTAATCGTCACGCAATCGACACGATCGGCGGTTACACAGATCCATCTCGTCATTGACCACGGATGTACTGGCAATGGCTGCAGGAAGGTCGGGTTCACCCCGGCTTTTTTGTTGCCAGCTGCTCGTGAGATGAGAGCCAGGAAGGTCGTGGCAACTGCAAAGGGCGTGATTGAATTTCAGATGAGCATCGAGGCGATCGATCGAGCCATAGACGACGAAAAAAGGCTACACCGGGCTTCAGAAGCGCCACTGGGCGCCCCTCCGGTTTAACGCTTCCCCAGCCTCCGCAGGTGCCTTTTGTAGCTTCCCGGGAACCGCTTTAGCTTCCCTGCACCGGGTCTGTTCGCCTGTTCTACCAGGTGAGAAAATTCCGGATACTCCGCTTTCAGCCGCCTTATCTGGCGACCCTGATGGAGGATGGGCACGAGTTCGACAATCGACCGGTACTTGATGAGGAAAGGCAGAAGATCGCCTCCATCCACCGGTATTTGCCCCACGGCAGAGGCCATCGTCGGCGAAGATTCTTTTCGGGGAACACCGAGCTCTGCCCATGTCTTCACGATGGGCATCCACATCGCGAAGCTTGTGGGGATTTCTTCACTGGGGTAGCTGGCACCCTCCTTAACTTCCCCATGCCTCAGAAGCCATTTTAAAGGTGTGCCGGGCTGCAGAGTGACGGAAAGACGCCACCCCGAGATAAGCCCGGGATTTTGTTTCGCGAGTTCCTGCATACTCGACATGGTCCACCCCCGGCGTAAAAAATGCTTCGCGATGCGGGACCTGTCTAGTTACACATTTGGGTAGGTAAGCCATCGAAAAACAATCCTGAAGCGAGTTTGGGAACCCGCCATCAACCGCACCTCGGCTACGGCCGAGCGGAGCTCTGCTAGGACCTTGGTCCAACAATAAATGGGCCAGAGGTCTTAGCCCAACTTGTTATTATCCCATTGATATTGCTTGTAATCCTTGACTCACACGTGGCCTGTGCGACCCTCGGACTCCTGGTTGTACCCCGGGGAGGCAGGCAATGAGACTCATGAAAGTGAAGAAGAAGTATCTCCGAAAGACCCACGAGCCGGGTGTAACCGAACGCCTTGTTGATGGAAGCATCGGCATTCGGGGTGCAGCCCCTGGTTTCTCGTACCGCGCGGAATGGACTCACAATGGGCGTCCGGGCACTTTCGAGGCGTGGCTGATAAGCAAGGGCGTCATGCCCAAGCAGTAGACTCACAGCGGCCGATCGCTCCTGCTGATCTGCTTCCTGGGCGAGACGCATGTAGCGGTGCGCAGCTTCGCTAAGAGAAATCAGGTTCGCGCTTCAGCCATCCCTGAATTCGCCATGCGGATGAGCGGCCTTTCCTCGAGGGTCGATCCGGGCTTTCCTCGCGAAGGTCAAGGCATGCGCTGACCGGCTTTCATCCGGCCCTGCGGAATTCGTCCGCCATGGCTTGGCGCGACTTCACCCTCTATTTCGTTGATATTTTCGACGTTCTTGGGCCGGTAGAGGTATTTCCCATAGGCCGATCGCAGCTGGCCCAGCCGCTTTTTCGGCTGCGGGTCACGCGATTGTCACGATCGGCGGCTAGGAAAGACCCACTTCGCCTTTGACCACGGATGGACTGGCAAAGGGGAAGATGATGAGGAAGGTCGGATCAGCCCGGCCTTTTTTGTTGGGCGAGGTTTCGCGACTGAAGCTCGAGTGGGAGACCTTGGATTGCGTAGCGCGCCAGGCATGTTCCTGACGGTTGCCTGTGCTTGCCGGCAGTGCCCAATTGATACTCGAGCTTCGCTGCAAGGCCCATTCGGGACGTCTCACCCGCCAGGAACAGCTTGGTCACAAGCAATGCGGCCGTGTTGAAAAGCCGCTGATCCGCGACAAGGAGGCTGGCGTCATAGCCGGCCTCGTCCAAGACGGACCGGATCATGTCCAAATCGGAATTCGAGAAATTGTCTACGGTGGAAGACATGACGTCCTCCTTTCGTTGGGGGCCAGGGTAGTCAGCCCTCAAGCAGTAGCGCCCGTAATATTGCTACTGAAGGTTGGACACTGCGCCTTTGCGATCGCAATGGCAACCGCCCCAAGGTTTTATTTAGATCGCCGCTCGGACATGGCCGACTCTAGAGCCTGACGATATCGCCGACCCAATATTCCACCCGATACCGAACCGAGTTGGCTTGTTCTTTCGCTTCGCGCCAAGTCGCGCGGCTATACCGGCCGTCGCAGGCGATCTGATCGATCGCCATAAGGCCAGCCAATGCAACAATGAAGAGTAGCGAGCCGCGCATATCGACATCTTGTCGATGAATTATTTAGAAAGATCTAACGCGCGACCTCGCCGGTCTTTCGATTTCTGCCGGTCGATACTTGCGACGCTCTCGGAGAGGCCCGCATATTCACCGCCGATGCAATCGATCCGTGCTTCTTCGATTGCTTGTCATCCGGTTGTCATGATCGGCGGCTAGGAAAGACCCATCTCGCCTTTGACCACGGATGGACTGGCAAAGGGGAAGGTGATGAGGAAGGTCGGGTCTACCCCGGCCTTTTTTGTTTGTCCGCAGTGATCGCGAAAATGCGAGCCGGGCACAGTCTGCCGACGCGCCGGAGGAAGGCGCCCCTGGCCGCCAGCTTTCAGTGAGCGACCTGCGACGCTGCCGACATCACTTCGTCCGGAGAAGGCGCACGAAACATGTTGCGGCCGTCCGGCGCAGCTTCGGTAAAGGACCACCGCACAACACCGTCCCGGTCGAGCAGGAACTCACCGACGAGTTGCGCCATCGCCGCGGCCTCCATCCGACGGTCGTCGTCCGTCATCTCGTAGGCGTCGGCCTTCTGGAGATAATTCGACGCGGCGACCGGATCCATCGGTTCCGGCAATACGCCAGGCATGTCGATGCGCATCGACATCACCGTCTGCATGCCCATCTTGCGCGGCCAATCGTCCTCGTCTTCGGTGAATTCGAGATTCGGCAAGCCGAAGGCTCGATGCGAAATCCGGTCGGGATCCGCCGCGGCGAGCAAATTCGGCAAGGGATGGTAGCGGAAATAGAGGCGCGCTCGCTCGATCGGCGTGTTCACGACGGTCAGGGTCTCGACGCCCTTTTCGCTCAGAGCAGCCTTGAGCTGCGCCATCGTGGCGATCTGCCGGCGGCAGAATGGGCATTGCAGCCCCCTGAACAGACCCACCAAAACAGGTTTGTATCCCCGAAAATCATCGAGGGCGATCTTGCCCTCCTGGGTGATCGCGTCGAGCACCACGTTCGGCGCCCGGTCGCCCGGCTGCAATGGCCCGGAGCTGCGATTTTCCGCCATGGCTGTTCTCCTCCCTCGTGCAGCCCCGGGGCCTCGTTTAGGCGTGCGAGGCTGCTTCTCTCCGCGCCTTTGCCTGGTATGAAGGACCGTTCAGTCGAGGAACGGCAGTATCACCAAGGCTTCCGGGTCGAGATCGTGGCTTTCGCAGATGTCGTGAGCCAAACGGAACTGGCGTTCGGCCTCGGCGAGTTCGCCTTCATCGAGGCAAAGTGTCGCCAAGCCATCATAGCACGGAAACAGCACCTGCGCCTCGCCGGTTTCGCCGGCAAGGTCGAGCGCTTCGCCGTAGAGCTGGCGCGCATCAGCTGGCCTGCCGTGGCACTGGTAGATCTGCCCCAGCACGAGCAGCGATACCGGCAAATGGTCGCGCTGATCGAGCGCCCGGTCGATTTCGATCGCCCTTTGCGCCGCCGGCACGCCTTCGGTCGCGCAGCGGTCGGTGAAAGTGCAACAGGCGACCGCGAGATTGGCGAGCAGCCGAGCCTGAAAGCCGAGATCGCCGATGCGGTGGGCCATGTCGAGGCCGCGCCGGCAGATGTCGATCGCAAGCTTCGGGTCGACGATCGTATAGAGCACGCCGAGATTCGTGTAGCCGCGGCAGGCCGCGTGCATCAGGGCAGCTGCTTCGGCGACGGCAACGCTCGTCTCCACAGCCTCGATCGCCTCTCGCGTGCGGCCGCTTCGCGCGAGAGCCACCCCCTTGGTATTCAATGCCTCGGCGGTGACAAGGGCCACCTCCCGCCGGGTCTCGTCGCTCACGTCTGGACCAAGCGCCTTGACCCGCTCCAAAGCTTCCTCCGCCCATTGGGAGGCAGCAAGATAGTCGCCCATGCGGAAGGCGAGATGCCCCCGCTCCTGCAACAGCGACGCGCTTTCGACCGGTGCCTCGGCGCGTTCGAGGAGGCCCGACGCTTCCGTGAATCTCGCCTGCGCTTGATCGCGCTTGCCGGCCTCCCAGAGAAGATGGCCGAGCTTGCGGAGGATTCGTGCAGAAGCAACTGGGTCTGCCGATACGCGATGAGAGCCAAGCAGGGCGCGGTAGTGCTCCTCGGCTTGCGCGCGCTCGCCGAACGGCACCAGGAGATCGGCAATCCGCTCGCGAGCGACGAACCAGTCCGGCCGCTCTTCGCCAAGCGTGGCAAGGGCGGCCATCGCCTGCCGATAGAAGCGGATGGCGTCCTCGTTGGCGTAGAGCTGGCTTGCCCGGTCTCCTGCGGCCATCAGGTAGTGTGCGCCCCTGGCCCGATCGGCGGACTGACTGTAGTGATGCCCGAGGACAGCCAGATCCTCGAAGCGCTCCGGATTCTCCCCATGGCGGCGCTCCAGAGCGTTCGCGATGGCCGCATGAATCTCCGTGCGCCGCTTGACGAGGAGATTGTTGTAGACCACCTCGTGCAGCAGGGACTGCACGAAGCGATAGCCTTGCGGTGCCTGCGTACCGCCCCTGGCACTCTCTTCGATGATCTCGGCGTCGCAAAGCAACTCCAGACCCGATGCGACATCGCTGGGCTGGATGACGGCGAGCAACTCGGCGTCGAAGCGCGGGCCGATGACGGCCGCACCATGGACGAGACGGCGCACCTCCTGCGGCAACCGATCGATCCGCGCCAGCAGCATCGCCTCGATACCCGCGGGAATGTCGACTCGCGCTTCGCCGTCGGCGACGTGCCATTCGGAGCCATCGCGCCGCAGCGTTTCGAGCTCGATGAGGCCCCGGACGATTTCCTCGATGAACAGTGGGTTGCCGCCGGCACGCGCGAGGATTTGCTGGCGCAGGCTTCCAGGGAGGCAAGCCTCTCCGAAGAAACCGGCAAGAAGCCGCTGTCCGTCGGCGGGAGAGAGCGGCCCGAGGCGCAGTGCGGTGACGCCCGTGCGACCGGGGGCCAGACGCTCCGGGCCGGCGTCGGGTCGCTGCGTGGTGATCAGCATCAAAGGACGACGATCCAGCCGGTCGAGCACGAAGCGCAAGGCCTCCAGCGAAGCGGAATCCGCCCAGTGCAGATCTTCAAGGACGATGAGCAACGGCGTCCGTTCGAGCCGCCGCTCGAACAGGGTGCGGATGACGGAGAGGAGTTGGCGCCGGATCTGGTCGGGAGCAACGTGCTGCAGGGCACCTTCGCGATCTCCTATCCCCAGGATATGGAAGAGAAGCGGCATCAACTCGCCGAGCTCGTCGGCGCTAAAGCCGATTTCGGCAAGACCGGACGCCAGCCGCTCCTGCGTTTCCTCCGCCGTCCCGCCGGGCGGTATGCCATATGCACTGCTCAGCACGGTGGCGAGCGTCCCGTAGGACGGCTCGCCGAGCGGAGAACAGGCCGCACGCCTGACGGCCACATGCGCAAAGCGCGGATCCTCGCCGAGGGTCGCCAGAAACTCGCTCACCAGACGCGACTTGCCGATGCCGGCTTCCCCGGTCAGCCGCACGACCTGCGCGGTGCCGGCGCAGGCGAGCACCAGGCAATCGCGCATGCGGGCGACCTCGGCGTCGCGTCCGATGAGCGGCGCACTGAGACCGAGGGCGTCCAGGCCCCTTGCCGGGCGCGGCGCCTCGAGCGCGCCGCCCACGCGATGGACCTGAAGGCTGCCGGTCTTGCCGCGCAGGGCAACGGCGCCGAGCGTTTCATAGGCGAAGGCATGCCGGGTGAGCTTGTAAGTAACCGGCCCCGCAAGGATTTCATCCGGGCCCGCCAGCGCCTGCAGGCGCTGCGCCGTGTTTACAGTGTCGCCGGTGACCGAATAGGACTTCGTGTCGCCCGCCCCGAAGCCGCCGGTGACGACCGGGCCGGTGTTGACGCCGATATGGAGGCTGAGCGGCAGGCCGATGCGCCTGTGCCAGCGGTCACTCACCTGCGCGGCCCGATCGCGCATCTCCAATGCGGCCCGAAGAGCCCTCTCCGGATCGTCCTCATGGGCCACCGGGGCGCCGAAGAGCGCAAGCAGCGCATCGCCGATGAACTTGTCGACGAAGCCGCCGAACGTCTCGACGGCGCTCGTCAATTCCTCGAAGAGCTCGTTCTGCAGCGCCTGGAGAATTTCCGGATCGATCTGCTCGCTAAGGCCGGTGAAGCCGCAAAGATCGGCAAACAGGACCGTAACTGTGCGCCGGTCGGCCCCGATATCCTGTGCCGACGGTGCTGCAGGCGCCTGTGGCACAGGCGCCATCGTGATCGGCTTCGGAGCCGGTCGGGCTTCCGCGGGCGCTCCGAGCCGGGCGCCGCAACTGGGGCAGAAGGCGAAATGCGGCGCGCAGCGGTAGCCGCAAGCTGGGCACGAACTCTGCTGTTTGGCGCCGCATTTCGGGCAAAACGCGAAGCCGCTCTCTATCTCGCTACCGCATTCATGGCAGTTCATCGCGGACGAACCTCAATACGCACCCGGCGGCGAAGAGTCCGCGGCACAGGCGTGAATGCTGCAAAAGAATGGACTTGTTGATCCGGCTTGGCAAGCAAGGCGCCATTCAGGCGGACATCGAGGAATAGGTCGGCACATAGCCCAACCGCTCCGGATCGAATGCCGTGCAAGGCAACTGCGACCGGCCAGACTTCGCTCTCAAGGCCTGCGCGCCTGTCCGCCCCGGCAGGCGGAAATAATCTGACGCGAAAGATGACGCGCGCGCAATTTTGCGCTAGTACCCCTGCACCGGCGCTCAAGGATCGCCATATTCGCGTATCGACATTCGTCCGTGAAGGAAACCGTTCATGCCTGCCTATCGCTCCCGCACCACCACTCACGGCCGCAACATGGCCGGCGCCCGCGGCCTCTGGCGCGCGACGGGCATGAAGGACAGCGACTTCGGCAAGCCGATCATTGCGGTGGTGAACTCCTTCACCCAATTCGTGCCCGGTCACGTGCATCTCAAGGACCTCGGCCAGCTCGTCGCCCGCGAGATCGAGGCGGCGGGCGGCGTCGCCAAGGAATTCAACACCATCGCAGTCGACGACGGCATTGCCATGGGCCATGACGGCATGCTTTATTCGCTGCCGTCGCGCGAAATCATCGCCGACAGCGTCGAATACATGGTCAACGCCCATTGCGCCGACGCCATGGTCTGCATCTCCAACTGCGACAAGATCACCCCCGGCATGCTGATGGCGGCCTTGCGCCTCAACATCCCCGCCGTCTTCGTCTCCGGCGGGCCGATGGAGGCGGGCAAGGTCGTGCTGCACGGCAAGACGCACGCGCTCGACCTCGTCGACGCCATGGTCGCGGCCGCCGACGACAGTGTTTCCGACGAGGACGTCAAGGTCATCGAGCGGTCCGCCTGTCCGACCTGCGGCTCCTGCTCCGGCATGTTCACGGCCAACTCGATGAACTGTCTGACCGAGGCGCTCGGCCTGTCGCTGCCCGGCAACGGCTCGACGCTCGCCACCCATGCGGACCGCAAGCGCCTCTTCGTCGAGGCCGGCCATCTCGTCGTCGACCTGGCGCGGCGCTATTACGAGCAGGACGACGACCGTATCCTGCCGCGCTCGGTCGCGAGCAAGAAGGCCTTCGAGAACGCCATGGCGCTCGACATCGCCATGGGCGGCTCGACCAACACCGTCCTGCACATCCTCGCCGCCGCCTATGAAGGCGAGGTCGACTTCACCATGGACGACATCGACCGGCTGTCGCGCAAGGTTCCCTGCCTGTCGAAGGTAGCACCGGCAAAAGCCGACGTGCACATGGAAGACGTGCATCGCGCCGGCGGCATCATGTCGATCCTCGGTGAACTGGAAAAAGGCGGCCTCATCAACCGCGAGTGCCCGACCGTGCACAGCGAGACGATCGGCGACGCCATCGATCGCTGGGACATCACCCGCACGTCGAGCGAAACGGTCCGCAACTTCTTCCGCGCCGCCCCCGGCGGCATCCCGACCCAGGTCGCCTTCAGCCAGGCGGCGCGCTGGGACGAACTCGACACCGACCGCGAGAAGGGCGTCATCCGCTCGGTCGAACATCCCTTCTCCAAGGACGGCGGCCTCGCCGTCCTGAAGGGCAATATCGCGCTCGACGGCTGCATCGTGAAGACGGCCGGCGTCGACGAGAGCATCTTGAAGTTCTCCGGTCCGGCCCGGGTCTTCGAGAGCCAGGACGCCTCCGTCAAGGCGATCCTCGGCAACGAGATCAAGGCCGGCGACGTGGTCGTCATCCGCTATGAAGGTCCGAAGGGCGGACCCGGCATGCAGGAAATGCTCTATCCGACGAGCTACCTGAAGTCGAAGGGCCTCGGCAAGGCCTGCGCGCTGATCACCGACGGCCGCTTCTCCGGCGGTACCTCCGGTCTCTCGATCGGCCACGTCTCGCCCGAGGCGGCGAATGGCGGCACGATCGGGCTCGTCCGCGAAGGCGACATCATCGATATCGATATCCCCAACCGCACCATCAGCCTGCGCGTCGAGGAAGCCGAGCTTGCCAGCCGCCGCGCGGAGCAGGACGCCAAGGGATGGAAGCCGGCCGAACAGCGCAAGCGTCGGGTGACGACGGCGCTCAAGGCCTATGCCGCCTTCGCGACCTCCGCCGACCGCGGGGCTGTCCGGGACCTGGGCGACCGCTAAGCCATCGGATCGCCGCGGCTGCAAAAGGTTATGTCAGACCGGATGAGCTTCATCTCCTCATCCGGCTCCAGTTTGTCGAGAACGCAAGTCCGATCCAACCACATCGTCGGGCGGGACTGGGAACTTATGGCGAAGAAAGTCTACCTGGCCGGACCCGAGGTCTTCCTGCCCAATGCGCGCGAAATGCTCGATCAAAAGGCGTCGCTGACGCGTGCCGCCGGATTGATCCCCCTGTCGCCGGGCGACCTGAAAATTCCGCCAACCAATTCGAAGCGGGATCGTGCGGCAGCGATCAGCGCCGTGGACGAACAGATGATGCTCGAGGCGGACGCGATCATCGCAAACCTGACGCCCTTTCGCGGCATCGCCGCCGACACCGGGACCACGTTCGAGCTCGGCTTCATGTGCGCGCTCGGCAAGCCGGTCTTTGCCTATACCAATGTGGCGCGCGACCACACCGACCGCGTTGTCGAACACTTCAAGGGCGCCGTCGCGCCTGATGCGGAAGGCCGGTTGCGCGACCCCGACGGGTTGTCGGTCGAGGATTTCGGCCTGATCGACAACCTCATGCTGCATTCCGGCATCGAACGCCGCGGCGGCATCATCATAGTCGGCGATGCAGCGAGGGACGCGGTCTACACCGACCTCGCGGCGTTCGAGAAATGCCTGGCCGCCGCGGCCCGCAAGCTCAGCGAAACGTGATCCCTCACATGTATTTCGTCTCGGCCGGCGCATTCCACCAGTTGTTGTGCAGCCCGTCCATATACTGGATCGGCAGGGCCGCAAGCACCCCCGGATCGATATCGTCGAGGCACGAAATATTGATGGAGACGAAGGCGCCGCCGATCTCTTCGACATAGCCGTGGCCGTAGGGCGCGGCACCGCATGTCATGCAGAACCGGTGATGGCCGCTCATCGTGGCGAACTGATAGTCTCCGATACCGGTCTCTTCGCACAGGAGCCGAAAATTCTCCGGCTTCACGCTCGCGCCCCAATAGCGCAGTTTCGAGCAGTACGAACAATTGCATCGACTGGTCCCGGCGTTAAGGTCGACATCGACCTCGTACCGAATCCGTCCACAATGGCAGCTACCCTTGTAGGTCGTCTTCATCAGCGTTCCTCCCATTCAAAGCTTGTAAAGCCGACACGAATACGACAACATATTGTCAACATCCACTTTTGACAGCATGTTGTCAATATGAGCTTTCCCACGCGCACGCCCGCCGGCGATGCCTTTGCCGAATTGGCAATCTCCGTGCTTCGTCTCGCCGGTCACCTGAACTCGGAAGGAGATAGGCTTGCGGAGCCGTCCGGCCAGAGCAGTGCGCGATGGCAGGTGCTGGCGGCAGCCGGCCATGCGCCCATGTCCGTGGCGGAAACAGCCCGATTGCTGGGATTGGCCCGGCAAGGGGTGCAGCGCATCGCCGATCTTCTCGATGCCGAGGGATTGATCGCCTATCGGAGCAATCCGGTCCATCAGCGCGCCAAGTTGATGGCGCTAACCGAGAAAGGGGAGGCGGCGCTCGCCGACATCGCCGGCCGGCAGGCCATCTGGGCGAATGCGCTCGGAGCTGACTTAGGGGAAGAGAGGCTGCGGCAGGCAACGGCGCTGATCACGGAGATTGTCGCGCTTCTCGGCGAAAGGCGCACTCCATCCTGATCATGCGGCGCCTATGTAAGAGCGAGGAGGTCGGCCCGCAGCCGCTCGGGGCCGGCGTCGCCGAGTTGCGCATCGATCGCCTCATGCGTTCGCTTCCAGATTGGCACGGCTTCAGCCAGCAGCCGCTCGCCCGCTTCCGTCAGTCGCAGGCGCCGCAGTCGTCTGTCCTGCGGATCCACGAAGGTCTCCAGAAGACTGCGACGCTCCAGCGGCTTCAGCGCTGCAGTCAGCGTCGTTCGATCCATGGCCAGGAGCGACGCGACCGCGCTCATGCTCGGCGGCTCCGGCCTATTGAGCGACATCATCAGCGAGAACTGTCCATTGGTGATGTCGAGCGGCCTGAGCGCATCGTCGAAACGGCGGGCCAGCGCCCGGGCGGCGCGCTGGACATGCAGGCACAGGCAGGTATCCCTGACGAAGATCGTGGTCGAGAAAGGGATGAGCGGCGACTTTGACATGTCCGACTAATGTTGATATCAACCTAAATAGTCAAGCACAAATGGCAATGCCTCCACCGTTCGACGTGCTCACCGCAAGTCTCGAGCTGCGTTATAATCGGTGCTCCAACGAGAATTCGATCGAAGCCCTGTACTGGAGGAGGAACGGATATGGGACCGAACCACGCCGTCGTATCTCAGGAGGAATGGCTGCAGGCACGCAGATCGCTGCTGGCGCTGGAGAAGGAACATAGTCGGCTGCGGGACAAGATAAACACCCAACGTCAGGCATTGCCTTGGGTGCGGCTGGAGAAATCCTACACCTTCGATACACCGGAAGGCCCAAGAACGTTGGCGGAGCTCTTCGACGGACGTGGCCAGCTTCTCGTCTACCACTTTATGTTCGGCGAGAGCTGGGACGCCGGTTGCCCAAGCTGCTCCTTCCTTGTCGACCATTTCGATGGCGCCCTGCCGCATCTCAACCATCACGACGTCACGCTGGTTGCCGCATCTACCGCCCCGCTCGAGAAGATCGAGGCCTATCGACAGCGAATGGGCTGGGATTTCCCCTGGGTTTCCGCCTCGGGCGATTTCAACGGCGACTTCCACGTGTCCTTCACGCCCAGCGAAATGGCGAAGGACAAGGTCGTGTACAACTTCACCGAAATCGATCCTAAGGACGCCTTCGAGGAACTCCCTGGCCTCAGCGCCTTCTACAAAGACGAGGATGGGACCGTCTATCACACCTATTCGACCTATGCCCGTGGGCTGGAGGAAATGGCCGGCACCCTGATGCTTCTCGATCGCGCTCCCAGGGGGCGCAATGAACGCACGAATATGGATTTCGTCCGTCGTCATGATGAATACGAGGACACACCGAAGCGGCACGCCTGCTGCGACTGAATGGACTTAGCGGCCACTGGCCCTATGTCTCGCGGCATCGGGGGCACAAACTACGGCTATGCAATCGAAAGAGCCCGAAGTCGGGTAAACGACCATGCGCGAAACAAGGAGGAAAAAGTGAAAGCAGAGCCTCAGGAAGAACACCGTTGGCTGGAACAACTGCTCGGCGAATGGACGTCCGAACATTCGACCGGAAGCGCCGAGGCGAGTGGCCCATGGGTGGAGAATGTCCGCTCGATGCAAGGCCTCTGGGTGGTTTGTGAAGGGCAAGGCACTATGCCGGACGGGAATCCCGGCCAGACCCTGATGACGCTTGGGTTCAATCCGCTGACCGGTCGCTATGTCGGCACATGGGTCGGCTCCATGATGACCCATATGTGGGTCTATGACGGTGAGATCGAAGACGACGGCAAGACGCTTGCACTGAATTGCGAAGGCCCGGACTTTGAAAATCCCGGCAGATCGGCCAGATACCAGGACAGAATAACGCTGATCGATGCGAACCGCAGGACACTGACGGCCCGCGTCCAGGCCGAAGACGGAAGCTGGAAGGAAATGATGCAGGCGGAGTATCGCCGCCGATAGCTGATGCCACGGCGACCGTTGCGTCGCCCCACCCGGAGGATCGACAATGCATGGGAAATTCATCTGGTACGAACTGATGACGACGGACACGAAGGCTGCGGAGGCCTTCTACAAGAGCGTCGTCGGCTGGTCCGCCCGCAATGCGGACATGCCTGGCATGGACTACACGCTATTCTCCATGGGCGACCACCAGGTGGCCGGTCTGATGACCATGCCCGACGGGGCGCTCGAGATGAAGGTGCCGCCGGCCTGGCTCGGCTATGTCGCGGTCGATGACGTCGACGCGGCCGCCGACAAGCTCGCCGCCGCGGGCGGCACCGTCCACCGCGCGCCGGACGACATTCCCGGCGTCGGCCGCTTCGCGATCGTCACCGACCCCCATGGCGCGGCCTTTGCCCTCTTCAAGGGCGATGGCGAGCCGCCGCCCCCCATGGACCAGATGGCCGCCGGCAATGTGGGCTGGCATGAACTGATGGCCGGCGACCTCGACACGGCCTTCGACTTCTATTCGAAACTGTTCGGCTGGACCAAGGACCAGGCGATGGATATGGGCGAGATGGGCGTTTACCAGATCTTCGCCTTCAACGGCCAGCCGATCGGCGGCATGATGACCAAGCCGAAGGAAATCCCCGCGCCCCCCTACTGGCTCTATTACTTCAACGTCGAGGCGCTGGATGCAGCGATCGATCGGGCCAAGTCCGGCGGTGCGAAGATCATTCAGGAGCCAATGGAAGTGCCCGGCGGCGCCTGGATCGTCCAATGCACCGATCCGCAGGGTGCGCTTTTCGCGCTCGTCGCACCGAAGCGCTGACACGAACGTCGACAGAAGAGAGGGCTCGCGGTACCCGCGAGCCTTTGTCCCTATGCCGACGCCTGCGCTGCCTGACGGTTGAAGCCATTGGGCAACACCGGCGTGACGCGGGCATGGCTGGCAAGAAAGTCGAGAACCGCGCGCACGCGGGAAGGGAGAGCCCCGCCCTGCCCCAGAAAGACGGCGTGAATTTCCTCGAGATCGCCCGGATTCAACTCCTCGAGCACCGGCAGCAGCCGGCCGGCGCGAAGGTCCTCGCGCACGGCGAACTCGGCGAGGCGGGCCAGCCCGGCGCCGGCAAGGGCGAGCTGCCGCAGTCCCTCGCCATCGCTGACCTGCACGCCCCCCGAAGCGGCAAGTACGATCGTTTCGCCCGCATCCCTGAGAGGCCAGCCGTCGACCGCGCGGGCATAGCAGAAGCCAAGCCGGTCATGGGTCCGCAGTTCATCTAGGCTCCTGGGGATGCCTCTTCGTTCCACATAGGAAGGCGCCGCAACGATCATCATCCGCGTCGCGCCGAGCTTGCGGGCGATCAGTGTCGAGCTCTTGAGCGGTCCTGCCCGGACCGCCACATCGGCGCGCGCCTCCATCAGGTCGACGACCGCATCGGTCTGGACGATATCGAGCGTGACGGCCGGAAAGCGGACGCGGAATTCAGGGACCAGCGGCATCAGGATATGAGTGCCGAAGGACGCATTGACATTCAGCCGCACGCGGCCGGTCGGGCTTTCACCGGCCGAGGCGCAACGCTCCGCCTCGTCGATGTCGGCGAGGACCCGCGTCGTGCGTTCGTAGAAAGCATGCCCCTCCGGCGTAAGCTGCAGCTTACGCGTTGACCGGTTTACCAGCCGGACGCCGAGCCGCTCTTCGAGACGCAGCACGAGCTTGCTGACCGCCGAAGGCGTCATGCGAAAGTGGCGGGCCGCGGCGGAAAAGCCGCCGAGTTCCACTGCCTTGGCGAAGACTTCCATTTCGCCCGAGCGGTTGACCGAGGGTCGCGACATGTGAATTCAACTCACAGATAATGTTCCCGCCGGCAGTCTATATCCAAATCGCCGTCCGCTCCATCCTTCTCGTCGCAAGAATGGCATGAGCACGAAGGAGTTCAAGATGGAATACCGACGGCTTGGTTCGTCCGGATTGAAGGTGCCGGCGCTCAGCTTCGGCGCGGGCACATTCGGTGGCAAGGGTCCGCTTTTCAGCGCCTGGGGCACCACCGTCGAAGCGGAGGCCCGCCGCCTGATCGACATCTGCCTAGAGGCGGGCGTCAATCTTTTCGACACGGCCGACGTCTACTCCGACGGGGACTCCGAGGTCATCCTCGGAGCGGCGGTCAAGGGACGGCGCGACGAGGTGCTCCTGTCGACGAAGATGTCGCTGCCCGTCGGCAACGGACCGAACGATGCCGGCTCGTCCCGCGCGCGCCTCGTCAAAGGCGTCGACGCCGCCCTGAAGCGGCTCGGCATGGACTATATCGACCTGATGCAATTGCACGCCTTCGATGCCGGAACGCCGGTCGAGGAAGTGCTGACGACCCTCGACATGCTCGTGCGCTCCGGCAAGCTGCGCTATGTCGGCGTTTCCAATTTCTCCGGCTGGCAATTGATGAAATCGCTCGCCGCCGCCGACCGGCACGGCTATCCGCGTTACGTCGCCAATCAGGTCTACTACTCTCTCGTCGGTCGGGACTACGAATGGGAACTGATGCCGCTCGGCCTCGACCAGGGGGTCGGCGCGCTTGTCTGGAGCCCACTCGGCTGGGGTCGGCTGACCGGCAGGATACGCCGTGGCGAGCCGTGGCCGGAGGGAAGCCGACTGCACGACACCGCCGCTTTCGGCCCGCCCGTCGACGACGAAAGGCTCTACGACATCGTCGACGTGCTGGAAGGGATCTCGGAGGAAACCGGCAGGACTGTGCCGCAAATTGCCATCAACTGGCTCCTGCAGCGCCCGACCGTCTCGAGCGTCATTATCGGGGCGCGCAACGAGGAACAATTGCGCCAGAACCTCGGCGCCGTTGGCTGGTCGCTATCGGCCGACCAGGTCGCCCGCCTCGACGCCGCGAGCGCGACGACGGCGCCCTACCCCCACTTCCCCTACTACCGGCAGGAGGGCTTTGCCCGGCTCAATCCACCGCCGGTCTGAGACCAGGATCGCGCCGCTGCCGAAGGCGCAAGGCCCGCCGAAACCATCCCGGTTTCGGCTTGCTTTCTTTGTTCGCATTGCACAAAGTCCTTGCGAATGGCGGGCGAAGGACCCGCCATCGAGGGGAAAAACGCTGTATGTCGATCAAGGCCAGTATCTATCACCTGACCCATTACAAATATG